>JBGGNG010000105.1:0-6122 GCA_041287635.1 Actinomycetota bacterium | reverse complement strand
CGAAGGATCGCCAGACGATGTTCTTCTCGGCGACCCTCGACGGCGCCGTCGGTCGCATCGCCGAGGTGTACACGCGCGACCCCGTGCGCCACGAGATCGAATCCGAAGGCAAGACCGTCGAGGAAGCCGATCACCGGTTCGTGCCGGTCGGCTCGCACGAGAAGCTCATGAAGTTGATCGAGCTCGCTCGGGGCGAGGAGCCCGACGGCCTGACGCTCGTCTTCGTGAACACGAAGCGGGCAGTGGATTCGCTGGCGCGGCAGTTGCGTGCCCAGGGGCTGCCAACGGTCGCGATGCACGGCGACATGACCCAGCAGGCGCGAGAGAAGGCGCTGCAGCGGTTCGAGGAGAAGCACGTCGGTGTTCTGATCGCGACGGACGTCGCCGCGAGGGGCCTCGACCTCGACGACATCACGCTCGTCGTGAACTACGACCCGCCGCAGGACGACAAGGGCTACGTCCATCGGGTCGGCCGTACCGCCCGAGCTGGTCGCACGGGGACGAGTGTCACGTTCGTGACTCCCGAGCAGCTTGGCGACGTGAGCCGCATGGCAGCCCGCCTCGACCTGCACGCTGAGTTCGAGCAGGACGGCATGAAGGTCGCGCCGCCGCGGACCGTCTTCAGCGGCAGCACCCGCGGTCGCCGATCGGGCCTGCGTGGGCCGAAGCGTCGACGCTAGTCCAGTCGGGACTAGCTGGCGCTACCCTCCACCAGCGTGAGCCCCGCTCGTCGGTGGAGCGCGAGGATCTCATCGGCCGGCACCGGGCGGGAGAAGAAGTAGCCCTGACCCAGGGTGCAGCCTCGATCGGTGAGGAACCGCCACTCGCCCTCGGTCTCGATGCCTTCGGCGAGCGGCGTCATGCCGAGGTTGTCGGCGAGCGAGATCATCGCCGAGACCATGCTGGCCGCGTCGCGATCGAGGTCGATCTCCCGCACGAACGATCGATCGATCTTGAGGATGTCGACCGGCATGTGTTTGAGCCGCGCGAGCGAGGAGTAGCCGGTGCCGAAGTCGTCGATCGCCAGCTTCAACCCCCGTTCGTGCATCTCTGCCAGCAGGCCCGCCGTCCGATCGGGGTCGGTCATCGCCGTCGACTCGGTGATCTCGATCGTCACGCGCGACGGGTCCACGCCCGCGATCACGATCGGTGCCACCATCTTGCTCACGAGATCGGGCTGCCAGAGCTGGCGCGGTGAGAGGTTGAAGCCCAGCTCCAGTTCGAGGCCCTCCGCTCGCCATTGCGCGTCTTGCCGGCAGATCTCCTCGACCACCCAGTCGCCGATCGCCTCGATCAGGCCCATCTCCTCTGCGAGTGGGATGAAGTCTCCCGGGGGCACGAGTCCTCCGTTCGGCTCCGGCCAACGGATCAGCGCCTCGACGCCGTACATACGGCCCGAGTCGAGCTCGATCAGCGGCTGGTAGTGCAGCATCCACTGCTTCTGTTCGACGGCCTTGCGCAGGCGGGTCGACATCGACAGCCGGCTCATCGCGTCGCCGGTCTTCCTCGTATGCACCACGAAACCGCCCGGTCCGATCTTCTTGGACTCGAACATCGCGGTCTCGGAGTTCTTGAGCAGCGACACCGCGTCCTCGGCGCCGTGGGGGAACACCCCGATGCCCTGGCTCGCCGTGAGGTAGAGCTCGGTGCCGGCGATCTCGAACGGTGCCCGCATCGCCTCCTGGATGCGAACCGAGACCGCCTCAGCGGCGATCGAGCCGCCGTCCTGGCCGCCGGGCAGGGGCGGGGTCATGTCGAGGTCGGCGAGGAGCACGAGGAATTCGTCACCGCCGGGCCGCGCCACCAGATCGGTGTCCCGGGTGGCCTCGCGGATCCGGTCGGCCAGTACCTTGATCAGCTCGTCGCCCATCTCGTGGCCGAGCGAGTCGTTCACGAGCTTGAAGTCGTCGAGGTCGACCGAGATCACCGCGACCCCGAGTCCGTTGCGGTGGGCGCGGGCCAGCGAGAGGTCGAGCAGCTCGTCGAACATCGCCCGGTTCGGCATGTCCGTCAGCTTGTCGTGGTACGCGAGGTAGGCGATGTGCTCCTCGGCGGCCTTCCCCTCGGTGATGTCCAGCATCACGCCCTGCACCATCGCCGGCCGGCCCTCGGCGTCGTTCAGGACCACCGCAGAGTCACGGAACCACACCAGCCGCCCGTCACGGGCGATCATGCGGTACTCGATCGAGTACGGCTCGCCGGCTTCGATCCCTCGCTCCACGGCCTCGATCGTGCGCGCGCGGTCGTCGGGATGCATCAGGTCGACCCACAGGGTGCTGTCGCCCACGTACTCCGCGGGATCGACACCGAGGATCGTGGCGATCTGTGGGCTCACGTACACGGTGGTCCAGTTCTCGTCGGCCAGGTCCTGGTAGACGATCGCCGGGATCTGCTCGACGAGGGCTCCGTACTTCGTGCGTGCCTCGAAGAGCTGCCCCCTCGTGGCGACGTCGTCGGTGACGTCACGCATCATCCCGAGCCAGTACATCGGCGTGCCGTGCTCGTCGCGGACCAGCACACTGTCTTCCTTGACCCAGATCACGCGGCCGTCTCGGTGGATCGCTCGGTACTCGAGATGGAAGGGCTCGCCGGTCGTCGTCGAATGGTCGCTCGCGGCCACCACACGGGCGCGGTCGTCGGGATGCACCACGTCCACCCAGCTGGACCTGCGGGTGAGCCACTCCTCCCTCGAGACCCCGAAGAGGATCTCGATGCCGGGGCTCACGTCGACCATCGGATCGTCGATCCCGATGCCGTCGATGTACACGATCGCAGGCAGCCGATCGATGAGGCCCCGGTAGCGGACCTCGAGATCCTGCAGCTGCGATTGCAGGTCGGAGAGGCCGCTGTCCAGGCCAGGGGGAGCGACCATGGCCGAAGGGAAGAAGCCCTGCTGGGCCGTCACTGCCTCGGGGGTCGTCTGCGTTGTCTCGTTGTCGAAGGTCACGCCGCCTGCCTGTTCGCGCGTCGATCGCCGGATCCATGCCGACCTCGAGTACATCGGCCTGCGGCCGAGCCAGCTTGAACGCTTTGCCAACCCGTGGAGGGGTTCTCAGCAGGTGACCTCGTCTGGCAGCAGCGGGCGGAACGCGATGGCGTACCGACGCCCTCCGCTCGTCCAGGGTGTGAGTTGGTTCGCCTGCGTGGCCGAAGGCTCGAGGCGTCCGGTCCAGTCGGGGTCGGTCACGACCACGCACCGGTAGCCGGCGCCGGCGTCCTCACCCAGGTCTCGCAGTGGCGTGTCGAGCGGCCACTCGATCTCCGGTTGCGGCAGGTCGGCCTGGCCCCGATACCGCGAGACGAAGGCACGGACGCCGGTCACGTCGTACGCGTCGCTCGCCCCGATCGAGCCCTCGGGCAGCCAGGTCTCCAGCGAGCCGAGCCGATCGATCAGCTCGAGCAGCGCCTGCCTCGCCTCCCACTCCTCCTCGGGCATCCCCGGCGGCTTGCCGCTGAGCTCACCGAGCGCGTACACGCGCACGGCCCGATCGACGCCACCTGCCCGGAGCGTGAAGACCGTCTCGGGGGCATCGGCGACGCCGACCGAGCCCATGTCGGTCAGGTCGCCGACGGTGTCGAGGCCTGCTTCGAAAGCGGCGTCGAGGATCGAGGCGATGGCCTCCTCGTCGGCGTGCACGGCCTCGAGCGCGGGCACCGCGGGTCCGGGATAGATCTCGATCTGTGGACCCGGTCGCACGATCGTGCCGTCCCCGTACAGCGAGAACGAGGGCAGGTTCGTGAGCTGGTACTCCGGCGGTGTGAACCCACCCTCGTACCCCCATCGAAGCAACAGATCCTCGGGGGCGGTCCCGTGGGCGATCGACGGTGACGAGGAACCGCCGCCGCCTGTCGATGGGTCGGCGCATGCCGCGCCGAACAGGGTGGTCGTCAGCGCGACGAGAGCGATCCATCGAAGCTGCACGGGCCGTCCTTCCACGTCGGGTGAGGCTCTGACGCAACTCGGTGTCGGATCGGTTCCCGGTGCAGGGTACCCTTCGGGCGTGAGCGGAACGATGCGGGCGCTGCGGAAGATCGCCCGAGGGCCCGGCGCGGAGCTCGTCGAGGTCCCGATCCCCGAACCGGGCGACGACGAGGTCCTCGTCCGGGTCCACGGCGCGTCGATCTGCGGCACCGACCTGCACATGCTCGACTGGAACGAGTGGGCAGACCGACGCGTGCGAGACGTGCCCATGACCTTCGGCCACGAGGTCGCGGGCGCCGTCCACGCCGTGGGCGACGAGGTGCACCATCTGCATCCGGGCGCATTCGTCGCCGCAGAGACCCACATCGCGTGCGGGCACTGCACGACGTGTCAGACGGGCCGCGCGCACATCTGCGAGAACCTGCGGATCCTGGGGGTCGACACGGAGGGCGCGTTCGCGGAGTACGTCGTGCTGCCCGCTCAGAACGCGTGGGTCGTCGGCGAGGGCATCGATCCCGACGTCGCTTCGATCATGGAGCCGTTCGGCAACGCGGTGCACGCGGCGTTCGGCACCGGTGGTGGGGAGGACATCGCCACGAACTCGGTCGCTGTGATCGGATGCGGTCCGATCGGCATGTTCGCCGTCGGCGTGGTTCGGGCCCTGGGCGCGTTCGAGGTGATCGCGATCGAGCCCAACGGCTACCGACGCGGGAAGGCGTCGGAGATGGGTGCGGACGTGTTGCTGGATCCGACCGAGGTCGATCCAGTGGCGGCGGTCCTCGAGCAGACGAAGGGCGTGGGTGTCGAGGTCGTGCTGGAGATGAGCGGGAACGAGCGTGCGATCGATCAGGGGACGCGCATGCTCGCCCGTGGCGGGCGTATGTCGCTCCTTGGGCTGCCCGACGCCTCGGTCACGCTCGACCTGAACGATCAGGTGATCTTCAAGGAGGCGAGGCTGCAGGGCATCACCGGCCGGGAGATGTTCCGCACGTGGCAGCAGACGACGACGCTGCTCTCGACGGGTCGGGTCGACGTCTCACCCGTGATCACGCATCGATTCGGCCTCGATCGTTGGCAGGAAGCGTTCGATACGACGGCGTCCGGTCGATCTGGCAAGGTCATCCTCGCGCCCGATCCGGCAACGTCCGCCCACACGACCGACTAGAGGTACCCGGCCTCGGTCGCGGTGCGTAGGGAGGTGGAGCCCCCTTCGGGGAGGCGAGCGTCCTCCCGTTCGACCGCAAGGTCGACCTTGAACGCGAGGCGCTCGGGTTCGCCCTCGTCGATGCGGAGCTCGAACGCGTACGTCCCCGGTTCCCTGAAGACCAGCCCGTCGAGGTTCAGCGCGAGTGGCACGATCGTCTCGTCCAAGCCGTCGGTCGCTTCGTTCGCTCCGAAGCCGATGCGGATCGCCTGCTTGGCGTGACCGTCCCCATCGGTCGCGAGGGCGGCCGGTTCGTCGTGCGGGTCGAGGAGGCGGAGATCGAGCGCGTGCCGGCCGGCATCGCCAGCTTCCAGCACGATGAGGGCGCCGATCCCGATCCGGTCGTGGCGGGTCGGGAACCGGCGCGTCGCGAGGCGGTTCCAGCCGGCGCCGAGCACGTAGAGCTTGCCCTCGACCGCCTGCACGCCGTCGGCGAGGAAGGCCCTGATCCTCATGCGGTCATCCTACGCACGAGCTTCGCCGGGTAGGGTTCGCCTCGAGAAGCCGGGAGCCGGAGACCGAGCCGGGATCCGGTGTGACGACCGAGGAAGCGAGGCATCCGATGTCCGGCACGCTCGACTACCTGAAGGATGAGCTCGCGGTGCTCGAGCGCGACGGGCTGTTGCTGCACCCACGCACGCTGGAAGGGCCGCAGGGAGCGCGCGCCCGCTACGACGGGCGGGACGTGATCAATCTCGCCTCGAACAACTACCTGGGGCTCGCGAGCCACCCGCGCATGAACGAGGCGGCTGCCAACGCGGCGATGGAGTTCGGGGCCGGGTCGGGCGCGGTGCGCACGATCGCGGGGCAGATGACGATGCACCGCGAGCTCGAAGCGCGTTTCGCGGCCTTCAAGCACGCGGAGGCGGCCCTGATGTTCCAGTCCGGATTCACCGCGAACGCGGGCACGGTGGCGGCGATCCTCGCGAAGGAGGACGTGATCGTCTCGGACCGGCTGAATCACGCGTCGATCATCGACGGAGCGCGGCTGTCGCG
>JBGGNG010000104.1:0-3458 GCA_041287635.1 Actinomycetota bacterium | reverse complement strand
CGCTGCCCGGCGTCGTCGCGGGGTTCATCTTCGTGTTCATCCCGACGATCGGCGAGTACGTCACCCCGCAGCTCGTGGGTGGACCGGGTGGCTTCATGTTCGGGAGCGCGATCCAGTCGGCGTTCACCGCCGGCCTCGACTGGCAGTTCGGCTCGGCGATGGCGATGTTCCTGATCTTCGCGGTCGCGGTGCTGCTCGCGGTGTTCGGTCGCTTCCTCGACGTGCGGAACGTGGCGGAATGAACGTCGCCGTCTCGAACGCCGGGCGTCGCTGGCTCTGGGTGACGTTCTGGGTCCTCGTCGTCTTCCTGTACGCACCGCTCGTGATCCTCGTGATCTTCTCGTTCAACGACCGAGAGCTCGTCTCCTTCCCGTGGGAAGGATTCACCCTGCGCTGGTACCAGACCTTCGTGGGCAACACCGAGATCACCGATGCCCTGCGCATGAGCCTGTGGGTGGCGGGGCTGACCGCGATCGTCACCACGGTGCTCGCGATCCCCGCGTCGATCGCGCTCGTCCGGCGCCGGTTCTTCGCCAAGGGACTCGTCTCGGGCGTCATGCTGGCTCCGCTCGTGATCCCGCTGGTGGTGCTCGGCACCGCGTTGCTGATCCTCTTCAACACGATCGGCATGCCGTTCTCGGGACTCACGATCGCGATCGGCCACATCGTGATCGCCTTGCCGTTCGCGATCCTCACGCTCGTGCCGCGTCTCGAGCGCATCCCACCATCGCTGGAAGAGGCGTCCCGAGACCTCGGTGCCGGCTGGTTCACGACGTTCCGCCAGATCACGTGGCCCCTGATGCTGCCGGCGATCTTCTCGGCATTCCTGCTGAGCTTCGTGATCTCGTTCGACGAGGTGGTGGTCGCGTCGTTCGTCGCCGGCGACCAGGTGACCTTCCCCGTCTACCTGTACTCGCAGCTGCGGCTACCGCGACGGCTGCCGGCCGTGATCGCCGTGGCCGTCGTGATCCTCGTGATCTCGGCGACCGTGGTGATCGTGTCGGAGGTACTGCGCAAGGTCACGGACCGGCGGCTCGAGGCCGGTGCTGCCGTCTTCGACGAAGAGGAGGTGGCGGTGTCATGAGCGACGGCGTCGCGATCAGCATCCAGGGCGTGCGCAAGTCCTTCGGCGACGTGCGCGCCGTCGACGGCATCTCGCTCGACGTCGCCGAAGGCGAGTTCATCACGCTGCTCGGCCCGTCGGGGTGCGGCAAGACGACGACGATGCGCATGATCGCCGGCTTCGAGGAGCCCGATGAGGGCACGATCCTGTTGCGCGGGGTCGACGTCGTCGGGGTGCCGCCGAACAGGCGCGAGGTGAACATGTGCTTCCAGCACTACGCGCTGTTCCCGCACATGAACGTCGAGCGCAACGTCGAGTACGGGCTGAAGCTCAAGAAGGTGCCGAAGGGTGACCGCTCGGCGATCGTCGCGGAGATGCTGGAGATCGTCGGGCTCGGCGGCTTGCAGCAGCGCAAACCCGGCCAACTCTCGGGAGGGCAGCAGCAGCGTGTCGCGCTCGCCCGTGCGCTCGTGAACCAGCCGGCGGCGCTGCTCCTCGACGAGCCGCTCGGGGCCCTCGACGTGAAGCTCCGCAAGCAGATGCAGCTCGAGCTCAAGCGCATCCAGCACGAGCTGAGGACCACGTTCGTCTACGTCACGCACGACCAGGACGAGGCGCTGTCGATGAGCGACCGCATCGCGGTGATGAACCAGGGTGTGATCGAGCAGCTCGGCAAGCCCCGCGAGGTTTACGAGCAACCGGCGACGCCGTTCGTCGCGGACTTCGTCGGGGTGCTGAACGCGATGGACGTGCGCGTCGACGAGGTGGCCGGCGAGGACCTCGTGATGCGGGTGAACGAGCGGGACCGCATCGTCGTGCCGGTCGGCCCCACGGGGACCGACGCGGGGGTGGGATCGTCGCAGCTCGTGGCCGTCCGCCCGGAGCGTGTCGATCTCACGACCGGCGACGCCTCGGCGAACGGCGGGTCGCGCCTGTCGGGCACCGTCGCCCAGGTCGTCTACCTAGGCACGCTGACCCAGTTCCACGTCGACACAGCCATCGGCAAGCGGCTCATCGTGCATCGCCTGAGCGACGATCGTTCCTCGAGCGTGCAGCAGGGCGACCAGGTCGTGCTGACCTGGATGCGCGACGACGCGGCCGTGCTCAACGGCTGAGTCGATCAGGTCAGCCGACGAGCGCCTGGGCGCCTCGCTTCTGCAACTGGTCGGCGACGATGTTGCGCTGCACCTCGCTGGTGCCCTCCCAGATGCGATCGACGCGCAACTCTCGCCAGAAGCGCTCGGCGACGTTCTCGCGCATGTAGCCGCGGCCGCCGAAGATCTGCACGGCGCGGTCGGCGACGCGGCCGGCCATCTCGCTCGCGTAGAGCTTGGCCATCGAGCACTGGCCGTGTTGGATCTTCACGTCGACGCCGGCGTCGACGTTCTCGGCGAGCCGATAGGTCATCAGGCGCGCCGCCCAGAGCTCGGTGAGCGAGTCGGCGAGCATGTGCGAGATCGCCTGGTGCTCGATGATCGGCGTACCGAACTGCACGCGTTGCTGCGCGAACGCGGTGGCCTCGTCGATCAGACGCTCGGCGGCACCGCAGCAGCGAGCGGCGATCATCAGCCGCTCGTAGCGGAACCACTCGTACGTGAACGCCATGCCGTCGCCCTCCTGGCCGACGAGGTTGGCGGCAGGCACGCGCACGTCCTCGAACGCGACGATCGCGTGCGTGTCGGAGTACGTGTGGGTGTAGGCCGGTTCGCGAACGAGTCGAACGCCCGGCGTCTCCTTGTCGACGAAGAACATCGCGTGCTCGCCCTCGTGGGGTCCACCGACGATCTTCGCCTGGAAGAAGCAGTAGGTCGCGCCGTTGAACGAGGTGACGTGCATCTTCTCGCCGTTCAGCACGTACCCGTCGCCGTCGCGGCGCGCGGTGGCCTCGATCGCATCGACGTCGCTGCCGGCGCCAGCCTCGGTGATCGCGTAGCACTCGTGCTGCTCACCGCGGATCGTCGGCAGGATCCACGTCTGCATCTGGAGGTCGTCGACGACGGCCGGTGCCCACGCGGGCGGGGTATGGACGCACCAGCCGAGGGCGTTCGTGACCCGCCCGATCTGCTCGGAGACGAGCACCTGCTGCAGGGTGGTCATGCCGGTGCCGCCGAGCTCTTTCGGCATGTTCATCGCGTAGAAGCCGAGCTCGAGGGCTCGATCGTGGTGCTTCGCGCGCTCGTCCTCGGGGATGTGGCCGCCGTTGGCTTCGGCGTGCTCCTCCCACGGGATCAGCTCCTCGTCGACGAAGCGACGAGCGCGCTCCTGGATCTCGCGGTCCTCAGCGGAAAGCGGATAGGTCGTCATGGCGCGGAGTCTAGGCCAGGGCCATGGTCGTCCGTGAACCGGGTGGCCACTCTGGGCGTGGTC
The DNA here is from genome assembly GCA_041287635.1 of Actinomycetota bacterium. Taxonomy (GTDB): domain Bacteria; phylum Actinomycetota; class UBA4738; order UBA4738; family HRBIN12; genus JAOUEA01. The sequence goes on along the minus strand of JBGGNG010000104.1, from coordinate 28 downwards.
TTGTTGCACCACTAGGCAGGGACCTCCG
>JBGGNG010000103.1:0-20086 GCA_041287635.1 Actinomycetota bacterium | reverse complement strand
CGGCGATGCGCCGGGACGAGTATCGGACCGCAAACGCCAGCGCATCGAGGCTCGTGAGGCCGACGATCGGCACCCCTGCGACCTGCGCGAGCGTCTTCGCCGTCTCGACCCCGACCCGCAGTCCCGTGAACAACCCGGGGCCGATCCCCACCGCGATCCCGCCCACCTGCGACAGCGTCAGGTCGCTCCCACCGAGCAGCTGGTGCAGCAGAGGCGTCACGGACTCCTGCCGTGCCGCGCCGGCGATGCTCGCCCTCGCCAGGATCTCGTTCTCGGTGCCGATCGCCACCGACGTCTGCGGGGTGCTCGTCTCGATGCCGACGACGATCACGGCGCGACCACCCAGGGCATCACGGCGGCCTCGAGCGAGGCGAATCGTTCGGCCCACCCCGCCCCCGTCGCCGAGATCGCGATCGAGCGCTCGTCGTCGACGCCGGAACCCGCACCGGTCGTGAGCTCGATGCGGAGCCGCTCGTCGGGCAGGAGCTCCTCGATCGTGTCGCCCCACTCCACGAGCAGCACGTCCTCGCCGGCCCCGAGCTCGTCGAGACCCAGATCCATCACGTCCTGTATGCGGTCGAGGCGGTAGACGTCGACGTGGGCCAGGTCGAGGATGCCCGAGTACTCCTTCACGAGGGTGAACGTCGGCGACGACACCGGCTCCTCGATGCCCAATCCCCGAGCGACGCCCTGCGCGAAGGTCGTCTTCCCGGCCCCGAGCTCCCCCGTGAGCACGACCGCATCGCGCGCGCGCAGCAGCGAGGCGATCGCCTCGCCCACCTCGCGCGTCTCGTCCGCCGAGGAGGTGCGCACGTCGACGCGCACGTCAGAACAGCTCCAGCTGATCGTCGTCGGCCGACCGCGGCTCGCTGTCGGGGAGCGCGATCACGCCCGGAGGAGGCACCGTGGCATCGACGGCCGCTCCGGGCCGGTCGGGGTCGGGTAGGGGTCGCGACGTGGAGTCCAGCGTGGACCGCACGAGCCGGAAGTCCTCGAGCAACAGCTGGAACTGCCGCGACTTCTCGCCGCCGCCGTGCAGGATCGCGGCCGGGTGGAACGTCGGGATCACGGTGCGTCCGTGCCAATCGTGCACCTGTCCCCGGAGGCGCGTGATGCCGGTCTCCGTGTTCAGCACGAACTTCGTGGCGAAGTTGCCGAGGGTCACGACCACGCGCGGCTGGATCAAGGAGACCTGCTCGACCAGCCACGGCGTGCACGCCTCGATCTCGTCGGGCCGCGGATCGCGGTTCCCCGGCGGCCGGCACTTGACGATGTTCCCGATGTACACCTGCTCACGCGTGAGCCCGATCTCCCCCAGCACGCGGTTCAGCAGCTGACCCGCGGCGCCGACGAACGGCTCACCCTGCTTGTCCTCGTGGAACCCGGGCCCCTCCCCGATGAACATCAGGTCCGCATCGGGATCCCCCGCGCCGAAGACGACCTGCGTGCGACCCTCCGCGAGGCGACATCTCGTGCACCCCGCGGCCTCGGCGGCGGCCTCCGCGAGCGAGCGTGTCATGGGCCGCCACGCCCCTTCGAGGCTCGTCGCCGCCGAAGCCGCGGGGCGTGGCCACCGACGAGCACGGCCCGGGCGAACGCACGGATCTCTCGATCGAGCTCGACCGGTCGCTCCATCATCGCGATGTGGCCCGCGCCGTCGAGCACCACGAACCGGCCGTCGGGGAGCGCGGCGGCGAGCTCGACGGCGCTCGAGGGGGGCGTGACGCGATCGTGCTCCCCCACCACCACGAGCGCGGGCATGCGGATGCGGGGCAGGACGTGCCGAAGGTCGGTCTCGAGCAAACCGGCGAGTCCGTCGGTCCACACCTCCGAGGACGCCCGTTCGGCGAGATGCACGACGTGCTCGACCACGTGGCGGGGAGCGTCGGGTCCGAACTGGGTGAGGCGCACGACGGCGCCCCGCAGGTCGGTCGGGCTCGCGAGCACCGCCTTGCGGAGGCGGTCGACGCGCTCGGCGGCCGACCGCAGTGACCCCAGACGCGGACGGATGATGTCGGTGATCGATCCCATCGCTCCGCGGACGAGATCGGAGGCCGACGTGCCGACGAGGACGACCCCGGCGACCGACGTCGCCATCAGGTCGGGACGGACCTCGGCCAATGCGAGCGTCGCGATCGCCCCCATGCTGTGGCCCACGATCACGACGCGTCGGTCGGGGGCGACGGCCTCGAGCACCGTCGCGATGTCGCGTCCCATCGAGCGCACCGACAGATCGCCGTCGACCGGCTGCTCGCTCGACCCGTGGCCCCGCTGATCCATCAGCACGCACCGATGATCCACCGAGAGGTCCACCCACTGCTCCCGCCACGTGGTCATGTCGAGGCTGAACCCGTGCACGAAGAGCAACAGCGGGGCCGACGGGTCGCCTGCCGCCCGCACGGCGAGCTGCGTGCCATCGAACGAGCGCACGGGGCCGAGGTCGTCGGGGGGCAGATCCCACAGGGGGGCCTCGAGCTCGTGCTCGGTGCGCCGTCGCAGCACGGTGCGCCCGACGGCGCCCGCGGCGATCGCGCCCGCCGCGACGCCCCCCGCGATCAAGGCCGTGCGCTTCCCGGTCATGGCGCCGACCCCTCGCCCGTGTGCCGCCTCGGGACCCGAGGGCCGATCCGGGCGACGATCTCGTACGCGATCGTGTCCGCGAGGGTGGCCAGTTCCCAGGCCGTCACGGTCTCAGCGCCCTGGGTGCCGAGCACCACCACCTCGTCGCCCGTCGCCGGCTCGGCGTCTCCACAGTCCACCACCACTTGATCCATCGTCACGCTCCCCGCGACACGGCATCGCCTCCCGCCGATCAACACGTCGGCGCGTGACGACAGCGTGCGAGGGTAGCCGTCGGCATAGCCCACCGGCACGGTCGCCACCCACGCGTCGTCGGCGAGTTCGTAGTGGTGACCGTAGGAGACGCGACGGCCGGCGGACAGGCGCTTCACGAAGGCGACGGCGGACCGCCAGGTCAGCGCGGGGTGCAGACCGAGCTCGCCCCCCACGCCCGGGGCGGGCTCGATGCCGTACAGACCGATGCCCGCGCGCACCAGGTCGAACCGGGCCTGAGGGAACCGGAGAGCGCCGGCGGTGTTGGCCGCGTGCACGAACCGGGGCCGGTGGCCCGCCGTCCGAACCCGCTCGACCACGCCCGCGAACAGGTCGAGCTGCTGGTGCGTCGTCACCTCGTCCGTATCGGCACAGGCCAGGTGCGTCCACAGGCCGTCGAGCTCGAGCCCGGCGTCGACGACCCGCTCGATGAACGCAGGGGCGTCGTCGGGCGGCCACACGCCCACCCGATGCATGCCCGTATCGACCTTGACGTGCACGCCTACCGATGGCGTGCGGGCTGACGCCGCCGACCCGAGCCGTTCGAGACCGTCGTCGGAGCACACCGTCGGGGTGAGCGAAGCCGTCACGGCCGCGACCTCCGATCCGGGGGGGCATTCCGACAACACCAGGATCGGGGCCTCGATGCCCGCAGCCCGCAGCCCGAGACCCTCCTCGACGAGCGCGACCCCCAGCCACGTCGCACCCGCGTCCAGCGCGGCGCGCGCGACTTGTACGGCGCCGTGCCCGTACCCGTCGGCCTTCACGACGGCCATCACCTCTGTGCCCGGGAACGTGAGCGTGCGCACGTTGTGGGAGATCGCCCCGAGGTCGACGTCGACCCACGTCGGGCGGAGCTGGGTCATGCGAGCACCGCCGCGACCGCCTCCGGGATGCGCTCGATCACGTCACCCGCGAGCGTGCCCTCGCCGAGTTCCCGTCCGGCGATGCGCCCCGCCACGCCGTGGAGGAACGCGCCGGCCGTCGCTGCGTCGAGCGTTCCCGTCCCCCGGGCGAGCAGCCCCCCGACCATGCCGGTCAACACGTCCCCCGTGCCGGCCGTGGCCAGCGCAGGCGTCCCCGTCGGATTCACACGCGTGAGGCCCTCGGTGGGCGCGATCACGGTCCTCGTGCCCTTCAGGAGGGTCACGGCGTCCGACGCCCCCGCCAGCGCGCGGGCCGCGTCGATCCGATCGCCCACGTCGGCGACCGATCGACCCATGAGGCGCTCGAACTCCCCGTCGTGGGGCGTCAGCACTGCCTCGGCGTCGCGCCGTCGGAGCTCCTCCGTGTCGCCTCGGAAGGCGTTCAGCCCGTCGGCATCGACCACGAGCGGCGTCGGGCAGCGTGCGACGAGCGCCCTGACGAGACGGGCCGTCTCGTCGTCGGAGGTCAGGCCGGGACCGACTGCCACCGCATCCGCGTCTCGAGCCGCCTCCAGCAGGGCGTCGAGCGCTGCCAAGGCGACGGTGCCCTCGTGGGTCTGTGCCAGCGGCAGGAACACCGCCTCGGTCGCGTGCGCCTGCACCGCGGGCAGGGCGTCCCGGGGGCAGGCCACGATCACCAGGCCGGCGCCGACCCGCGCCGCCGCACGGGCGATCAGCGCGGGAGCGCCGGTCATGCGCCGGGACCCGGCGATCACGAGGAGGACGCCCGAGCTGCGCTTGTGCCCCTCCATCGAACGCATCGGCAGCGCCGACGCCACGTCGATCGGTTCGACCAGACCGATCCCGGGCTCCAGCAGGTCCTCGGGGGATCCGATGTCCACGACGCGGACCGTGCCCGAGTGTTCGGCGCCGGGCAGGAGCACCGAGCCCACCTTCGCGGCGCCGAACGCCACCGTCACGTGGGCCCAGACGGCCGAGCCCTCGACCGCACCGGTTCGACCGTCGACCCCTGAAGGGATGTCTGCGGCGACGACGGGTGCGCCTGCCGCGTTGAGCGCATCGATCGCCTCCAGCCATACGCCTTGGGGTTCCCCGCGGAAGCCCGTGCCGAAGAGCGCGTCGACCGCCACGTCGGCCCGAGCGAGCGACCGATCGTCGCGAGACGCGAGCCATTCCCGCGCCGTGAGTCCCTGCTCGGCGAGTCGGGCGCGGTTCGTCCCCGCCGCGTGGGAGCCCGTCGCCGCCGCTTCCACCATGACGATGTCGACCCGCATGCCCTCGCGGGCGAGGTGCCGCGCCGCGACGAACCCGTCGCCACCGTTGTTGCCCTTCCCGCACACCACGACGGCACGACGGCCGTAGACGCCACCGGCCACCTCGACGGCGGCGCGCGCCACCGCTCGGCCCGCACGCTCCATCAGGTCGGGGGCCGACACCCCCCGATCCATGGTCGCCCGATCGAGGTCGACCGCTTCCTGTGGCGTGAGGACCGGCTTCATCGATCCCTCACGCGGAGCACGCCCTCATGAGCGGACGGCGATCGCGAACGCCACCGCGTTCGTCTTCTCGTGGGTGAACGTGACGAGCACCTGCGTGATGCCGAGGCCGTCGGCACGGACCTTCGCGCGCCCGTCGAGCACGATCGACGGTGCCCCCGACGGCGCCCGCCCGACGCTGATGTCCTGCCACCGCTTGCCCCGGTAGCCGCCGAGCGCCTTGATCGTGGCCTCCCTGGCGGCGAACCGGCCGGCGTAGGACTCGCCCGGCCGAGCCTTCGAATCGCAATACGCGATCTCGGCGGGGGTGAAGACGCGCACGCGCATCGTGGGATGGCGTGCGAGCGCCCGCTCCATGCGAGCGATCTCACAGATGTCGACGCCGAGCCCGACGATCTCCACGGGCTCAAGCTTAGAGGCCGCCCAGGGTCACTTCATGCGGATCAGCGCGATCGCCGCGGCGATCGCCAACCCCACCATGAACACGATCCCGATCATGAACAGTGTGCCCGCAGCGATGATGGTCATGGGGGCACGGTACTCGGATGCGATCCCCGGCGCGACTCCCGGGGGATCACGGCCCTGCGGGTGCCGGCGTGATACGCCCCGAGACCGGCGTTGCAGCGAACGTCTCGGGGCCGATGAGAGCCTCGGTACGGGTCGGTCCGTCGGGCAGGCACGCGGCGAACATCGTGCCCCAGCCCACGCCCCCCGCGCACCCGTTGCGGACGAACGATGCTCCCGTGTACCAACCACGGAAACCACCGATCCGATCGAGGCGAGGGAGCTGCAGCACGTGCGCCCGATCGTCGTCGCCACCGCCCGGCAGGTACACGAGGGTGCGATTGTCGGCCCAATGCACGTCGCCACCGTCGTTCCAACCTCGGAGTGAGAAGCCTCGGTCTGCACCGCCGCCGGCACTCACGACGATCACCTCGCTCGGTGGACGCCCGGGACGTGAGCCTCCGTACCGCACGCCGGCGACGTGTCGCTCGTCACGACTCACGGATGGTGAGGACAGCCCCGGCGGAACCGCGACGACGTCGCGATGGTCGCCACCCCACAAGGCGACCCGCACGACCGAGGAGGACACCGTGGCGTACGCTCGCTGCCCCTGGAACCAGGCGCGGGCACGCTCCGCGTCGAAGGCGACACGATCCCGATCACCGCGCACGACGTGCACCTGCGTCTCACCGCCTCGGGTCGTGACCGCCCCGAGCACCCCCCCGTCCTCGGACAGGCACGCCACCTGATAGATGCTGGGGAAGCGGCCCGTGATCAACGGCACATCGCGCACGATCTCGAGCGTCGAGGTCTCGCGCACGCTGAGGGACCCGACGCCGTCGAACGAGACGGCCTCCACGAACCGTTCCATGCCGGGGCACATGGCCACGGCGAGCACGTCGCCCTCGCCGTACCCGTACCCGAGGGTCCGACCCAGGCCGTCGAGTGCCAGGACTCGAGCCTCCCCGAAGTTCCCGCCCACGATCATCCTGATCGGGCCCTCGCCGTTCGGCACCGGCAACGGTTCACCCGCGGCGACGAGGACATCGGGATCGATCTGGGTGCAGAGGCCACCGGCCCAATCACCGTCGCCCTGCAGACGGAGCAGGATCCCGATCCGCCTCCCGACCCGAACCTCGAATCCGCATGCGGCCCCGTACGCGGCCGACTCGACGTCGACCGAGTCCCCGAGGTCGCCTTTGACCGACGTCTCCACCGAGAACGTGTAGATCGCCTTCTGGTCGTTCACGTCCTTGGACACCAGCGCACCCACGAACGCCGCGTCGGAGGCGTGCAGGGCGTCCCGCGGATCACCGATCGCACACGAGCACGCGTGCGCCGGGCCGTCCGCGAAGGCGAACACGGAGAGCGTCACGGCCAGGGCGACGGCGATCTTCGGTATCCGGCGATGACGAACCATCACCCGGTCCATGCCGCGACGCTACTCGACCGTGACGCTCTTCGCGAGGTTCCGGGGCTGGTCGACGTCGCAGCCGCGCAGGGTGGCCACGTGGTAGGCGAGCAGCTGCATCGGCACGGTCACGACCACCGGCGACATCAGCTCGGGTGTCGCGGGCACCTCGAGCACGTGGTCGGCGAACGCGCCGATCTCGGTGTCTCCCTCGGTCGCCACCGCGATCACCCGGGCGCCGCGCGCTCGCACCTCCTGGATGTTCGACAGCATCTTGCGGTAGACGTGGCACTGTGTGGCCACTGCGACGACGGGGACACCGTCCTCGATCAGCGCGATCGGACCGTGCTTCAGCTCACCGGCCGGGTGCCCCTCGGCGTGCACGTAGCTGAGCTCCTTGAGCTTGAGCGCCCCCTCGAGCGCCGCCGGGTATCCGGTGTGTCGCCCGATGAACAGCACGTCGCGCGCGTCGCGGTAGCGCTCGGCGATCGCCCGCACCTGGTCGTCGAGGCCGATTGCGCGTTCCACCTTGGCGGGCAGCTCGTCGAGCTCGGCCAGCACCTCGGCGATCTCCTCCGGGAACTTCGTGCCCCGCACCTGCGCCAGGTAGAGGGCGACGAGGTACTGCGAGACCATCTGGGTCGCGAACGTCTTCGTGGCCGCGACCCCGATCTCGGGGCCGGCGTGTGTGTACAGCACCCCGTCGGCCTCACGAGCGAGGGAGGAGCCCACCGTGTTCGTCACCGCGATCACCTGGGAGCCCTGGCGACGGGCGTGACGCGCGGCTTCCAGCGTGTCGATCGTCTCGCCCGACTGCGAGACCGCGAGCGTCAGCGTGTCGGGCCCGAGCACCGGGTCCCGGTAGCGGAACTCGCTCGCGATCTCGATCTCGACCGGCAGGCGCGTCCAGTGCTCGATCGCGTACTTCGCGACCAGCCCCGAGTGGAACGCGGTGCCGCACGCGACCACGAACACCTTGCTCACCTCGCGCAGCACGTCGTCGGAGACGTGGAGCTCGTCGAGCACGAGCCGCTCCCCCACCGTTCGTCCGACGAGCGTGTCGCGGATCGCCGCCGGCTGCTCGTCGATCTCCTTGCGCATGAACGTCTCGTACCCGCCCTTCTGGGCACGGGCGACGTCCCAGTCGACGGTGATCGGCTGCGGATCGAGCGGCGAGCCCTCGAGATCGGTGAAGGACGCGCCCTCGCGCCGTACCTCGACGACCATGCCCTCGTCGAGGGGGATCACGGTCGACGTCCGTTCCAGCACCGCCGGGATGTCGGAGGCGAGCATGGTCTCGCCGTCGCCCACCCCCACGATCAGCGGCGACGACACCTTCACGCCGACGAGCACGTCGGGGTCGTCGAGGCAGCAGACGACGAGCGAGTACGCCCCCTCGAGCTCGCGAACCGCACCGCGCACCGCATCGGGCAGCGACCCGCCGTCCCGCAGCTTCTCCTCCACGAGGTGCGCGACGCACTCCGTGTCGGTCTCCGAGACGAGGGTATGGCCGTCCTTCTCGAGCCGGTCGCGCAGCCCCTGGAAGTTCTCGACGATGCCGTTATGGATCACGGCGACCCTGCCCGCGCAGTCGAGGTGGGGATGGGCGTTGCGATCGGTGGGCGCGCCGTGGGTGGCCCACCGCGTGTGCCCCATGCCCACGACGCCTGCGGGGCCGCCCTCGGCGTCGAGCGCACCCTCGAGCTCGGCCAGCTTCCCGGCACGCTTGACGACCCCGAGCCCGCCGTCGAGCACGGCGACGCCCGCCGAGTCGTACCCACGGTATTCGAGCCGCCGGAGACCTTCGAGGACGATCGGAAGGGCCTCGTCGGGCCCCACGTAGCCCACGATGCCGCACATCAGGCTCCAACCCTAGCAGGGGCCTCCGCGACGACCTGGTAGGTGTTTCCTGGGGCGACGGTCGGGCGTCAACCCGACGCCGCGCGCACGACGTCGGCGATGCGTTCGGCATGCTCGGTGGCCAGGTCCTCGGTCTCTGCCTCGACCATCACGCGCACCAGCGGCTCGGTCCCCGAGGCCCGCACGAGCACCCGCCCGTCGAGCCCGAGCGCCGCCTCGGCCTCGGCGACGGCCCGACCCACGTCGTCCGCCCGCGCCACCGAGCGATCGGCCACCTCGACGTTGATCATGCGCTGCGGGTAGCGTCGCATCACCGACGCGAGCTCGCGGATCGTGCGCCCGGTGGCGGCCGCGAGCGATAGGAAGCGCACGGCGGTGAGCAGCCCGTCGCCGGTGTTGGCCCGGTCGAGGAAGATCACATGCCCCGATTGCTCGCCGCCCAGCACCGCGCCCGTGCGCACCATGTCCTCGAGCACGTACCGGTCGCCCACCTTCGACGAGACCACGTCGATGCCCGCCTCGCGCATCGCGTGGTGGAAGCCGAGGTTCGCCATCACCGTCGTGACGACCGTGTTCGCGATGAGCCCGCCCCGGTCGCGCAGCGCGATCGCCGATGCCGCCAGCACCTGGTCGCCGTCGACGATCGCGCCCCCGGCGTCGGCGAACAGCGCCCTGTCGGCATCGCCGTCGTGTGAGACGCCCGCGTCGGCGCCGAGCCGCACGACCTCCCGGGCCACCACCTCGGGGTACAACGCCCCGCATCCGTCGTTGATGTTCTTCCCGTCGGGTTCGGCGTAGATCGCATGGACGTCGGCGCCGAGCCGTCGCAGCAGGGCCGGCGCGAGTTCGGATGCCGCGCCGTTCGCGCAGTCGACCACGACCCGCATGCCGTCGAGCCGGGTATCGGCGGCATCGACGAGGTGCGCGAGGTAGCGCTCCCGGCCGTCGCTGACCGGCAGCGTGGCGCCGCGCCGATCCGGCGCGTCACCGAGATCGTCCATCGCCGCTTCGATCTCGTCCTCAACGTCGTCGGCCAGCTTCGTGCCGGTCGCGTCGAAGAACTTGATGCCGTTGTACTCGGGTGGGTTGTGCGAGGCGGAGATGACCACGCCGCTCGTGGCCTGCAGGGCGGTCGTGAGGAACGCGATCGCGGGGGTGGGCTCGACGCCGGCGATCACGGCGTCGCCGCCGCCGTCGCGGATGCCCTCGACGAGCGCCTCCTCGAGCCACTCCCCCGACGCACGGGGGTCGCGCCCGACGACGAACGCGGGTCGCCCCTGTCCGCGGCGGCCGAGCACCACCACACCGGCACGACCGAGGCGATATGCGAGAGCCTCGGTGAGCTCGGTGCCCGCGAGACCGCGGACGCCGTCGGTGCCGAACAGCCGTCGTCGGGTCACGGCGCGAAGGCTACCCCAGCGGCTTCACGCCTCGCACGATCGCGCCGTGCATGCCGTCGGTGAGCTCGTGGGTGGCCACGATCTCGATCTCCCCGAAACCCACCCGCTCCAGCTCGACTCGGTACTCGGCGAACGAGAGGGCTCCCGCGATGCATCCAACGTAGGAGCCGCGCTCGGCCCTGTCGGCCGGGGTCAGGTGGTCGTCGGCCACGACGTCGCTGATGCCGAGACGCCCCCCGGGTCGCAGCACGCGGAACATCTCGTCGACCACGCGGGGCTTGTCGGTCGAGAGGTTGATCACGCAGTTCGAGATGACCACGTCGACGCTCTGTTCGGGCAACGGGATCTCCTCGATGAACCCCTGCAGGAACTCGACGTTCTCCGCGCCCGCCTTCCGCGCGTTCTCCCAGGCGAGCGCGAGCATCTCGTCGGTCATGTCGAGGCCGTAGGCCTTCCCGGTCGGGCCGACACGCGTGGCGGACAGCAGGACGTCGATGCCTCCGCCCGAACCCAGATCCAGCACGGTCTCGCCCTCACGCAGCTCCGCGACCGCGGTCGGGTTGCCGCACCCCATGCTCGCCAGCACCGCCTCCTCGGGCAGATCGGCTCGGGCGGTCACGTCGTAGAGCGCGACGCCGAGGCCGTCCTCGGGCGCGCACCCGCCGGCACAGCTCGTGATGTCGGGTCCGTTGTCGTCGGCGGCCCGCACGGTCGCGACGACCTTCGCCGCGGTCGCGTACCGATCACGGACCTCGTCACGCAACTCGCTCATCGTTCCGCTCCTTCCCCGAAGCGCAGCACCTCGCCGAGCTGTCGGATCGCGTCGTGTCGCAGGGAGTAGTAGGCCCACACCCCGCGCTGCTCCCTCGTGAGGAGGCCCGCATCGACCAGCTTCCGCATGTGGTGGCTGACCGTGGGCTGCGAGAGCCCGAGGAAGTCGGTCAGGTCGCACACACACACCGCCTCCCGCGCGGTGGCCAGCAGGTTCACGATGCGGACCCGATGGGGGTCGCCGAGGGCCTTGAAGAGTGATGCGATCGTCGCGGCCTCGTCCGACGTCATGTCGTCGGCGCCGATCGGCACGCAGCACTGGGCCGGCGCCTCGATCACCTCGATCTGCTTCGCCACCATCGCTCCTCCTCATCCTGGTACATCGACATTCTGGTACATCGACGTTTGTCGATCTCTCTCTGAGGAAGGATGCCATATCCATCGACGACCGTCCATGCCTCGGGCGGGGGAACGGAGACGGTCCATGGGAGGATGTCACCCATGAACGAGGGACTCGTCCAGGTGTTCGCGAGCGGAGACACGGTGGCCGGCGAGATGATGCGTGGCCGGCTCGAAGCGGAGGGCATCGCCGCGATGCTCAAAGGGGAAGGCGAAGGCCCCTACCGAGCGGGCCCCGTCTACGTCTGGGTGCCCGCCGAGGACGAGCCGGCCGCGAGGGAGATCGTGGCAGCGGTGAGCTCGGGTGCCTACGCCCTGGACGAGGACTTCGAGGAACCGGGCGAGCCCACCACCTGAGCCAGGTCGGGCCTCGGGCCTACGTTCGGTTGCCGCGGTGCGCCCGCCGCTCCGCCTCGACGCCCTTGTAGTTCGCCAACCCCTCGAGCTCGTGTTCCACCTCGACGAGGTCGGCCTGTTCGTTCATCACGACGTCGATCGGCTTGTACGCGTCGGGGTGCTCGTCGAGCAGCGCCACGGCGTCGGTGGCCTGCCAGGAGCGTCCGGCCATGCGAGCCTCGAATGTTTCGATCGACAGCGCCTTCCGTGCCATGGTCCGGCTCATGCGGCGACCGGCTCCGTGCGCGGACGAGCGGTACGAGGCCTCGTTACCGAGCCCCCGCACGACGTAGGAACGCTGCCCCATGCTGCCCGGCACCAGGCCCCGGTCGCCGACGCCAGCGCGGATCGCACCCTTGCGCGTGATCCACAGGCGCCGCCCTCCGACATCCTCGAGCTCGGTGTAGTTGTGATGGCAGTTGACCTCGTCGGTCGCATGGATCTCCCGCCCGAGCTCAGTCTCGAGCTCACGATGGGTGGCCACCAGCAGATGCCGTCGGTTCTCACGCGCGTACCGCTGGGACCACCCCAGATCGCGGATGTAGGTGTCGAACTCGGGCGTTCCCTGCTGGAGCCACGCGAGCTCAGGATCCTCGAGCCTGGTACCGAGTCCCTCGTGCAGACGCCGGGCGACCTTCGTGTGCAGCGTGGCGAGCTGGTTCCCACCCCCACGCGACCCGGAGTGCAGCAGGATCCAGACGACCTCGTGCTCGTCGACGGCCAACTCCACGAAGTGGTTGCCCGAACCCAGCGTGCCGAGCTGGGACGCCGCGCGATCGGGGTGTGCCAGCGTCTCGGGCGGCGGATGCTCGGCGATCCACTCGAGCGCGGCCGGCGACGGCTCTCGGTGCCAGTGCCCGAGCCCCGCTGGTACCTCGCGGCGCATGCGATCGACCCATCCGTCCAGGCCCCGGTCCGGCAGCCCGTCGACGCGCAGATCGAGTCGGCGGGCGGCCATGCCGCACCCGATGTCGACACCCACCGCCGACGGGATCACGGCGGTCTCGGTCGGGATCACCGATCCGATCGTCGCGCCGATGCCGAGATGAGCGTCGGGCATGAGAGCGATAGGGCCCGCGACGACCGGGAGGCGCGCGGTGCGCGCTGCCTGGTCCCTGGTGGCTGCATCGAGCTCGCTCGCCCAGCTGAGCACGCCTGGGACGATCTCGTGTGGCATCGCGCCGTTCACCCTTCCGTCTGCTCCGGGTCGCGGTGCCCGAAGCGCTCGGAGGTCAGCGCTTCGAGTACTGCGGCGCCTTGCGGGCCTTCTTGAGGCCGTACTTGCGGCGTTCCTTCTCGCGCGCGTCGCGCGTCAGGAACCCTTCGGCCTTCATCTGCCCACGCAGTTCGGGATGGAGCTCGATCAAGGCGCGGGCGATGCCGAGCCGGATCGCGCCCGCCTGTCCGCTGACGCCGCCGCCACGGATCGTGGCGATCACGTCATAGTCCTTCTCGCGTTCACACAGACGCAGCGGGGAGACCGCCACCATGCGGTGCACACGGGTCGGGAAGTACTCCTCGAGGCTACGGCCGTTGATGTCGAACTCGCCCGAGCCAGGCACGAGACGCACCCGCGCCACGGCCTCCTTGCGGCGGCCGGTCGTGATCTTCACGGGGGTCACTGCTGCCACGTGCTCACTCCTCGGTGGTGTCGGTCGTCTTCTTCGCCGCTGGCTTCTTGGCGGAGGTCTTCTTGGCGGAGGTCTTCTTCGCGGAGGTCTTCTTCGCGGTCGTCTTCTTGGCGGTCGTCTTCTTGGCCGCCGGCTTCTTCGTCGTGGGCTTCTCGGCTGCCGGCTTCGTGGCAGCGGGCTCGACGGCCGCCTCGTCGGCGGCGTCGGCCTCATCGCCCGAGGTCAGGTGGCGGGTCTTCAGCTCGGTGACCGGCTTCGGGCTCGGGAGGCCCTCCCACGCCGGGGGCCGGCCGAGGGTGTGATCGATCGGCTGCTGCGCGGCGTGCGGGTGTTCCGCCCCGCCAACGACGTGCAACTTGCGGATCATCGACCGTCCGAGCCGGTTCTTCGGAAGCATGCCCCTGATCGCCTTCTCGACGGCGAACACCGGCCGCGTGCTCATCAGCTCGTCGTACCGGGTCGCCGTGATGCCGCCCGGGTACCCGGAGTGGCGATACGCGAACTTCTTCTTCTCCTTGCCGCCGGTGAGCACGACCTTGTCGGCATTCACGATGATCACGTGATCGCCGGTATCCATGTGGGGCGCGAAGATCGGCTTGTGCTTGCCGCGCAACAATGCTGCGGCTTCGGACGCGACGCGGCCCAGCACCTTGTCGCTGGCGTCGATGACGTACCAGCGGCGCTCGATGTGCTCAGGCTTCGGAGAGTAGGTCTTCATAGGACGTGGATATCGGCCAGGAAGGCTCCCGGCCGACGCATCAGACTACCTGTGGGATCCGCCGGGCGTCAAAGCTCGTCACCGATCGGCGCCCGTCGGCGCCCGTACGCAACGCGTTCGAGCGTGAGACCGTGCGATGGAGCGATCTGGCACGCGGCGGCTCGATCACGGGCCTCGAGGATCGCCGGGAGCTCGTCGGGCTCGACCTTCCTCTCGCCGACCGCAACCAGGGTGCCGGTGAGCGCCCGCACCATCTGGTGCAGGAACGCGTTCGCACGCAAGCCGATCTCGAGCCGTTCCCCACGGAGGGCGACGCTCACCCGCTCCAGGTGCCGCACGGTCGACTTCCCGCGGCCCGGGTGCCGGCAGAACGACGCGAAGTCGCGTTCTCCCACGAGGAGTCGAGCAGCCGCGCGCATCGCCCGCACGTCGGGCGTACAGGGGTGATGCCACACGTACCGAGCCGTGAACGGGTCGGGGGTCTCCCCGACGTCGATCCGATACCGGTATTCACGGGCGGTGGCCGAGAACCGCGCGTCGAATCCGCGCGCCGCTTCCCCGACCGCGAGCACGACCACCTCGGGCGCGAGCCGGCCGTTCACGGCGTCGCGGATCGACCGCACCTCGCGGGGCGACGTCGTCGGGAACGACGTGACCTGCCCACGTGCGTGCACCCCCGCGTCGGTCCTGCCCGCGACCGAGAGCTTCACGGGCAGGGTGACGACGGCCTCGAGCGCGTCGGTCAACGAACGCTCGACGGTGCGGATCGAGGCGTCACGCTGCGCCGCCCAGCCGCGGAAGTCGGTGCCGTCGTAGGCGATCAGCAACCGGATCGTCCGCTCGTCCATCGTCGGGAGTATGGTCGAAGACGGCCCCATCGGGAGGGGTCGAACGGCACGTTCGCGAATCCCCTTTCCGATGGAGGCTCCATCGAGAGGCCCCGCTCGGGGCCGGAGGGAGGGGACCCATGAGTCCACGCATCCTGCCACGCACGATCGCCATCGGGGCGACGTTGCTGTTGGCGATCGTGTTGCTGCCTGCATGTGGCGGCGACGACGACGGGGGCGACACCGGGAGCGACACCGCGACCGAGACGGCGAGCGATGACGGCGGCGCCACGACCGTGGCGGTGGCGCTGCAGGAGTTCGCGGTGTCGGCCGACCCGGCGACGGTTCCGGCCGGATCCGTGACGTTCGACGTCACGAACGACGGGCCCGACGACGTCCACGAGTTCGTCGTGATCAAGACCGACCTCGCGCCCACGGACCTCCCGACCGACAAGGACGGCGCCGTGCTCGAGGACGGTGAGGGCATGGAGGTCGTCGACGAGATCGAGGACATCCCCGTCGGCGAGACGCCGACCCTCACGGTGGATCTGGAGACCGGCGCGTACGTGCTGATCTGCAACATCCTGCAAGAGGAGCCTGACGGCACGCTCGAGGCCCACTACGCCGAGGGCATGCGTACCGGCTTCACCGTCGAGTAACGAACGGTGGAATGCGTGAGGCCGGGGCTCGATGCCCCGGCCTCGTCGCACGTCGCTCACGCGGGGACGCGGTTCAGTCGCCGCGCTCCACCAGCTCGATGCGCGCCATCGGCGCGGCGTCGCCCTTGCGCGGGCCGAGCTTCAGGATGCGCGTGTACCCCCCGTTGCGGCCCTCGAAGCGCGGCCCGATCTCGTGGAAGAGGCGCGCGACGACGTCGCGGTCGGGGATGTCCTTGAGCACGTCCCGGCGTGCGGCGAGATCGCCCTTCTTCGCCTTCGTGATCAGCTTCTCGGCGTAGGGGCGGAGCGCCTTGGCCTTGGCCTCGGTGGTGTCGATCGCCTCGTGCGTGAACAGCTGGACCGCCAGAGTGGAGAGCAGCAGGCGCTGGTGACCGGGGTTCGAGCCGAGACGAGGGCCCTTCTTGGGCTTGGGCACCGGTTACTCCTCCCGCAGTCCGAGACCCAGCTCCTCGAGCTTGGCCTTCACCTCGTCGATCGACTTCTGGCCGAAGTTGCGGATGTCCATCAGCTCGGACTCGCTCTTCAAGATCACGTCGCCGACCGAGTTGATGCCCTCGCGCTTCAGGCAGTTGTAGGAGCGAACCGAGAGGTTCAACTCCTCGATCGTGATCGCGTAGTCACCGGGCAGCTCGTCGTCCTCGGCGGGGCCGACGGTGACGCTCGCCGCCTCGGCGAGCTCGCTGAAGAGCGTGACCAGCTCCTGCAGGGTGCCGCCCGCCGACGCCACGGCCTCGCGTGGGGTGACCGACCCGTCGGTCTCCACGTCGAGGATCAGGCGGTCACGGTCGGTCATCTGCTCGACGCGGGTGTTCTCGACCGTGTAACTCACCTTGCGCACCGGCGAGAAGATCGAGTCGACCGGGATCACGCCGATCGGGTCGCGGGCCTTCTTGTTCTTGTCGGCCATGCGGTAGCCGACGCCGCGCTCGACCGTCATCTCCATCTCGAGGCCGGCGCCCTTGCCGAGCGTGGCGATGTGCAGCTCGGGGTTCAGGATCTCGACGCCCGCGGGCGGCGCGATGTCGCCGGCGGTGACCTCGGCCGGCCCCTTGGCCTTGAGGTAGACCGTGGTCGGCTCCTCGAGCTCGGAGCGAGCCACCAGCTCCTTCAGGTTCAGGATGATGTCGGTGACGTCCTCGGTCACCTTCGGGATCGTCGAGAACTCGTGCAGCACGCCGTCGATCCGCACCGACGAGATGGCGGCGCCGGGGATCGACGAGAGCAGCGTGCGGCGCAGCGAGTTGCCGACGGTGTAGCCGAACCCGGGCTCGAGCGGCTCGATCGCGAACCGGGAGCGGGTCGGCGAGACGATCTCCTCGGAGATCTGAGGCCTCGCGACGATGAACATGTGGTTCCTCCTTCGGCGGGGGATCAACCATTCCTACCCCGCGTCGTCTGTCCCGCGGAGCGTGCTCCGCGGGTGTGCGCCTCGGGTCAGACCCGGCGGCGCTTGCGCGGCCGGCAGCCGTTGTGCGGCACCGGCGTCACATCCTGGATACCCGTGACCTCGAGGCCCGCGGCGGCGAGCGATCGGATCGCGGTCTCACGGCCCGAACCGGGGCCCTTCACGAAGACGTCGACCTTCTGCAGGCCGTGCTCCTGGGCGGCGCGGGCGGCCTTCTCGGCGGCGAGCTGCGCGGCGAACGGCGTCGACTTGCGCGACCCCTTGAAGCCGACGTTACCGGCGCTCGCCCACGACACCGTGTTGCCCTGCAGGTCGGTGATCGTCACGATCGTGTTGTTGAACGTCGACTTGATGTGGGCCTGGCCGTGGACGACGTTCTTCTTCTCGCGGCGCTTGGTCTTCTTCGCCTTGGGCTTCGCCATGCTGCAGCTCCTCGCTGTGCCTTACTTCTTGGTCGCCTTCTTCTTGCCGGCGATCGCCTTCTTCGGACCCTTGCGCGTGCGGGCGTTGGTGTGGGTGCGCTGGCCACGGACCGGGAGCGCGCGGCGGTGCCGCACGCCTTGGTAGCAGCCGATCTCGATCTTGCGCTTGATGTCCTGGGCCACCTCGCGGCGCAGGTCACCCTCGACCTTGAAGTTCGCATCGATGTACGCGCGGATCTTCAGCACCTCGTCCTCGGAGAGGTCGCGCACCTTGGTGGCGCCCTCGACCCCGGAGCCGGCCACGATCGCCAGGGCCCCCGGGGTGCCGATGCCGTAGATGTAGGTCAGTGAGATGTCGAGCCGCTTGTCGCGCGGAAGGTCGACGCCTGCGATACGTGCCACTGGACGGTCCCCTCTTCCTTGGTCAGCCTTGGCGTCAGCCTTGGCGCTGCTTGTGCCGCGGGTTCGTGCAGATGACGAGGATCGTGCCCCGGCGCCGGATCACGCGGCAGCGGTCGCAGATCTTCTTGACGCTCGGGCGGACCTTCATCTGCTCAGATCTCCTACTTCTCTACTCCGGTCCTAGCCTTGAGGACCGATCGCTCTGCTCCGGTCCTAGCCTTGAGGACCGACTACTTGTAGCGGTACACCACACGGCCTCGGGTGAGGTCGTACGGCGACAGTTCCACCAGGACCCGATCGCCCGGCAGGATGCGGATGTAATGCATACGCATCTTCCCGGAGATGTGGGCCAACACCTTGTGTCCGTTCTCGAGCTCCACCCGGAACATGGCGTTGGGCAACGGCTCGATGACCGTTCCCTCGACCTCGATCGCGTCTTTCTTCGGCACGCTCCAGCTGTTCCCTCTCGAACGGGTTCTCGCCCTGGCTCCCGGGACGTGCACGAACACCCTCCAGGAAGGGGCGAACGCTCAGTATAGGGGCCGGTCAGCGCGAACGTCCACGAACCGCCTCAATCGCGCGCCGTGAGCACCTCCGGACCGTCCTCGGTGACGGCCACGGTGTGCTCGAAGTGGGCGGCGAGGGAACCGTCGACCGTGACGACCGTCCACTCATCGGCGAGCACCCGCGTCTGCTCCGCGCCGAGCATCAACATCGGCTCGATCGCGATCACCAAACCCGGGCGCAGGTCGGGTCCGCGGCCGGCCCGGCCGAAGTTCTGGATGAACGGGTCCTCGTGCATCGACCGACCGATGCCGTGACCCCCGTACTCGCGAACGATGCCCAGTCCCGCCGGCTCGGCCACCGACTCGACCGCGTGGCCGATGTCGGAGAGCCGGCCCCCGGGCTGCGCCGCCGCGATGCCCGCGTACAGCGCTTCCTCTGTGGTCTTCACGAGCCGGGCGGCATCCTCGGTGGGCATGACGCCTCCGACCGCGACGGTGACCGCCGAGTCGGCGTGGAAGCCCTCCCAGATCGCCCCGAAGTCGAGGGAGAGCAGCTGCCCCTCCTCGAGCCGGCGGCCGGGCGAGGGGATGCCGTGCACGATCTCGTCGTCGATCGAGGCGCAGATCGTGGCCGGGTAGGTGCCCCGGTATCCGAGGAAGGAGGGCGTCGCGCCCTGCTCGCGGATGTACGCCTCGGCCACGTGGTCGAGGTCTGCGGTGGTCGCTCCTGGTCGGACCGCCTCGAGCACGGTCGAGATCGTTCCGGCCACGATGCGGCCCGCCCGCCGCATGCGATCGAGCTCTTCGGGTGACTTCCTGATGATCACGACACACCGTCCAACGCGTCGTTCGTGCGCGTGGCGACCTCCGCCTCACGGACCTCGGCATCGATCGCCACGAGCAGGTCCCGCGCATGATAGAACGCCTCGAGCGGGGCCGTCTGCTCCCGGTAGAGGGCGAGGCGCCGTCGCACCGTGAGCTCGTCGTCGTCGGCGCGCCGCTCCAGGGGCACCCCGTCGGTGTCGCAGACCCGATCGTTCGCTGGCGGCTTGAACTCCAGGTTGTACGTGCGCTTGCATGCCGGGCAGGTCCATCGGTTGGACAGGCGCCGCACGGCCATATCGTCGCTGATCGCGAACTTCAGCACCGCCGAGAGGGGTTGCTCCGCCTGCGCGAGCGCGGTCTCGAGCGCTTCGGCCTGTGGCACGGTGCGTGGGAACCCGTCGAGGATGAAGCCCTGGCGCGCGTCGGGCTGGGCGAGGCGGTCCATCACCATGCGGACGACCAGCTCGTCGGGCACGTACTCGCCGCGGTCCATGTAGGCGCGCGCCTGGATGCCGAGGCCCGATCCGCGCTGCACGTGCTCGCGCAGGATGTCACCGGTCGAGATCTGCGGGATGTCGAACCGATCCACGAGCAACTGGGCCTGCGTTCCCTTGCCAGCCCCCGGAGGTCCGAGCAGCACCAGCCGCATCGGCGCCTACTTCAGGAAGCCTTCGTAGTGGCGCATCAGCAGTTGGGACTCGATCTGCTTCATCG
>JBGGNG010000102.1:0-3015 GCA_041287635.1 Actinomycetota bacterium | reverse complement strand
TTTGGTTGTGGTGGACCCTGGGCCTCATCATCTGGATCGCCATCGCATTCTGGCCGGCGCGGGTTGCCGCTCGGAAGGGCCACAGCTTCATCGGCTACTTCATCTTCAGCCTCGTCTTCTTCCCTGCCGCGTTGATCGTCGCGTACCTGGTCGACGACGAGCACGCGACTTAATACCTTCGACGTTTGGCGTCGAAGACTCCATCCATCAGCCTGGCGACGAACTTCGGTAAAGGAACCCCGACGAGTGCCTCCCTCTCGCAAAGGCCTCGGGCGATGGGGCTGCTGAGGTGCGACTCGTTGCCGGTCAGCGACGCTGACTCTGCATGTCGCCCAGCATCGTCTCGACGGTCGAAAGGCGACTGGAAACGTCCTCCAGCAGATGGCGCATCTCGTCCTGGTACGCGCGCTGCGCATCTTCGGTCTCCGCGCGATGCGCCCTCTGTTCCTCTTCAACGAACATCGAGGTCACGACCGCCGTGAGGAAGGTGATGAAAGTGACACCCACGATGATGACGACGCTGCCCACGACGCGCCCCCATCCCGTGTGTGGGACGACATCGCCGTAGCCGACCGTGCCCAGCGTGACAATGGCCCACCACACGGCCGTGCCGTAGTCCGGGAAGTCTTCCTTGTCGATGATCGTGACAACGAGGCCAGCCAGGAGCGCAACAGTGAGCGTGGTCAGGGCGAGGAACGGGAAGACTCGTCGACCAGCAACGGCACGTTGCGTGCGCGTGCGGATGAATGGCTTTCTCGTCCCGGCCATCCTGGGAGTGTGCTGGTCGCCACGGATGCTCTCGTGATGCCCCAGCTCCAACACCACGGATGCGGCAATCGAACTCGCGGCTAGTCCGGGCATCCGCCCGCTCGCTCACGCGCTCGCGGGCGATGGCATCCCCACGGCGCTGCGCCGATCGAGCAGCTTGCCGAGTTCAGCAAATGCCAGGAAGACGAGCGGGCCGAGAAGGCAGATTGCCCACTGCGAACTCGTCAGGGAGACGGTGTCGAAGATCCGCTGGAAAGGCGACAGGGCTGTCACGAGGAAGGTCAACACGACAGCGACCGCGATCAACTGCACGAACCGTCGGTTCGCGATCGTGTAGCGGCTGAATATCGTTCCCGTCGGCTCGCGGGCTTCGAGCGCCGCCGCGATGTGCATCAGGGAGAGAGTCGTGAGACCCATCGTCGTGGCCACGACGAGGTCGTAGCGACTCTCGCCCCATGCGACGACACCGAGGGCAAGTGCTGCCATGACAAGGCTCGCCAACGCAAGCCGGACTCCTAGAGCGCGCGTCACTACCGGCGCGGCTGCGTCCCTCGGCCTGCGTCTCATGAGACCGGGAGCCGCGGCATCGAAGCCGAGACCGATCGCAAGGACGACATCGACGGCGAAGTTGATCCAGAGGATCTGAAGTGGCGTGAGTGGAGCGCCGCCGGCGATGTCGAAGAGTCCGGCTCCGACGAAGGTCAGGATGAACCCGCCGAGCATCACGAGTTGAACGCGGACGTACTTCATGAGGTTGTCGTAGATGCCGCGTCCACCCTCGACGGCAGTGACGATGGTGGCGAAGTTGTCGTCCGTGAGGATCATGTCGCCGACTTCCTTGGTCACCTCGGTGCCGGTGATGCCCATCGCAACGCCAATGTCCGCCCGCTTGAGCGCCGGGGCGTCGTTGACCCCGTCCCCGGTCATCGCGACCACGTTGCCCTTCCGCTTGAGCACATCGACGAGGCGCACCTTGTCCTCTGGTGCCACACGAGCAACGACGCCGATCTCATCGACTTCGCGCTCGAGATCGGCGTCACTGAGTGAGGCGAACTCGATGCCCGTGAGCGCACGACCTTCGATTCCCAGTTGAGCTGCGATGGCGGCTGCCGTGGTTGCGTGGTCGCCCGTAATCATGCGTACCCGTATCCCGGCTTCTTGGCAGCGCGCGATCGCATCCCGAGCCTCTCGGCGCGGCGGGTCGACGATCCCGACGAGTGCGAGCAGTGTCAGACCGTCGACCTGATCGAGCAGCGTGCCAGAGGCGTCGAAGTCGGAAGGTTCAATGTCACGGGCAGCCACGGCGAGGACGCGCAGCCCTTCGCTCGCTAGTCGATCGTTCTCGGCGAGAACCTGACCGAGCACGCCTTCCGTCGCGACCGAGGAACCGTCTGCATCCCGAAGGTGGGAAGAGCGAGCCAGCAATACGTCGGGCGCACCTTTGACGAAACATCGAACGACGTTCCTGCCGTCGACCTCCATCTGGTGGAACGTGGCCATCAGCTTGTACTCGGAGTCGAATGGCACCTCTGCGACCCGCGGATAGACGCGCCGGGTCTCATCGACATCGATGCCACCCTTCGCGGCGAGAACGACGAGCGCCGCTTCAGTCGGATCGCCCACGATTGCGCCGTCGCGAACCACCGCGTCGTTCGCCAGCGCCATGGGCAGAAGGAAGGGATCGAGAGCGATCTCCGGCGAGTCTCCGACGTGAAGGATCCGGCCGTTGGACGAATACCCTTCCCCTTCGACCGAGTAGCGATGGCCGACGACCACCAGTTCACGCGCCGTCATCTGATTGAGCGTCAACGTGCCCGTCTTGTCGGAGCAGATCGCCGACGTGGAGCCGAGTGTCTCGACCGACCGCAGCCGCTTGACGATCGCACCCTTGGCTGCGAGTGCCTGCGTCCCCAGTGAGAGCATGGTCGTCACAACGGCGGGCAGGCCTGTTGGGATGGCGGCGATCGCGAGGCTGATCCCGATCAGGAAGAGGTCGTCGAAGTCGTCGCCGTTCAGGAGGCCGAAGACCACGACGAGCGCCAGCGCAGCACCGGCCATGATCGTGATCAGTACCGTCAGCTGATCGAGCTGCCGGGTGAGCGGTGTCTTCTCCTGCTGAACGCTGCTCAGCATCCCGGAGATCTGGCCGACCTCGGTTGCCATGCCGGTCGCAGTGACGACCATCTCGCCGCGCCCGCGCGTGACGGTCGAGCTCATGTATGCCATGTCGACGCGGTCACCGAGCGC
>JBGGNG010000101.1:0-16026 GCA_041287635.1 Actinomycetota bacterium | reverse complement strand
CACGGGTTCAAATCCCGTTGGGACTACTGCCAACGACCTGCGAGAACGCGGGCCGTCGCGCCGTTGTACTCCCCGTTCGTCCCGCATGGCCCATCGAGCTGAGCTGGAGAAGCATGCCGAAGTAGCAATCCGGTCTATCGGCGAGATCCTCGCCGGACATGGGAAGAACTCGGACAAGCTGAAGGCGGTGCAAACCGTCCTCGACCGCGTCGGCCTCGGGCCGCACTCGTCTCAGGAGTTGAACGTCGGTCTCTCGCTCGTCGAGCAGTGGATGGCAGAGCTCGACGCACTTGAGGAGCAAGGAGCTCTGGACGGCGATTCGGCGTAGCGACCCGCGTCCGCTGAAATCCCCCCGGGGTGGGACCCGCGGCCTGAGTCTCCTCCCGCGCGCCTGGGCGAATCCCTGGGTCGACCCGCGACAGCCCGGTTCGAAGGATCACCCCCCTCGGGGGGAACTTCGGTGGCGCAATCCTCCGTCGGGCTTGGGTGCGACTGATGGCGACCTTGGTCTCGAGGCGGTCCTATCGAGGCAGGCTGCTGGCCAGCCGTTCTCGGTCGGGAGGCTCGACCCCAAGACCGGGCACGTCACGGGAAAGGCCCGCCCGCTCGAGCAGCTTGTAGACCTCGGGGGAAGTCCTCACTGCGAGTCGTTGTCGCTTGGTCATCGAAGCCATCGCGGCGATGAGGGCGCTGATGCCTGAGCCATCGAAGGACGTGATCCCGCGCAGATCACACTCGAGCACACCGTCGATCGTGTCGATCGCTGAGATCAGTGCATCCTCGAACGCGCCGGCGCTTGCCAGGTCGATCTCCCCCGACAAGCGGAGGTCATTCCCGACGAACTCGACCTGCAGCAGACCCATGTGTGACCCCCCTTCATGTTGGCGGGTCGGCCGCGCCAACAGAGAGGGCCGGACGAGCTACAGCAGGTACCCCGACACCGTTCGGGCGCAAGTCCCCGCACGAGCACGTCCAGAAGCTCACTACCCTGAGCCCATGCCCCCCCGCCCTCGTTCAACGCCTCCCCGAGGACCGGCCGGCGGCTCGGGCTAGGAGAGGTGCAGATGGCGGGCCGCCCTGCGCCTGACGTTCGGCCAGTACCGGGCGCTAGAGGCAGAGGCGAGCTCTGGATCGGTTTCGACCTGTACGAGCGGATCGCCGGTCTCTATGGGGGACTCGCTAGTGAACCGGACTCGTGGTCGCCTCGAGCGAGTCGCGGATGGCTTGTCGCATCCCCTCGCCGCCCGCCTCGAGTTCGTCGAGCAGGACGCACCAGTCGGTGAACGAGGGATCCTCACGGAGGCGCTCACGCACTGCCTCCCGCACGTCCTCGGGGCAGCGGAGATACCCCAGCAACTCTGCCCTCAGCCACGACGACAACGTCTGTGGGTTCTCCAAGAGAGCTCGGGCTGAGAAGCACATCTCCGACGGTACTTACCCTCGACCCCAACTGTGGAAACGTGGCGTTCCCCGCTCTCTGCGGCCCTACCAAGTCGCCCCCGGCTAGCCTGGGCCATGCTCCCGCTCCTCGTGCAGCACCTCCCTCAAGACGTGAGCGGATGGAGCTGCGCGAAGTGCAGATGGCGGGACGGCTCGGTCTGACGCTCGCCGAGTACCGGACGCTCGAGGCGGGGGAGATGCACGTCACGAACGACCTCTACGAGCGAATCGTGGAGCTGTGCGGGTGGCGTCGCTAGGACGACGGTCCGGCATGCGAGGGGGGCCCAGCTGGCCCAGGAGCGTTCGCGTGGGCCGGGGGTCCAGCGTGGGCCGGGGGTCCAGCGTGGGCCGGGGGTCCAGCGTGGGGCGGGGGTGTTGGGTCTGCACCTGGGCCTGGGTCACCCGTCGGTCTATCGGTTGCTGTAGCCGCCGACGGTTGGATCCCCGGCGAGCTGATTCCAGCCTTGTCATGCTCGGCATCCGACCTGACATCCTCGACGGGACGCGAGAATTCCGGTGCCTCACTCACGAATAGCGAGGGACCCACCCAGCCGAGGCCGTTCTCGGAGGCGGCGCTGACCCCTTCCCTCGCTGACGAAGGCCACAAGACGTTGCAGCCGAAGAAGAGCAGCGTGGCCGCCGCCGGGATCCCCAGCATCACCCTCGACCTCGCAGGGCGGTGCGGACGGCGCATGAGCCATGCGACGGTCAAGACGGTAAGACCGCTGCAAATCACGAACACGACAATCGCGAATTGTGCGATGGGGAGCTGCGAATCTGTCAGCACACGCTCCCATCTACCCGCCGCGCGTCGGTCCTACACCGGACTGCTACTTCGGAGATCCTGAACCATCCTGTCTCGAAGGGTTCGGGGCAGCCGTCCATTCGAGCTCCATGGCGGGCCGCTGCCACGCCGTCGGGCTGGGATATCTGCACATCCGATGAACCTCGCAGCATGGCCGCTAGGAGCTCCTGTGGAAACGTCGTCGAGCCCGGAACTCAAACCAGCGGAACTCTCCCCGCCTGTGGTTCGCTGCGCGAGCCCTCTTCGCCAGAGCAGCTTGTCGGACTGCTGAGCCCATCTCCGACGTGGCCTGAACGTAGTCGTCCGAGACCACGTGCGGATCCGGAGCCGTGGCTTTCGGTCGGTCGGATGAGCTGTCTCGTCCCATGGCAGGATCGATCTCCTCTTCAGGCTTCGACCCACTCCTGCTTGCTCACGTCTGCTCCGTCGGTTTCGTAGGGACTGGCGGGTCGCCTCGGTAGTACGGCTAGCCCACCGGCCAAGCTTGACGCTACGTCACGACGAAGTCGACAGCCACGAGACAACGCCAGCTAAAGGGAACGCTGGGCGCCGGGTTCCCGTCTGCGTCCCATGAGTAAGCATCGATCTCGATGTCATTCGCCTCGAACTCCACCTGTGTCTCAACGGTCCGCTGACGCGAGGTAATGAATACAGGTGAGCTTGATCTGGGAGTCGCAACGAAGACGGTCGGTTGACCGAAATAGCGTCCGTGGTCGCGTCCGCCGGAACGACAGGTGTAGTCGCTGAGATGGAGGGTGACCTTCCCACTAGCGTCGGTATTGCTCAGGCCGCCGACATCGATGAGGAACGACTGCGTACAAGTCCTGTTTGAAGATCCCGAAGTTGAAGGCTCTGTTGCTATGTCGGTAGACAGAATCTGCCGCGACAAGACTCTCCCATCGTCGTGCAGCAGGTCTGCTCCAGTTGTGCTTCGAAATTGGATCTCGCCCGGGAAGTCGTTGATGAGATCATCGATGGCGATGCGGAATTCTCGACCTCCGGGTCCGTTGTCGCCCATGTTCAGTCCCCTCCCTCTGGCTCTGTGAGCCGAGTGTCGACTTGCGGCTCACTTCATCCTCTGCGCGGGCAACACGTTGGTCTTGTCCCCCTTGGTACACGGATGAGGCTCGATGCTCCATCGGCCAACCGGGTGATTCTCTGGGAGTGGGGGCAGGGCTACGCTCACGCCGTGGACATCCCACCCGCGCTCTCCGCGACGAACTGCTGACCTACCTGTTCTGCACATCCCCCGACCGCGCTCGCATCATCGCTGAGCTGCTCGCGAGGAACCCCGGCATGGGAGAGCTCTTGGCCGACCTTGAAGCCGACGACGATCTGCGAGCCAGGCTTGCTTAGCGGAGCGCCCGGGCGGACAGGGAGTTCTAGAGCCGGCACCAGCGGAGGAAGGTGGAAGGTGATTCCGCGCAAGCGACCTGCGCTTCTGGAACCACCCCCTCTCGGCGGTTCTGGATCGCCCACATAACCGAACCCAGCCCACTCTCAGTAGCAGCTCGTGTACGTGTAGTGGCCGATCGTGTTGCTGGTGCAGGAGATTGGGCTGTAGGTCGATTGGTAGCTTGTCGAGTTGCTCCCGACGAGCGCAAGGGCGAGGGTACGAAGTCGATTGTAAGAATCGTAGAGATCGTTGTAGTCGTTCCTGAGCCTCTTCACGTTCGTATCTGCCTCGTCTAGTGCGGACGCAGCCTCCTCAAGTCGCTCTTGCGTGTCGGCGAGGTCGTCAGCGAGGATTTCAGATTCGGACTGCACCTTCCCGGCTAGGTCCTGACTAGCGTTCACCTTCGCCTGCAGAGATTCGATCTCGCTTCGCCGCTCGCGGTCCATCCGCGTGAAAGCAATGCCGCCTGTGATGAGTACGCCGACCAGCACGACAATCGCAACGATGGCAGCGATGCCCCCAAACCTTCCTCACGACCTCAACCTCCTGAGCGTATGGGCGGACGTAGAAGGGTCGCTACTCATGCCGCAACGCCGACGATCTCGGACTTGTCGGCAAGAACCGTTGAGCCACAACATGCTCCTCTCTCCTGAAGCAAGCCTCCATCGGTTCGGTTCTTGGCGAAGCTGGCCATGGAATCGTCCCGCGCGTGTCCCGCGAACGGGGGCGATGCGTCAGGATTGGATGGGATTCACCGAGACCCAAACTCGCTGCTCAGACCACGAATCACTGATGCTGCCTGCATCACCTGACCACCCTCTCAAGGTGGAGACACGGGTTCAAATCCCGTTGGGACTACTCACGACGACCTGCGAGAGCGGGCAGAGAACCCTGACGATCAACAGGTCTGGATCCTCGATGCAGTTCCCTCTCTTCGGCCTGAGCGGTCCTGCGCGAGATCAGGTCCCTTCCGGATGAGGCCGAAGATCCTCGATCTCCTCGTCGGTCTTCGACTCGATCCCGGCCATCTTGTCGCGTGGCCCTTGCAGGTGCGTGATGATCTCGTCCAACTTGGGGTGCAAGGCCGCCGAGTCTCGGTTCTGCGTGTTCTGCAGGATGAACAGCATCAAGAGCGTCACGACCGAGATCGCGATGTTCGTCTTCTCGATGCCGAACAACGTCAAGCTCGCCGCGACGGCTACGGCAGCGATCGAGAACGCCCAATGCGAGCCGGTCCACTTCGCCAGCCAGTTCGACCACGACGCGAAATCCGTGGAGACGTTCATGGCAGTCGCTCCTCTCCTTCCGTGCCCTCGCGCTCACGTGGGAGTTCTGAGGCCTCTACGGTTGGATCAGCCGGAGGTCGCCGTTCCGGTCGATCGTCATCATCGTGACGTCACCATCTGGTGCGGCAAGAGGGCCAACGGGCCGAGCGCCCTCTCGGTCGGCGGACCAGTCAACGATCCCCGTCCTGCAGAGCTGCCACTCGGCGCCGTCATCGGTCAGAGCCGCCGCCTTGACCTCGAGCGTGCCCTCAGCCGATCCCCATCGAACGACGCCGTCCAGTTCGAACATCAAGCCGAAGACGCCGTCGAACACCTCGCGTACCTCGAACGACCCGTCGTCCCCGAGCCTCTTGAAGAGACCGCCGAAGCCGATGCCTAACCGCTCAGTCGATGCATCCTCGCACGTGAGCTCCATGAAGATCAGCACGCCCTTGAGGAATCGGCGTCCGCTATCGCGCTTGAGGACCTGGAAGCTGATCCGCTCATATCCTGTGACGTGCGACCCTCGTATCGGATCCGCTGTCCGGCCACGGCGGGCAGCGCGAGCGTGACGCCAAGCAACGCGACGATCGTGAGCACGAGGGTGCATCGAACGAGGATCCTCATCATCGGTCTCCGTTTCGAGGGGCGGGCACGAGTCAGCCATCCTGGGGCTCAGGTGGTCGACTACTTCGCGGCGAGGGATCGGACGGAGAGGAGAGCGAAGATCGCGCTCACCGCGATGACGACCCAGTTGAGAAGGGTGAAGCCGTCGTTGGCTCCCTCGATGATCGTGAGGACTCCGATGACGGCGAAAGCGACGAGGAACCACGACGCCTTGGTCTTGTTCATGGTGCACTCCCTGGTCGATGGATAGGGGCGAATCAGCCGGGGCAAGCCGAGAACTCGCGAATCGTGACTGGCTGAACGGCTGTCGGTCAAGTGGTTCCGACTCTCCGCATCGCACCGATCGTGGATCGACGCTGGATCGAGGACAGAGCCTCGGGGCTGACGTCGGCCTGGACCGCGGAGTGCTGAGGCGAGGTCCAGCGTCAGACGCGAGTGGAGAAGTGCTTCCAGGCCCTCCTGATGCTGCGCTGCTGCTCGGCTCGAACGACGTCTCGCTCGTGATCGGTCAGCGGGCGTCCTCGGAGACCGGCCGTGACCCGTCGAACGATCGAGCGCAGGCTCATGGGGTCAGTATCGATGCGAAACTCGTATGGCTCAAGCCCTCGCACGCGTGCGGCGCACCGCCTTGTACATCGCGTCGACCGCAAGCATCACCGGCGCCGCGGCCACCGCGACCGCCCACCCTGCATCCGACGGCAGCGCTTGCTCGAGCAGCGACGCGAGTGCCGGCACGAACAGGAAGGAGCCGGCGATCGCGAGCTCGGCCGACTTCCCCCACACGAGCAGGCGGTTGGAGAACCAGCCGAGCGAGCCCGGCCACCGAGTCGAGCTCCTGCACGCCCAGGCGTTCGCGGCCTGGGCGATCACGACGGTCGCGAACGCGGCACCCGACGCCTGCAGCAGCACGTCGCCCTCGGGGAACGGCTCTCCCGGCCGCCAGCCGGCCGAGAGGAACGAGACGAAGAACGCGGTCATCGACAGGAGCGCCTCAGTCGGGCCCAGCACGCCGA
The DNA here is from genome assembly GCA_041287635.1 of Actinomycetota bacterium. Lineage (GTDB taxonomy): Bacteria > Actinomycetota > UBA4738 > UBA4738 > HRBIN12 > JAOUEA01. The sequence goes on along the minus strand of JBGGNG010000101.1, from coordinate 9,480 downwards.
ACGCCCGCAGGGCGACCTCGCGGGTCAGCAGACGCTCGCGATCGGGAGGCTTGTTCATGACGCGACCCTCGGGCGGCTCCGCTCAGAGCGCCGTTGCCGACAGCGTGTCGGTGCCGATGTCGAGGGCGAGGATCTGCAGCACGCCGAGCGCCAGCGGGATCGACCCACCCGACAGCGCCCAGATGATGAACGGCGTCACCTCAGCCACGTTGTCGGTGAGGTGATAGGTCAGGAAGCGCCGAACGTTGGCGTAGATGCCCCGGCCGTGCTCGATCGCCGCGACGATCGTGGCGAAGTCGTCGTCGAGCAGCACGAGGTCGGCCGCCTCACGGGCGACGTCGGTGCCCGAGCGACCCATCGCGACACCGATGTCGGCTTCTCGCAGCGCGGGCGCGTCGTTCACGCCGTCGCCGGTCATCGCGACCACGTGGCCGCGGGAGCGGAGGGCCCGCGCGATCCGGAGCTTGTCCGCAGGCTCGATGCGCGCGAGCACGACGCCGTCACGGTCGACGAGTTCCCCGAGCTCGGCGTCGTCCTCCGGGAGATCGCTCCCCTCGAGCACCGGGGCGTCATCGATGGCGAGGCCGGTCTGGCGAGCGATGGCGTCGGCCGTTCGGGGGTGGTCGCCCGTGATCATGGCAACCCGCACGCCTGCCAGGCGACACGACTCGATCGACTCGTTGACGTGCTCCCTCGGCGGGTCGTGCATGCCGACCAACCCGAGCAGCTCGAGTTCGCGTTCGGCCGCCTCGCGGTCGATCGTGGCCAGGTCGTCCGCGTCGCCCACCAGACGCGTCGCGACCGCGATCACCCTCAGCCCCCGCGCCGTCATCGCGGCCAGCTCCGCCTCCGCGGTGGCTTCGGGCGCGCACAGGGGCAGCAGCCCGTCGGACGCTCCCTTCACGAACACCTCGTGGTCGACGACGACCGACATCCGTCGCCGCCGCGGGTCGAACGGGAACCGCCTGACGTCGGGATGCGCCGCACGGTCGGCTTCGGGGTCGACGCCCGTCCTGCGCACCAACGCGTCGACGGCCGCATCGAGGGGATCACCGAGCGCGACCCATCGCTCCCCCTGCAGCACGACCTTCCCCGTGGAGCACCGCACGGCCGCGCGGGCGAGTCGCCTCACCGCCCCGACGACGTCAGGATCGTCCGAGACGATGCGCCCCGTCGGGTCGTAGCCGGAGCCTTCGATCCTGGTGGCCCCTCGAGGGGTCCAGACCTCCACCGCGGTGAGCTCGTTGTGCGTGAGCGTTCCCGTCTTGTCGGTGCACACGAACGTGGTCGATCCGAGGGTCTCCACCGATTCGAGCCTGCGGACGAGCGCGTTGCGATCCGCCATGCGCTGGGCGCCGATCGCCAGCGACAGGGTCACGGTCGGCAAGAGCGCCTCGGGGACGAGCGCGACCGTCACCCCCACCGCGAAGAGGAACCCGTCCTGGGGGTCGGTGCCGAGCCCCCACGAGATCAGGAAGAAGCCGACGCCGACGCCCAGGGCGACGGCCGAGATCGTGCGCACCACCCGGCGGATCTCCCCGACGAGCGGAGGCGCGGGCGATGGGCCCGACGCCAGCCGGGCGATCTCGGCCAGACGGGTGCGCGCCCCGGTAGCCGTCACGACCCCGCGAGCCTCGCCTTCGCTCAGGAACGTGCCCGCCAACGCGGGATCGCCAACCTCGAGCGACGCCGGGCGGCTCTCCCCCGTCAGCGTCGAGGTGTCGACCCTGAGGCTGTGTGCCGCGAGGATCTCGAGATCGGCCGAGATGCGGTCCCCGGCCTCCAACAGCACGAGATCGCCGACGACGAGCTCGGCCGCGTCGATCTCGGTGGGCTCCTCGTCGCGAACCACGAGTGCTCGGCGAGGAAGCAGGTCCCGCAACCCTTCGGCGGCCCGGTCGGCCCGCCGCTCCTGGGCGAACGCGAAGATCGCGTTCAGCAGCACCACCACGCCGATCGCGGCGCTGAGCTGCGGCAGCCCCGCGACAAGGGCGAGGAGGGCCGCGGCCCACAGCATCAAAGCGAAGAAGTGGAAGAGCTGCCCTGCGAGGCGGCGTGCCCAGGACACACCGGCGGCCACGGGCAGCGTGTTCGGGCCGTCGCGACGCAGGCGCTCGGCGGCGTCGGCGCCACGCAGACCAGCGATGGTCTCGGTCGCCGGCATCACCCGTGAGCCTAGCCCGAGGTGAGGGCTCTCCTCAGGGGTCGATCACGCGCTCCACCGGTTCGGACTCGGGAAGCCGGGTGACACGAGATGCCCCCGCCACGCGCTCGGGCAGGCGCTGAGGCTCGGCTGTGGGCTGAGGCTCGGGCACGAGCACGGTGGCCGCCCGCGCAGCGGGCGCTTCTTTCGCCGCTGCCGCTCGTCGGTCGAGCGATCTGGCGGCGATGAGCCCGGCGAGACCCGCGAGCGCGGTCCCGGCGCCGCCGATCAGGAGCGCCGCGCGGCCGCCGAGCCCGGCCACGATGGCCCCGGCCGCCGCGGTCGCACCGATCTGCATGCCGTTGACCAACGCGCCGTACGAGGCGAACGCACGTCCGCGGAACCGGTCGGCGACGTGATGCACGATTAGGCTCCGCATCGCGACGGTCTCCACACCGTTCGCGAGGCCGCCCACGACGAAGAGGGCGACCGCGAGCGGGAACATCGCCGCGGCGGCCGCAGCGAAGACGGCGACGCCGTTCACCACCGCGGCCAGCGCCATCGACCAGAGCAGCCGTTCGTCGCGGAGACGGCGGGCGATCAGGGTGGCCCCTCCCACCATGCCCACGAGCCACGCGGAGGCGAGCACCCCGTACCCCCAGGCACCCACGCCGAGCGTGTCGGTCGCGAAGAACACCTCGGCCACGTTGTCCATGGCCGCGAAGAGGATCACCGCGCCGATCACCGTGAACGCGACCACGAGCACGCGGTCGCCCCTGATGACGCGGAACCCCTGCCGAGCCGCGCCCTCCTCGAGGCGGGACTCCTCGGGGACCGCGCGCCGCACCCGCAACAGCAGCGCCGCCACCGCGATCACGATGAAGGTGGCCGCGTCGACCAGCAGGGCGACCTCGGTGCCCACCCCGGCTGCGAGGGAGCCGGCCAGCACCGGGCCGGCGATCATGCCCGTGTAGCGGGCGCCCTCGAGGTAGGCGTTCCCCTCGGTGGCGTGCTCGTCGCCGACGACGCGCGGCACGAGGGTGTAGATCGACGGGTTCTCGACCGCCGAGGCCGTGCCGAGCAGGAACGTGAGCATCAGGATCATCGGCAGCTCGCCCGAGAACGCGAGTCCCACGGCCAGGGCCGCTTGGATCGCAGTGGCGATCGCGAGGGTCCTGCGCGTCTCGTAGTTGTCGACGATCACCCCGGCCGACGGCGCGAAGATCACGAGCGGCAGCACCCCGCACAGCAGCAACGCCGCGACGGCCCATCCGGAGCCGGTGAGCTCCGCCACCTTGATCGTGAGGGCGATCAGCGCCAGCTCGTCGCCGAGCGCCGACAGACCCGTGGACAGCGTGAGCAGTCGGAAATCGCGCCCACGCAGCGGACCGTTCACGAAGCGGGACTCTAGGCGGTCGCGGACGGGCTCGCATCGGCCGGTCGGGCCAATCTGCGGAGCCCCGGACGGGCTAGGGAAGGTGCATCAACAGCGGGGGTCGACCCACTCGGGCGATGGGCCGACGGGGACGTCGTTCGAACGGGCGATGTCCCTCAGCCGATCGCGGTAGCGCCGCATCTCGCGATGCCCGAGGTCGTCGTGGGTCATGCATCGCCAGGCGGCGTATCGCTCCAGGCGGTACGGGCTCTCGAGGCTCTCGGCGTCGCCGATCACGTTGCGCACCTCGATGCCGTAGCTGGCCATCAGCCACAGCGTGAGGCGCAACGACGACCGCATCATGGCCGGGTTGCGCAACACGTCACGCGCGCTACGTCCGACGTGGTCGATGCCGAGGGAGACGTGGTTCAGCCCGATCGTGTGCCGGCACCTCACCTCGCGATCGGCGAGCTGATAGATCGTGCCGTCGGTATCGATCAGGAAGTGCGCGCACGTGCCCGGCTTCTCGCCGAGATCGCGGGCGTTCGAGGCGAACGTGCTCCACACACTGTCGAATGAGGAGTCGCCGGTGACGTGCTCCACGATCACCGCTGGATCCGGAAGGAGCCACCCCCGCCTGCCGTAGTGCCGCTGGGAGTAGGCGGCCATCTGCTCCTTGCGCAGGTCGGGGAAGGGGATCGGCTTCCACATGATCTGAGGACGCAGGTCCCACCCGGGATCCGATCGGGGCGTGGCCGCGAGTGGCACGGTGGTCGAAGGCATCAGGGCCGTCGCCAGCACGACGATCGCCACGATGCTCCCGAGGCTCGCCCGACGGACGGTCCGGTCCCCCATGCGGCAGGTATCGGGGCCCGGCGGGCACCACTTGAGCCGTCTGGACGGGCTAGTCCACTACGGACTAGCCGACGACGGCTTGGCGCAGCCGCTCGAGCGTGCGTTCACGGCCGAGCAACTCGAGCGACTCGGGCAGCGGCGGTGACACGTTCGACCCCGTCACCGCCGCCCGCACGGGCTGGAACGCCTTCGTGCGGCTGAGCCCTTCGCCCACAGCCAGCGCGTCGAGGGCGCCGGCGATCGCATCCACGGTCCACGGGTCGATGCCCTCGAGGGCATCGGCGGCGCGCGCGAGGTACCCGTCGGGGGCCTTGGCGACCAACCCTGCCGCCTTCTCGTTCAGCTCGAGGTCGTCCGTGAACAGGAACCGCAACAGCACCGGGGCCTCGGTCAGGGTCTTCATGCGTTCCTTCACGAGGGGCATCGCCGAGCGCAGCGTGGCCGGGTCGGGCATCAAGCCGTCCTCGGTGAGGAAGTGAAGGCAGCGGGCGGCGAGGTCGTCGTCGTCGAGCGACTGGATGTAGCGGTTGTTCAGCCAGGTCAGCTTCTCGGTGTCGAAGGCTGCCGGGTTCGACGAGACGCGCTCGAGGTCGAAGGCCTCGATCAACTCCTCGCGAGAGAGCACCTCGCGGTCGTCACCCGGCGACCATCCGAGCAGGGCGAGGTAGTTCACGATCGCCTCGGGCAGGAACCCCTGTTCTCGGAACGACTCGACGCTTGTCGAGCCGTGACGCTTCGAGAGCGGTTGGCGGTCGGGACCGAGCACCTGCGGGACGTGCGCGTAGCGGGGCTGCGTGCCACCCAGCGCCTGGATCACCGCCGCGTTGCGAGGCGCGCTCGCGAGCAGGTCGTCGCCGCGGACGACGTGCGTGATGCCCATCAGCATGTCGTCGACCGCCACGGCCAGCAGGAAGACGGGCGAGCCGTCGGAGCGCAGCAGCACGAAGTCACGGAGCTGGCCGGCGGCGAAGCGCACCTCGCCCTTCACGACGTCGTCGACCACCCACTCGTGGTCGGGCATGCGGAACCGCACGACCGACGCTCGCCCCTCGGCATCGAACGCCGCGATCGTCTCGGCGGTGAGGTCACGGCAGTGGCCGTCGTACCCGGGGGCCTCTCCGGCGGCCATCGCGGCCTTCCGGCGATCCTCCAGCTCCTCGGCTGTGCAGTAGCAGCGGTACGCGTCGCCCTTGGCGAGCAGCCGATCCGCGTGCTCCCGGTAGAGGTCGAGGCGCTGGGATTGGCGGTACGGAGCATGCGACCCGCCGACGTCGGGCCCCTCGTCGTGGTCGATGCCGAGCCACCGCAGGTCCTCGAGCACGCCGGCGACGGCCTCCTCGGTGACGCGGCTCGCGTCGGTGTCCTCGACCCGCAGGACGAACGCGCCGTTCTGGTGGCGAGCGAACAGCCACGAGAAGAGCGCGCTGCGAACGTTCCCCACGTGCAGGGAGCCGCTCGGCGCGGGCGCGAACCGGCAGCGGACCGTCGCGCCGCTCATCGCACCGTGTTGGCGAGCGTGCCCACGCCATCGACGTCGACCTCGACCACGTCGCCGGGGGTGAGCTTGCCGACGCCCTCGGGGGTGCCGGTCATGATCATGTCGCCGGGCAGCAGCGTCATGAACGAGGTGATGTACTCGATCAGGGTCGCGACGCCGAAGACCATGTCGACGGTGCTCGCGCGCTGGCGGACCTCGCCGTTGAGTCGGGCCTCGACGACCACGTCGTTCGGGTCGAGGTCGGTCTCGATCCACGGACCGATCGGCGCGGAGCCGTCGAAACCCTTGGCGCGAGCCCACTGGTCGTCGGTCTTTTGCAGGGTCCGCAGGGTGACGTCGTTCCCGCAGGTGTAGCCGAGGATCACACGGTAGGCGTCTTCGGCCCTGATGTCCTTCGCGAGACGACCGATCACGACCACGAGCTCGCCCTCGTAGTCGATGCGCCGGCTGATCGGCAGCAGCGTGATCGCGTCGTTCGGCCCGAGGACGGCCGTCGAGGGCTTCAGGAACAGCAACGGTTCCTCGGGCACGGTCTGGCCCCACTCAGCGGCGTGCGCCTCGTAGTTCTTGCCCACGCAGACGAGCTTGGAGGGCAGCACCGGCGCGAGCAGGTGCAGCCCGTCGAGCGCGAGCTCCTCGCCCGTCGGCAGTGGATCTTCGAAGAACGTGCCCCCGAGCACGCGGACGGTGTCGTCTCCGGTCTCAGCGACGCCCGTCGCGATGCGGTCACCATGACGGAAGCGCAGGAGTCGCATGACGCCCGAGGCTACACGGTGGTGCCACCGGCGAAGGTGGCGCCGACCTGGCGCCAGTAGCCGGCGATCGTCTCGATCGGCTCCAGCGCCGCGAGCTCCTCCGTGGGAGCCTCGAAGAGCGTCACCGTCGGCTCCCCTACGTAGACCGGCCCGAGCTCGACGTCGCGCGAGCGCATCGTCACCAGCTCGTCGAGCGGCGGCGCGCCGGCGGGGTCGATGTTCGGCATGTACCGCGAGTGCAGCATCGGCAGGGCGTTCACGAACCCGCCGGTCTCGCTCTGGCCGGTGAGGTTGAGCGTCACCTCGGCCAGGCGACGGTCGTTCGCGGCGAGCGTCGCGCCGAATCGGCCCCCCGGCTCGAGCCGCGGGCCCGCCTTTCCGACCGCGACGGGGCGCGTCATCCAGATCTGGCCGAGCTTCTTCGGGTAGCCCTGGTACCAGCCGCGCGCGAGCGCGAAGTCCTTGTCGACCCAGATGTAGACGCATCGAGAGTAGGTCTCGCCCGCGTACGTGCACTGCACGACGACGTACGCTTCCTTGTATTGCGAGCGCACGGGGTCGAGCAGCTCGTCGCCCGCGTCCGAGCAGGACTGCCAGTCGGCCCAGATGATCGCGACGGCCCCGGGGTCCTCAGTGGCGAGGTCGACACCCGACGGCAGCAGGGCCTCGACGTTGGCCGGGTCGGTGCGGTACTCGATCGTGAGCACGTCGCCCGAGTAGTGCCACGGAGGGCTCGGCACGATCGACGCACGACCCTCGGGCGTGCGTGGCAGCATGAACCCTCGCAGCTCCCGTGACACGTCGCCTATCGTACGCTTCGGCCACGAACGACCGCACGGAAGGGGGACCGCCGGTGGAGACGAGACGCATCCTTCTCGACGGCGCTCCGACCGCCGTCACGCGCGATGGCGATGAGCTCGTGGCTCCCGACGGCCGGGTGATGCCGCTCGACGACCCGATCCACCTGCCGCCCGTCGACCCGACGAAGGTCGTCTGCGTGCACCTGAACTACGAGAGCCGGCGCGCCGAGTTCCAGGCGACGCTCGGGGCGGCGCCGACCTACTTCCACAAGCCGATCTCGTCGTTGAACGCGCACGGGGGCGAGATCGTGCGGCCGCCCCGCTGCCGGTTCCTGAACTACGAGGGCGAGATCGGCATCGTGATCGGCGAGCGCTGCCGCCACATCGCGCCCGACGAGGCCGACGCCTACATCCGGGGCTACACGATCGGCAACGACTACGGGCTGCACGACTTCCGTGACACCGACGCCGGCTCCATGTTGCGCGTCAAGGGCTCGGACTCGCTCTGCCCGCTCGGACCCGGCCTCGTGACCGACTGGGACTTCCACGGCAAGCGCCTGCAGACGCGCGTGAACGACGAGGTCGTCCAGGACGGGAACACCGACGAGATGATCTGGGACATGCACTACCTCGTCGCCGACATCGCCCGCACGATCACCCTCGAGCCCGGTGACGTGATCCTCTCGGGCACGCCCGCGAACTCGCGCCCGGTGCAGCCCGGGGATGTCGTCGAGGTCGAGGTCGATGGCCTCGGCCTGCTGCGGAACACGATCGTCGAGGGCTCGGTGCCCGTGCGCGACGACGTCGGCGCGCAGCCGAGCGAGAGCGAGGAAGTGATCTCGACGGCGCTCGGCGGTGATTGGGAGTTTCGGGGCGTCCGGCCCCCACGGAAGGACTGAGCAGATGGCGACGGTCAGATACCTGGTGGACGACGTCGGCGCCGTGCTGGCGTTCTACGTCGACGGTCTCGGCTTCGAGCTCGTCGAGCGCTACGGGCCCGCGATCGCGATCGTGCGCCGGGACGATCTCGTCCTGTGGCTCGCCGGCCCGACGTCGTCGGCGGCCCGGCCGATGCCCGACGGCCGCACCCCCGAACCCGGAGGCTGGAACCGGCTCGTGATCGAGGTGGGGGACCTCGACGAACGCGTCGAGGCGCTCGGTGCGAGAGGCGTGGTCTTCCGCAACGAGGTCGTCGAAGGCCCCGGCGGGCGCCAGATCCTGGCCGAGGATCCCTCCGGCAACGTGGTCGAGCTCTTCGAACCGGGCGCCTGACGGGCCGTGGCGACGTCGCGCGCGGACCGGGCGTTCCAGGCATGGGAGTCGCTGTCGCGGGCCTGTCTGCGCCCCGGCGATCACGGCTCGATCGTCGTGCGAAACAGGCCCGGTCGCCGCACCCGCGCGCCCGTCTGGCCGGTCAGCCAGGTGCTCGCGGCCGCGATCGACCTCGCGGAACTGACCGGCGCGTACGACGACGTCGAGCGTTTCGTGATCGGGCTCAGGCCCTACGCGGCCGGTGACGGCTACCTGCCCGCGCCCGGCGATCGCCGCAGGTATTACGACGACAACGCGTGGATCGGCCTCTGCTTCGAGCAGCTGCACCTGCAGACGGGCGAAGCGCGCTGGCTGCGGCGCGCGAGGAAGGTCTTCCGGTTCGTGCGCGAGGGCCAGGATCCCGACGGCGGCATGCGCTGGGTCGAGCGGCGTCGCGCGCGACACACCTGCTCGGCGGCACCCGCCGCGCAGCTCGCCCTGCGGCTGCACCTCGCCGACCACGACGACGAGACCCTGGCGTTCGCTCGGCGAACGCTCGCCTGGCTCGATCGCACCCTGCGCGTGCGCGGCGGTCTGTACGCCGACCACGTCGACGCGCGGGGCCGGGTGACCGGCACGCTCTGGACCTACAACCAGGGCGCGCCGGTCGGCGCTCACCTGCTGCTGCACCGGGCGACCGGCGACGAGGTCGCCCTGCGGCAGGCCGTGGCCACGGCCGAATCGTCGCTCCGGCGATTCGGCGCCGATCGCACGTGGAAGCACCCGCCCGCGTTCAATGCCGT
>JBGGNG010000100.1:0-2790 GCA_041287635.1 Actinomycetota bacterium | reverse complement strand
CTCAGGGGCCGAAGGTGATCTGCATATCAGTGCTGGTGTTGGTATCGGTGAAGGTGCCCTCACCGTTTGCGGCACTGTAGGCGCCCGTGCCCCCGGTCACCCCCAGTTCGTACACGCCCGGACCGGCCGGGTCCAGGCCGTCCAGAGTGATCGTGCCTTCCGCGAGCTTCAGCAGATAAGTGCACCGCCACAGGCCCGAGACCCCCGGCGTGATTCGCCGCTCGACGAGACATGTCCCGAAGGCCCAGCCCACCTGTTCGTCGGTGGCGGTAGCGTCGAACAGCTTGGCGCGGAATTCGACCCGATCACCCAGTTCCCGCACGCCGTCATCATCCAGATTGACGAATCGCTCGGTACCGGAGTCGAATGGCACCACGACGTGGATATCACCTTGTGCGGTCGCTATCGCGCCACCGATCACCCCGGTCGCGAGGAGCGTCAGCACGACCGTTGCCGAAATCGCCGCACGAACCCTAAACCCGCTTCGCTGCATGGGAACTCCCCTCACCAGACGCACCGGCTAGTCGCCCATAGATAGGCCGCAATTGACGGCGCGTCAACCACGTCCCCGCGTCACCACAGTCGATGCTTCCCGACCACCTTCGCCGGTTCGGGAAGTCCTCGCGCTCGGCCACGATCTGGCTCACGCGTTGAACGGTCACATCGAGGCGAGCGGCTGACTGGCGTGGACCACCCGAGAGCGCAGGTTGTGGAACTGACGAGACTGCATGATGAGATGCACGGGTTCTCCCACCAACAGCGTGAGAGGCAGAGTGAGCAGCGGCGGGCGGCTGCGGCTCCTCGTGCGGACCACCAAACGGGTTCGACCGTCGGGAGCCTCGTTCAGGTAGAACGCCCAGGTCCCTTCCGTGGAAGCCCACGGCACCGCGCCGGTTCGCGGATCGAAGGATCGGCCGAAAAAGCCGTAGCTCGTCTGCAGCACCAGGGTGCGGTTCGGTTCCACGAACGCGACGGTCCACCAGTTCGTCGGGCCCTCGGGGACCCGATAGAGATGTTGTCCCGGTACCAGGTCTTGCCATTCGGGCACTATGCGACCCGCGCTGCGTACTCCGTCGTTGTCCACCAAGTCCCAGCTGTACCAGCCCCCCCGGCCGCCACCCATCTGCACCAGCCAGGGCCAGACCTTCTCCGGTGGTGCTGGCAGGGTCGTGGCCATCGTCGCCCCCCCGTTCGGATCGGGGACCAGCTCATCGCCGGGGAAGCTACAGGTCGTTTCGGCTTGTGTCGCGCCCCAGCTCCGCATCCGCGGCCGGACCCACGAGGCGTACACCACGGCTGGAACCACGACGAGAGGGAGGGCGCTCGGTCGGAACCTCGTCATGTCTGTCCCTAACTTCGGTTGTCGCCCACCTGCAGTGCCAGCATCGCCATGAGTGGCTCAAACAGCGTGAGGCGTGTCCCCCCGAGAAGCCTGGAACAGGCCGGTGAAAGTAATGACCACTCCTGCAATCGCCGTGATGATCCCCACCCAGTCGGGGCCGCCACTGGTGGTCGTCAGGCCGACCACGACGATCGCAACCCCGATTACGCCGACTCCGGCCCCGGTGAGCGAGAGTCCAACTTTCCGATCTCGTCTGGTTGTCATCCGAGGTCTCCCTCCATACCTTCAATTGTCACTCTGGCCGATGGGCTAACCGGCCTGTAGAGGCGACGGCCCTGTCCGGGTAGGGACCTGAGTCTCCGCAGACCCACACCATCGGCAGCTCGGCTAGCCTGAGCCATGCTTCCGACCTCGTGCAGCACCTCCTCGAGACCGCGACCGGATAGGGCTGCGCGAGGTGCAGATGGCGGGACGCTTGGGCCTGACCCTCGCCGAGTACCGGGCGCTCGAGGCCGGCGAGATGCACATCACCTTCGACCTCTACCATCGCATCGTCGAGCAATGCGGGTGGCCTCGTGGGTGATGCCACAACCGCCCCCTATCGGTCGGAGCAGGAGGCTTGGCCTACCGGGAAAATAGGATTGAGTGAGCCATGGGCGACTTCGGGGCTACCACCCACCCTCAGGACCCCATTGCCTCCTGGAATGTCCACGGTCGGCTTGACGCGTTGAGCGTCCGTGCGCTCGAGCGTCCAGGTCAGTTCTCCGCTCGTGCACAGCTGGGCATCGGTGCCGTTCTCGGTCAGCCCGGCTTGATTGAGCAACCACGTCCCGCTGCCGTGGCGAGAGCCGATGGTGCCATCGACACGCAGAGAAACGCCGTACTCGACGTCGGGCCACGATCACCTCAGTGTCAACTCCATTCGAACTGCCAGGGCTCCGGAGATGCGCATCGGATCGCCGGCGACGTGCACGCGCACCGAGCTCGTGCTCATGCCGCTGCCATCTGCCTTGGAGAAGCCGTCTCGCGACTTAGGCAGCACCGCTCCCGCGTCGCGTGCCTGCCAGCGGAGGCTTGCGGCGGGTGGCTGGTCCCGACGAATACGAGGCGTTCGACCCTAGCGCTCGAGACGATGAGGGCATAAGGCGATATGCGAAGGGAGGTGTCCGCGATGATGGACGGATGGGACTGGTTCTGGGGAGTCTTGATGATGCTGCTGTTATGGGGAGGTCTCGCCGCGATCGTCGTGTTCGCGGTCGGAACGTTCGCCTCTCGCTCCCACCGACGATCAGACGAACCGACCGATCCTCAAACCATCCTGGAGAACCGCTTCGCCAGGGGTGAGATCTCCCAGGAGGAGTTCGAGGAGCGGAAGGGGGCGCTTGGGTCCCGAGCCGCATAGTGCCTTCGAGGTGTCCACCTCAGGCCACCGTGAGGTTCAGGATCCA
>JBGGNG010000099.1:0-26026 GCA_041287635.1 Actinomycetota bacterium | reverse complement strand
GGAGGGCAAGGAGACAGCTGATGAGGATCATGGTCGTGGATGACCACGCGCTCGTGCGCCGTGGATTGAGCTACGTGGTGAAGGAAGGGTTCCCCGATGCCGACGTCGTCGAGGCGGAGAGCTCGGCCGTCGCCCTCGAGGTGCTCCACACCGGCACGAAGGTGGATCTCGCGCTCGTCGACGTGCGCATGCCGGACCTCGACGGTCTCGAGCTGCTCCGCGCGATTAAGGCCGAATGGGCCGAGTTGCCGGTGATCATGCTCTCCACTTACGAGAACGCTCCGTACGTGAAGCGCGCGCTCGCCGACGGCGCCTCCGGGTATCTGCTGAAGGACGCCACGCCGGAGGACCTGTCGCAGGCGATCAACGTCGCGATGTCGGGCAGCGGCAACGTGCTGAGCCCGCGCGTGATCCAGAACCTCTTCGACGAGCAGCAAGGCGGCGGCACGAGCGAGGGCGGGCGGCGCAACGAGTACAGCCTGACCCAGCGCGAGAACGACATCCTCGCGCAGCTCGCCGAGGGTCGTTCCAACCGCGAGATCGCGCAGTCGCTGTTCCTGTCGGAGAAGACCGTGAAGGCGCACCTGGCGGCGATCTTCCGCAAGCTCGGGGTCACGAATCGCACGCAGGCCGCGATGATGGCCGTGCAGATGGGGGTCGGCCCGATCCCGGGCGCTCTGGCGATGAACGAGTGAGCGAGACCCGCTAGCCGAAGTCGCGGAAGAACCGGCTCGGCGTCGGACCGCGCTGGCCCTGGTACTTGTTGCCGGCGGAGCCGTACGGGGTCTCGGCCTCGGTCGTGAGCCGGAAGAAGCTGATCTGGCCGATCTTCATGCCCGGGTAGAGCGTGATCGGCAGGTTCGCGACGTTGCTCAGCTCGAGCGTGAGGTAGCCGTCCCACCCGGGGTCGACGTAGCCCGCGGTCGAGTGGATCAGCAGGCCGAGGCGCCCGAGCGACGATTTGCCCTCGAGCCGGGCCACCAAGTCGTTCGGGAGCGCGACGCGTTCGAGCGTCGATCCGAGCACGAACTCGCCGGGGTGCAGGATGAACGCCTCGTCGGGCTTCGTCTCGACCAGCTCGGTGAGATCGGGCTGCTCCTGCTTCACGTCGATGTATGGGTAGCGGTTGTTCGCGAACACCCGGAACTGCGAGTCGACGTGCAGGTCGATCGACGACGGCTGGATGCATCGCTCGTCGAACGGGTCGATCACGACGCGCCCCGCCTCGATCTCCTCGCGGATCGTGCGATCGGACAGGATCATCGGGCGCTGATGCTACCGGTTCCCGCTGACCGCGACCCAGCGATCCAACGTGGCGGCGGCGCCCCCGGAGTCGATCGTCTCGGCCGCGAGCGTGATGCCGTCGGCGAGCGTGTCAGCTCGCCCGGCGACCTCGAGCGCCGCACCGGCGTTCAGGAGCACGACGTCGCGTCTCGGCCCGGACTCACCCGCCAGCAGCGCTCGCACGATCGCGGCCGACGCCTCGGCATCGCCCCCGTGGAGGTCCTCGACCGACGCCGGGGCGAAGCCGAACGTGGCGGGGTCGAGTCTGCTCTCGGTCACCGAGCCCTCGCGGACGGTGTAGACGGTCGACGGCGCGGACGTGGTGAGCTCGTCGAGTCCGTCTTCCCCGCGGAAGAGCACGGCGCGCGTCCCGCGTCGCGCCAGCACCTCGGCCATCAGCGGCAGCATGCGCGCGTCGGAGCACCCGACCGCCTGGGCGAACGGTTCAGCCGGGTTCGTGAGAGGCCCGAGGAAGTTGAACACCGTGGGCACGCGCAGCTCGCGACGGACCGGCCCGGCGTGCGCCATCGCTGGGTGGAACATCGGCGCGAACAGGAACGCGACGCCGGCCTCGGCGAGGCACCGCTCCACTCCCTCGGCGTCGAGGTCGATCGTGACGCCGAGCGACTCGAGCACGTCCGCGGATCCACAGTGGGAGCTCGCGGCGCGGTTCCCGTGTTTGGCGACGGGCACGCCCGCGCCGGCGGCGACGATCGCGCTCACGGTGGAGATGTTGAACGTGCCGCTGCGGTCGCCGCCGGTCCCGACGACGTCGAGGGCCGGCGCGGGTGCGTGCACGGGGTTCGCGAACCCCAGCATCGTGCGGGCGAGCCCCTCGACCTCGTCCACCGACTCCCCCTTCGTTCGCAACGCCATCAGGAAGCCGCCCACCTGGCTCGGCGTGGCCTCACCGGCCATGATCTGACGCATCGCCTCCGCCGCCTCGTCGGCGGCGAGGTCCTCGTGCCGAACGAGCCTCGTGAGCAGGTGCGGCCAGAAGTCCGGATCGATGTCAGGATCGGGAGGCCGTTCCGTCATGGCGCCCGACGCTAGCAGGTGGCGCGCCGGTGCCGGAAGCGGGTCGCGTTGCTCGTCACGCGCTCGCTACAATGGTGCCCCGCCGGACCCGTCCGGTGGGCACACGCGGGTGTGGTTCAATGGCAGAACGTGAGCTTCCCAAGCTCGAGACGGGGGTTCGATTCCCCTCACCCGCTCTCATCGGCGCCTCGTCGCGGCACCGCTCGCCTCTTCAGGCTCCGAGGTGTCGAGGCGCCGTCGGGCAGATGTCCTTGAACGGGCAGAGGCGGCAGCGAGGCGTCGGCGCCTTGCAGATCTCCCTTCCGAGGCGGATGAAGCCCACATGCATCGGCGTGCGCAGGCCGTCGGGGATCAGCTCGTGCAGGAGGCGGTCGGCCTTCTCGGCGCTCGCCTTCAGCGGGATCAGCCCGAGGCGTTTCGTCACCCGGTGCACGTGGGTGTCGACCGGCATCGCGTCTCGGCCGAGCGCGAAGCTCAGGACAACGGCGGCGGTCTTGGGTCCGATGCCGGGCAGCGACATCAGGTAGTCACGCGCGTCGGCGTCGGGCACGTCGCGCAGCCTCGAGAGGTCGAACGCGCCCTCCCGCTCTCGCACCTCCCGCAGGATCGCTTGGATGCGCGGCGCCTTCGAGTTCGCGAGGCCGCCGCTGCGGATCGCGTCGGCCACAGCCGTCTCCGGCGCCTCGACCACCGCGTGCCAGCCGCCAGGGAATGCGCGTCGCAGATCGGCGAACGCCCGCTCGGCGTTCAGGTCGCTCGTGTGCTGGCTGAGCACCGTGAGCACGAGCTCATCGAGGGGATCGACGGCACGGGGTGGCCCGAGCGGGCCGAACCGCTTCTCGAGCCGGGCAGCGATCGCGCGGATGCGACGGCGGTCCGGCGGCGCCCACGGCTCGAGCGCCGGTCGCCGTGCCGTGCTCACTGCTGGCCGCGGGCGCCGTTGCGGAACTGCGTGAGGGAGGGCTCGAACCACAGCGGGATGTTGTCGGTCGGCCCGTTGCGGTGCTTGGACACGATCAGCTCGGCGAGCTTCTTCTTCTCGGGATCGGCGTCGTCTCGGTGGATGAACATCACGATGTCGGCGTCCTGCTCGATCGCGCCCGACTCGCGCAGGTCGGAGAGCTGCGGCCGCTTGTCGGCCCGTGTCTCGGGGTTGCGGTTCAGCTGGCTGATCGCGATCACCGGGATCTCGAGCTCCTTCGCGAGCATCTTCAGCGACCGGCTGATCTCGGCGATCTCCTGCTGGCGGGAGTCAGGGCGGCGCCCTCCCATGCTCGGATGCCCCATCAGCTGCAGGTAGTCGACGATGATCAGGGAGAGACCCTTCTTGCTCGTGCGCATGCGGCGCGCCTTGGCCCGGATGTCGACGATGTTGGTGTTCCCGGAGTCGACGATCGACAGCGGGGCGTCGTGGAGCACCTCAGCCGCCTGCACGACCGCCTGCCAGTCATTCGGGCCGACCCGCTTGTTACGGATGCGGTCCCACGGCACGCGCGCCTCTGCGCAGAGCAGACGCATGCCGATCTCCCACCGCGACATCTCGAGGGAGAAGATCGCGACCGTGCTGCCCGCGACGGCGATGTTGCGGGCCATGTTCACTGCGAGGGAGCTCTTTCCGATGCCCGGACGGGCCGCGAGCACGATCAGGTTGCCCGGCTGCAACCCCGACGTGAGATTGTCGATGTCGATGAAGCCGGTCGGCAAGCCGGTGTAGGCGGACTCGCGCGTCTGGATCGACTCGAGGTCGAGCATCGCCTGGTCGACCAGGTCGCGCAGCACGGCCATCTCGTCGCGGTCCTCGCGACGGGCCACCTCGTAGATGCGTTGCTCCGCGTCATCGGCGACCTCCTCGGCGTCGTCGGTCGACGCGTAGGCGCGGTCCATGATGTCGGCGGCGGCCGAGATCAGCCGGCGCCGGAGGGCCGCCTTGGAGACGATGTCGGCGTAGAAGGCGGCCGAGGCCGGCGTCGGGACCTCGTTGGCCAGGTCGGCCAGGTAGATGCGCCCGCCGATGTCCTCGAGCGAGCCGTCACGCTCGAGGGCGACGGCGGCCGAGACGATGTCGACCGGCTCCCCCCGGGCGAACAGGCCACGCAACGCGGTGTAGATGCGACCGTGCGCCGAACGGTAGAAGTCGTCGGGCTCGAGGATCTCGACGACGTCGGCGACGGCCTCGTTCGACAGGAGCATCGCGCCGAGCACCGAGGCCTCGGCCTCCATGTTGTGCGGCGGCAGCCGGTGCCCTTCGCCCGCAGGCAAGCGTCGAACATCGTCGGCCGTACGCGCCATCTACCCCTCCCCCTCGGGGCCCACGTCGCCGCCGGACCCGCTCCTCAACCCGGGGACGCTACGCCCGGCGGCCACGAGGCGACAGTGGACAACCACGGTGGATTGTTCCCGTGCAGGTCGCGGAGCGAGATTCCTTGTCACTCCGCCCCTGACCTGCGCTTTCCACATGTGGACAACCATGTGGAACAGTGTGAATCACAGGTGTGACATTCTGAGCTCGAACCATGGTCACAAACGACGGAAGGCCGGGCCTGAAGGCCCGGCCTTCCTGCGATGCATGGAGGGTTCGTCTCAGCCCTCGGGCACGACCTCGACGGTGACGACGGGGTCGACCTGATGGAACAGGTGCACCCGAACCTCGTGGGCGCCGAGCGAGCGGATCGGCTCATCGAGGTGCACGTCGCGCTTGTCGACCGTCACACCGTCGTGCTGCGCGGTGATCGCTTCGGCGACGTGCTCGGCCGTGACGGAGCCGAAGAGCTTGCCCTCGTCGCCGGCGCGGGCCGCGACGCGGATCGGGCCACCCGAGATGAGCTTGGAGGCGATCGCCTCGTACTCGCCCTTGCGAGCGTACTGTCGACGCTCGTGGGCACGCCGGAGATTCTCGGCCTGCTGGGCCGCTCCCTTGTGCGCCCTCACGGCCATCGACCGTGGGATCAGGAAGTTGCGCGCGTAGCCGTCGGCAACCTCGACCACGTCACCGGGGTCTCCGAGCTTATCGACGGGCTTCTGGAGGACGACCTTCATCGGCTCGAGTACGGCAGCAGGGCCATCTGTCGGGCGTTCTTCACGGCCGTGGCAACGTCGCGCTGGTGCTGCACGCAGTTGCCGGTGACACGCCGGGCGCGGATCTTGCCTCGGTCGCTCACGAACTTGCGCAACGAGACGACGTCCTTGTAATCGACGTAGTCGATGCGGTCCTTGCAGAACACGCAGAACTTGCGCTTGCCCTTCTTCTGCCAGCCCTTGTCGTCCTTCTCGCGCCGGCGCTTGGGACCTTCCCTCTTCTTCGGTGGCATTACAGCGGTGTCTCCTCCTGGTCGGTGCTGCCGCCACCCACGGGCGCCGCGACGCGCTCGCTCCAGTCGCCGCCGGACGAGCTGCTGCTCGAGCGGGACTGACGCTCGACGCGCGCGGTTGCCCATCGCAGGCTCGGACCGACCTCGTCGGCCTCGATCTCGATGGCGGTGCGCTTGTCGCCGTCCTGGTTCTCCCAGGAGCGGTAGTTGAGTCGGCCGGCCACGACCACGCGCGTGCCGCGCGTGAGGGACTCGGCCGCGTTCTCGCCGAGGCTGCGCCAGCAGTTGACCGAGAAGTACGACGCTTCGCCGTCCTTCCAGCCACCGGCGCCGTCGGGGATGCGGCGGTTCACGGCGATCCGGAACTTGCAGACCGCGGCTCCGTTCGGCGTGTACCGCAGCTCGGGGTCGTCGGTCAGGTTGCCGACCAGGGTCACCTGGTTGTCGCTCGCCATGTCACGTCACCACCTTGTCGGTGTCGCACCCGCCGCGCGTATGGCTCACGCGGGGGCGGGGGAAGCTTCGGCTTCTGTGTCGGGGTCGATCGATCGCGGTCGATCGCCGCGCGCCTCGGCACGCTTGGCGTGTCGACCCTTGGGCGGCAGCGCGATCACCTTGTGACGGATGACCTCGTCGGCCAGGTTCAACACCCGGTCGAGCTCGGGCTGCGCCGCGGGATCGGCCGTGAAGTTGGCCACCACGTAGTAGCCCTCGTTCTGATGGTCGATCTCGAACGCAAACCTGCGGCGGCCCCAGCGATCGATGGTGCCGACCTCACCGCCGCCGGTGGAGATCACCTTGGCGATGCGATCGGTCGCCGTCGAGACGACCTGTTCGTCGGCCTCGGCGGGCAGGATGAGCATGACTTCGTATTCCCTCAACCAGTCACCTCCTCTGGTCTGGACGGCCCCCTCTCGAGAGGGAGCAGTAGGGACTTGAGGGTCGCCCAGCAGTGTACGAGAACGGCCCGAACGCTAGCACCGAGGTCCGACATGGTTCAGGCAGCGAGGGGGTCTGCCGACATCTGATACATGCAACGTTCCCGCTGGATC
Organism: Actinomycetota bacterium; assembly: GCA_041287635.1. GTDB lineage: Bacteria > Actinomycetota > UBA4738 > UBA4738 > HRBIN12 > JAOUEA01. The sequence continues at coordinate 19,344 of JBGGNG010000099.1, read as the reverse complement.
GCGATGGTGGCGGCGATCGCCGGCGTGCTCGCCCTCGCGCCGATCGCTCCCGCCGCCCCTCCTCGCGGCACCACGCCGGAGCGGATGATCGCCTACATCCGCGACGGTGACGTCTGGACCGTGCCCTCCATCGGTGGCGAAGACGTGCAGATCACCTCGGGGCCAGCGAAGGACGCCGATCCCAGCTGGGAGCCCGACGGCTCGTCGATCGCGTTCACGCGCATCACCTCGCAGGGCCCGCAGATCTGGATCGTCGACGCCGGGGGCGGCGCGGCCCAGCGGCTCATGAACCGGGCTGCCGACCCGAGCTGGTCCCCCGACGGATCCTCGATCGCGTTCGTCCGCCGAGCCAAGGGGAACACCGACATCTGGTCTGCCGAGCCCGACGGCTCACACGTCCGCCGCCTCACGAGCTCACCGGCGCCCGACCTCGAGCCCGCCTGGGGCCCCAAGAAGATCGCCTTCGTGAGCGATCGGGGCGGGCGCCGGTCGATCTGGATCATGGCACCCGGCGGCCGTGGCGAGCGACGCCTCACCGACGGCAAGGGAACGGACCGCGCGCCGACCTGGGTCGCCGGCGCGCCGGGAGGCACGGTGTTGCACGAGCACATCGAGACCGACGGGGACCACGACCTGCGGACCGTGGACCTCGCCGACGGAGATCTCGACAAGATCCACGTGGATGCGGATGACGACAGGGCCCCGGCGAGCGCCTCGCTGCCCTGGTTCGCGTTCGTGCGAGCGACCGCCACCACGAGCACGATCCGGACATCTGACGTCGACGCACCGATCACGTCGATGCGCATCATCGTCTCGATATCAGCCACCGGGCTCTCCGACCCCGCCGTGGCTCCGTAGGCACCGGGAAGCCTCGACGCGTCCGCGTCGTTAGACTGCAACGACTGCCGTGCACTTGAAGGAGGCGCGAGCGATGCCCGACCGGACCGTGTCGATCCACGACCTCAGGGCGTGGAAGGGTGAGCAGCGACGTTGGGTGATGCTCACCGCGTACGACTTCCCCACCGCCCGGATCCTCGATCGAGCCGGTGTGCCCGTGCTGCTGGTCGGCGACTCCCTCGGTCGCAACGCCCTCGGGTACGCGAACGAGCTGCCTGTCACGATGCAGGACATGCTCCACCACGTGAAGGCCGTGTCGCGGGGCGCCGAGCGCGCGATGGTCGTTGGCGACCTGCCGTTCATGAGCTACCAGGCCTCGATCGAAGAGGGCGTGCGCAACGCCGGCCGGCTGATCAAGGAAGGCGGCGCGACCGCCGTGAAGCTCGAGGGGCCACACCTCGACCTCGTGCACCGGCTCACCGACATCGGCATCCCGGCGATGGCGCACATCGGCCTCACGCCCCAGGCGGTGCACGGCCTCGGCGGCTACAAGGTGCAGGGTCGCGGCGAGGCGGCGCACAAGGTGCTGGACCAGGCCGTGCAGCTCGAGAAGGCCGGCGCGTTCGCGATCGTGCTGGAGGCGATGCCGGCCGAGCTGGGCGCCGAGATCTCGCAGGCGGTGCAGATCCCGACGATCGGCATCGGAGCGGGCAACGGCACCGACGCGCAGGTGCTCGTGATCAACGACCTGCTGGGTCTGACGGAGCACCCGCCGAAACTCGCGAGGGCCTACGCCGACTTGCGCGCAACGATCACCGACGCGGTGACCACCTTCGTCGCCGACGTGGAAGCCGGCACGTTCCCCGACGAGGCTCACTCGTACTCGTAGGTCCGATGGTTCGCTGTCGGCCCAACGGCCGCTGGAAGGTTGGCCGACGGCGCGCGCCCGATCTCCCTCCTAGACTCCCCTCGTGGCTGCCGATCGTGGAGACGAGGCGCGCACGCGAGCCGAGCTGGTCTCGATGGTCTCGCACGAGCTGCGGGGGCCCATCTCGACGATCAAGGGGCTCGCGGTCACCTCACGCACCTACTACGACCAGCTCCCCGACGAGGAGAAGCGTGAGTTCCTCGAGCTGATCGAGCAGGAATCCGATCGCATGCTCGAGATCGTGAAGCAGGCCTCGCTCGCGATGAAGCTCTCGGCGGGCGTGTTGGCGATGCAGATGGGCCCCGCCGACCTCGCCGCGATCGTGCGTGAGGGCGTGGGTGCCGCCGGACTCGGTGACGACCGCCGGGTCGACCTCGAGCTCGACGACGTCACGGTCGAGTGCGATCACACCAGGCTCGTCGAGGTGGTCCGCCAGGTGGTGCAGAACGCCGGCACCTACTCCCCGCCCGGCGAACCGATCGCGGTCTCGCTCACGCGTGGAGGTACCGACGCGGACCTCACCGTCGTCGACCACGGGCCCGGCATCCCGGGCGACAAGCGCGAGCACGTCTTCACGACGTTCCCGAACTGGCGGCCGGCGGGCTTCGAGGAGGTGCAGGGGACGGGCCTCGGCCTGTTCATCTCCAAGGCCCTGGTTGCCGAACACGGAGGAGAGATATCCGTCGAGGACGCGCCGGGCGGCGGTACGATGCTCCGTATCCGGCTTCCTCTGACCCGGTGACGCTGGGAGGGACCACGTGGGCGAGGGCGACACCGTCACGCTGCTGATCTGCGACGACCACAAGATCCTCACCGACGCACTCGCGACCGTGGTCGGCCTCGACGGCACGCTCACGATGGTCGCCGACCCGGTGCACGACGCTGAGACCGCGATCGAGGTCTGCAGCGAGCAACTCCCCGACGTGGTGCTGATGGACATCGTGTTCAAGGGTGACGGGCTCAGCGGCATCGAGGCGACCCGCAGGATCAAGGAGGTCTCGCCCAGCACGAAGGTCGTGATCATGACGGCGCACGACGACGATCGCCTGCTCGTCGAGGCCGTCGAAGCCGGTGCATCGGGGTTCCTCGGCAAGGACGAGGCCGCACAGGAGCTGCTCTCGGCCGCCAAGGCCGCCGCCGACGGCGAGGTGCTGATCGATCCGGCCACGCTGACACGCCTCCTCGCCCAGGTCGCACGCGAGCGGGAGATCCAGCGCGAAGCCACGATGCTGCTCGACGACCTCACCGAGCGCGAGCGGGAGATCCTGCAGCTGCTCGCCGAGGGCATGCGCAACGACGACATCGCGGCGAAGCTCTACATCAGCCCGCAGACCGTGCAGACGCACGTGCGGAACATCCTCGGGAAGCTGCGCGTGCACTCGAAGCTCGAGGCCGTGGCGTTCGCCGTGAAGCACGGCGCCATCACCGTCTGACACTCGCCGCTCGGCGCCTGCGTGCTACCCGGACCTCGGTACCCAGGATTACCGGCGCGCGAGCATATAGCCCCCTCGGCGGCCGCGCCGATGACATGGGCAGAACGACGCGAGCCACCACCCCCTCGGTGGCCCGCCGCACAGCGAAGGGCCCGAGTCCACCCCTCCCGGACTCGGGCCCTTTTCCATGCTTCAGACCGGCGGGTGGTCTCGACCGGCGCCTCCATGGCAAGATGCAGGTCGCTCGGCGCGCGGATGTGGCCGGGCCGAGGACTGAGGAGGAACCCCCCGATGAGTCGCAGATCGACGGTCAGTCTGCTCGCTTCCATGACATTGGCGATCATGATCGCCGCCCCCGCATCGGCCGCGAAGACGAGCGCCAAGGTGGAACCCCTGCCGCTCGTGCAGGGTCACGTCATCGAGAACGTGTGCGAGTTCCCCGTGGAGTACACCGACCGCGGCGGGCGCGTGCTCACGACCCGCTACGACCGCTCAGGCCGGATGGTCTCCCAGACCATCACCGGCACCTCGATCGTGGAACTCACGAACCTCGCGACCACGACGACCGAGTCGTTCGAGATCGACGAAGTCCAGACGATCGTCTACCGGCGCGACGGCACCGTCAACGTTGTGCAGCTCGGGTCGTCGGGCATCGCGATCGACCCGGGCACCAGTACCCGCACCCCCGACCTCGTCTGGTACGGCGGGCTCGTCGTGAGCCGGGGCACCCTCGATAGGAGCTTCTTGCTCGCCGACGTCACGCGTCAGTCGCGCGTGGGCGTCGAGGGCGACATCTGCGACATCCTCGTGACTGGCCTGAAGACCCGCCACTGACCACAGCGCGTACTACGGGCCAGGGGGCCGCCCGATCAGCGCCGTGGAAGCGCGAGGCGGCGGAGCTTTCCGTTCGGCGTGCGCGGGAGTTCCGCGAGGAGCACCACCTCGCGAGGGGCCTTGTGTCGGGCGATCGTCTCGCTCGCGTGATCGCGGAGCTCCTCGAGCGAGGGAGGATCGTCGATCGTTCGAGGAACCACGAAGGCGACGACCTGTTGGCCCCACTCCGGGTGGGGACGACCGGCCACGCCGACCTCGGCGACCTTCGGGTGGGTCACGATGGCTCGTTCGATCTCGGCCGGCCAGACGGTCTCTGCCCCTGTCCGGATCGCCTCGTCGAGCCGGCCGGTGACGCGCAGGCGACCGTCGTCGTCGATCGTCCCGGCATCGCCGGTCCGCAGCCACCCACGCACGTCGAAGGCCGCCCCGGTGGCCGCGGCATCGTGGCGGTACCCCTGCATCACGGTCGGACCGTGGATCTGGATCCGATCGCCGTCCCCGATACGGACCTCGGAGCCTTCGAACGGCACGCCGTCGTAGACGACGCCGCCACAGGTCTCCGTGAGCCCGTAGGTCTCCACGATTCGCGCGCCGAGCGCCTCGGCGCGAGCGCGCACCTCGTCGTCGAGGCTCCCACCTCCGACGAGGATCGCGCCGAACTGCCCGAGGTCTGCCCCGGTTCGGACGAGCCTCGCCACCATCGCCGGCACGAGCGAGATCGTCGCGCCCGCGGGCGCGTCACGGAGGAGCCGCTCGGCATCGAACCGCTCATGCACGGTCACGGGCGCGTCCCCCAGCTCGCTCCGCAGCAGCACGAGCAGGCCACCCACATGGGCAGGGGTCAGGCAACAGACGAGTGGACCGGCAACGACGTGGCCGGCGGCCTCGAGCGCCGTCCGGGAGCCACCCACCGCTGCGATCGCAGCATCGCGCGAAAGCTCCACCAGCCGCGGGTCGCCGTCGGTGCCCGAGGTGGCCATCACGAAGGCGACGTCCTCGTCGACCGGGGCGGCGCCTGCGAAGACCGTGAGACCCCCGCCACTGCCGATCACCGCCGCAGGCCGAGCGAGGTCGAGCAGCCGACGACGTTCCGGCTCGGCCAGCCGCTCGTCGAGGGGCATGAACGCGATGCGGTCCGACCACAGGCGGTGCAGTAGCGGTACCCAGGCCGGCCCCGCGGGAACGTCGATCGCGAGCAGCTCCCCTGGCGCCACGCCGAACTCGTTCCTCATGCCCGTCGAGCCTACCGGCGTCTCAGTCCCTGACGACGAAGTCGACCGAGGCGACCTGGCGGTACACGTCGGTGAGCAGATAGAAGGCTGTGTAACGCCCTGGGGGCAGCAGCGCGTCGAACGTCACCGCGCCGTCGACGGCGGCGCCCGTGTACCGGTAGTCGAGATAGGAGTCGACCAACGGATCGCCACCGCGCTCGTAGAGCCCGATCCAATCGAACCGGTTTGCCGGGGCCTGCGTGAAGGCGATCTGGATCGCATCGCCGATCCCGTGGCGCCATCGGGTGCCGAGGATCGGCGGAGCCCCGGGTTCGCGCACACGGAACGGCGCGCGGGCCAGCTCCGCATCGGCGCCGTCGATCAGCACGACGTCGTAGGGGCCGGCGGCGAGGGCGTCGGTCGCGAAGGATGCAGTGCCGTCGGTGGCGGCGCCGGGCGGCGTTCCCTGCGAGTCGATCACGTCCGCGATCGGATCGCCGTCGCGGGGCACGACGCGCACGCGCTCCCCTGCGCCTGCGGGCGCGTGATAGGTCACGTCGAGCTCGTCGCCGACGTCGACCAGCATCGGAGCCGGCGACACCATCACCGGCGGCGTGCCCGGCGTCACGTCGAACGTCGAGACCACCGCACGATGGTCCGACCCCCACGGACGCATCGAGATGTCCACCCCCGGGCCGTGGCGCTCCCCCACGAGCTCGCTCGTGGTCGCGGCGGCCGGGCCGGCAGACCAGATCTGGTCGATACGGTCCTGCGGCGCGTCGCGGCGAGGGTTCCAGCTCGTGTCCGAACGGGGACGCCCCGCGGGCCACGTGAGCCCCGCGTCGGCCGCCGGGTCCGGGTGCACCCCTCGCCACGCGTCGACGAACCCTTCCCTGGCCAGGAACCGGGTCACCGGCCAGGCCACCGGGAAGCGGATCTGGGGGCGCAGGTCGACCGTGGCATCGGTCCAGTCTTCGTGCGACGGAGAGTTGAGGTCACCGACGATGAACGTCGGGATGCCGGCACCGGGCAGCCCTCGCGTCGCGTTGACGAACGGGCGCAGCGCAGGAAGCCGGGTGCTGCGCTCCTCCCGCAGGACCGCGATCCGGCTCCACCCGTCGAGCAGGCGGCGCGGCCCGTAGTCGCTCGAGGGCAGGTGTACGTTCGTGATCGCCACGACTCGTCCGGGCGCGAGCAACACGAACACGAAGCGGCCGTCGGACCCCGGCGCCTCGACGATCGGGTAGCGCGAGACCAGGTCGAGACGGCGGCTCACATGGTCGTACCCGGTGAGTCGCCCGAGCCTCGCGACCTTGCCGTAGACCTCATTGAACGCGACCACGTCGGCGTCGGCCCGCCGCACGGCCGTGAGGATCGAGTCGAGATCGACGACGGTGCCGCCGTACTCGATGTTGAAGGTCATGATGCTGAGGCTTGTGGGCACCGCGGCCCCGGCCGGGACGCCGCCGCTCTGCGCGACGGCCGGCGCCGGCGCGATCGATAGCAGCACGAGGACGGCGAACGTTGCAACGCGTCTCACTCCGCGCCCAGTCACGCCGCGGACCGTAGCATCGGGCCCCGCGCGTCCGATAGCCTCGCGGTCATATGGACGCCGAACGCACGATCGAGCCCGCTGCCGACTGGTCGCCGTATGGCGAGTGGAGCGACATCCGTTACGAGACCGACGACGGCATCGCGAGGATCACGATCGACCGCCCCGAGGTGCGCAACGCGTTCCGCCCGGCGACGACCGCCGAGTTGATCCGAGCGTTCGAGCTCGCTCGAGACGACCCCTCGATCGGCGTCGTGATCCTCACCGGGCAGGGCTCGGCGGCGTTCTGTTCCGGAGGGGATCAGAAGATCCGGGGTGACGACGGGTACGTCGACGAGCGTGGCATCGGCCGGCTCAACGTTCTCGACCTGCAGATCCAGATCCGGCGGCTGCCCAAGCCCGTGGTGGCGATGGTGGCCGGCTATGCGATCGGGGGCGGTCACGTGCTGCACCTCTGCTGCGACCTCACGATCGCCGCGGACAACGCGCGGTTCGGTCAGACCGGCCCGAAGGTCGGCTCGTTCGACGGCGGCTACGGCATCAACCTGCTCGCGCGTCAGATCGGCGAGAAGCGCGCCAAAGAGGTCTGGTTCCTCTGTCGCCAGTACGACGCCGAGACCGCCCTCGCGTGGGGTCTCGTGAACACGGTGGTCCCGGTCGAACAGCTCGAGCGTACGACCGTCGAGTGGTGCCGCGAGATGCTGGCGTTCTCACCGCTCGCCCTGCGCCTGCTGAAGGCCGGCTCGAACGCCGGCACCGACGGGCTCGCCGGGGTGCAGCAGCTCGCGGGCGACGCGACCCTCCTCTACTACATGAGCGAGGAGGCGCAGGAAGGCCGCGACGCCTTCCAACAGAAGCGCTTGCCCGACTTCTCCCGGTTCCCGAAGCGGCCGTGACGGCCACGCAGGAACGCCCGAGCCGGCTCCACCTCTGGTGGCGCGGCGCCCGGCCGCGCACGCTCGGGGCGGGGCTGGTGCCCGTCGTGCTCGGCACCGCCGCCACGGGTGAAGTGATCTGGTGGCGGTTCGCGGCGGCGCTGCTCGTCGGCGCCGGTCTGCAGATCGGTGTGAACTACGCCAACGACTATTTCGACGGCGTGCGAGGCGTCGACACGCACGAGCGGCTTGGCCCGCCGCGGCTCACGGCCACCGCGACCGCCACGCCGCGAGCCGTCCTCGTGGCCGCCATGCTCGCGCTCGGCGTGGCCGCCGCGGCGGGCCTCGCGCTGGCGCTCGCGACGGAGCCCCTGCTGATCCTGTTCGTTGGCGCGCTCGCCCTGATCGCAGCCGTGCTCTACAGCGGCGGACCTCGCCCGTACGCAGGGCTCGGCCTGGGTGAGCTGATGGTTTTCCTGTTCTTCGGACTGATGGCCACCTGCGGCAGCGCGTTCGTGATGGTGGAGACCGTGCCGACCCCGGCCTGGTGGGGTGGGGCGGCGCTCGGCTTCCTCGCGGTCGCGATACTCGTGGCCAACAACCTGCGCGACATCCCGACCGACGAGGCGAGCGGCAAGCGCACCCTGGCCGTGCGAATCGGCGATCGCGCGACCCGGCACGTGTATCGCGCGACCGTGATCGCGGCCTTCGCGACGATCGCGCTCGGCGTGATCGTCGGCATCGCCGTCGACGGTGCGGGCCTGCCGCAGTGGGCGCTCGTGGGACTCATCGCGTGGGTGCTCGCGATCCGCCCGATGGAGGACGTCGGCTCGGCCACCGGGCGCGAGCTGATCCCGGTGCTCACGGGCACGGCGGCCGCCCATGCCGCGTGCGGCCTGTTGATGGCCACCGGCCTGGTGCTAGCCGCGGTCGATCGGTCGTCGGGCGACGTCGTCCCCGCAGCGACGTGGCTCTGGCGCGGCATGTGATGGACGTCGGCAACCTCAACCTCGCATGCGCGTGGGCCCTGGTCGACGGGCTCGTGGGCGGGGGCGTCAGACACGCGTGCGTGTCCCCTGGGTCCCGCTCCACACCGCTCGCGCTCGCGCTCGCGCGTCATCCGGCCGTGACATTGCACGTCCACCTCGATGAGCGCTCGAGCGCCTTCTTCGCGCTCGGGCTCGCGCGTGCGACCGGCCAACCGGTCGTGGTCGCCTGCACGAGCGGCACCGCCGCTGCGGAATTTCTTCCCGCCGTGGTCGAGGCGTCGCAGTCCCGCCTGCCGCTGGTCGCGTTGACCGCCGATCGCCCGCCCCGCCTGCGCGGCACCGGCGCGAACCAGACGATCGACCAGGTCGGGCTCTACGGCGGATACGCCCGCTCGACGCTCGACCTCCCGGTGCCCGAGGCGACCGGGCAGGAAGCCTGGTGGCGCCAGGCGGCTCGCGAAGTGCTCGAGGCCGCCTACGGCGACCCGGTCGGCCCCGCCCACGTCAACTGCCCCTTCGAGGAACCGCTGAGCCCGTCGATCGACGTCGAGCTTCCCGCACGCGCTGAGGCCGACCTCACGACCGAGGAAGCCGAGCGCCTCGCGGCCGTAGCCTCCGGTGCCCGCGGCGCCGTCGTGGTCGGTGGTTTGCCGGGTGACCTTTCGGCCGAGTGGAGGCTCTGGGTGCAGGAACTGGGATGGCCCGTCCTCGCGGAACCGACGTCGAACGTTCGAGAGCCGAACGAAGCGCTGCTCGCCGGCCAAGCGCTGCTCGGCGACCCCGCGTGGATCGAGGCGCACCGACCCGAGGTCGTGCTGCAGATCGGCGCGGCGCCCACGACCCACGCGACGCAGGCGTTCGTAGCATCGGCGGAGCGACTGATCGTGGCTGATCGCTGGCACCTCGACCCCGACCCCGAGCGCCTCGCGACGTGGCGCATAGCGGTCGACCCGGAGGCCCTCCCATCGGCGCTGCACGACCGTCCCATGAAGGTCGTGCCGGCGCCGGATGTCTGGACGGAAGCCTGGCGGGAGGCCGACCGGAGGGTTCGAGCAGCGCTCGACGACTTCCTCGACGGCGTCGACGAGCCGTTCGGACCTCGGATCGCGCGCGACGTGGCGGCGACGATCCCATCCGGTGGAACCCTCTTCGTCGGCAACTCGACGCCGATCCGGGATCTCGATCTGGCGATGGGGCCGCGCACCGGTCTCCACATCCTCGCGAACCGCGGCGCCAGCGGCATCGATGGTCTCGTCTCGACCGCCCTGGGCATCGCCGCCGGTGGCCCGACCGTCGCCATGCTCGGCGAGCTCTCCTTCCTGTACGACGTGGGGGCGTTCATCTCGGCGAGACGGCAGACGGAGGACCTGGGTCTTGTGGTGATCGCGAACGGAGGTGGCGAGATCTTCGCCCGGCTCCCCCAACGTTCGCTTCCCGAGCATCGGGACCTGTTCCTGACGCCTCATGCCATGAACATCGCTGCTCTCTCGCGGGCAGCCGGCGCGACCCATGTGCGCGTCGAACACGCTGCCGACCTGCTACCGGCGATGGAGGACGCCATCGCAGATGGCCTCCACGTCGTCGAGGTCGCCGTCGATCTCGAGCGTTCGTCAGCGCTCCGGGCCGCTGCAGTGAAGAGGATCGCAGAAACACTCGCCGGCGACGGTCCGGACACGCGCTAGGGTCGGCCTAGGCCGTTCGATGTAGTTCTCGGGAATAGCCTTGACCCGAACGGCAACGCCTGATGGTATGGCGCCCGACCTGAGGATGGCCTCGGGCGTCCAGATGGAGTAGTGCGATGGGATGCCATCCATACCGCCGCGTGAAAGCTGCGCTCGTGTGCATCTCGACCCTGGCTATCCTTGCCGGATCCGCGACGACAGCGTCAGCGGCCCTCCCGTCGACGACTCCCGACGAGACGCTCGGCGTCAACGGCAAGGTCCGAGCGATCGTCCAGGTGGGGAACGTCCTCTGGGTCGCCGGGAAGTTCACCGCCCTCGTGGACCGCGCTGGGAACGTGGTGCAGTCCGGCTTGAACGGACTTGCCGCGATCGACGCAACGACGGGCCTCAAGGCGACCGGGGTGTCCATCCCGGCGCTCAGCGGATCGAGCGCAATGGTCTGGGACCTCTCGGTCGATGGCTCGGATGTCTACGCCGCGGGAACCTTCGGGGCTGCCAACGGCTCGAAGAACCTCCTGGAATTCGACGGCGCCACAGGAAGCCTGGGCGACCGATTCTCGGCCTCCGCCTTGAAATCGGTGTTGGTCGACGGCAGCCTCGTGCTCGGGGGTGGGGGGAAGATGAACGCCTGGACGAGGACCGGCGCGAAGGTGTCGTCGTTCGCCACCACGACCGTGCAGACCGATCCTTCCCTTCGGGCCCACAGCACGTCGCCCATGTACACGGATATCGCGCCGATGCCGGGAGGAGGGTGGCTCACGGCCTGCAAGTGCGACTGGGCACTGAACCCGGGCGAGTCAACGGGATCGGCCACCCTCGAGAAGGCCATCGTGAGACTCCTGCCCGATGGGCGCATCGACCATACGTGGAACAAGCAGATCAGCCCCACGAGCGCAGCGTTCGGGTGGAGCCTCGAGATCGATTCGGACGGTGTCGTGCTCGCGGCCGGAGGGTCGGACTTCACGCAGAAGCTCACGTTCGACGGGCAGCAGATCTGGAAGACCGACACCAACGGATCGTCCCAAGTGGTGATCAGGTTCGACGATCGCTACATCGTCGGTGGCCATTTCAGATGTGTGGGCAACGACGTGTTCCATCCGAGGCTCGTGGCCTTGACGCTCTCCGGAGCGAGGGATCCCGGCTGGGTGATCCCCATCACCCCGCAATACAACGGAGTGTGGGCCCTCCACCAGAGCGGAGGCTCGCTCTGGGTGGGCGGGGAATTCACCAAGGTCGGGGGTGCCTGGAATCCCGCGAACCAGTCGTGCAGCGGCACCAAACCCACGGCCGCCGGACAGTCAACCCAGTACCGTCTGGCGCGGTTCTCCTAGAACGCCGGAACGCAGGGATCGGGGAAGGTCGCGCGTCGTGTTGCGTCGTGACGCCCTCGATCGTCCCGCGCTGACTCAACGGAGGCAGCCGTGTCACACCGCACGTCCCGCACGATCGACATCATCGTGGTGCTCTGGCTCTTGCTGTGGTGCACGATCGGCTACACGCTCGGCCGCACCGTGAACGAATTGAGTGGCCTGAGCGACGGCGTGATCGGCGCGGGTCAGAGCGTCTCCGATGCGGCCGGCGCGCTCGAGGATCTCGCCGAGGTGCCACTCATCGGGGGCGGCATCCAGGAGATCGCCGACCGCATCGATGCGGTCGGACAAGGCACCGTGCAGAAGGGCCAGGCCAGCAAAGACGCGATATTCAACATCTCCCTGCTGATCGGGCTCGTGATCGCGCTGGGGCCGACGATCCCGTTGATCGCCGTCTGGCTCGTGATCCGCGCGCCGCTCACGCGCGAGCGTCGACGCATCAGCCGGGCACTTGACGCGGGAGACATCGGCCTCGAGGGGTACCTGGCGCTGCGGGCCGCGACCCGCTTCCCATACTCGCGCATCGCGGGAGTCACGACCGACCCCTGGGGCGACCTGCAGTCGGGGCATCACGCCGCGCTCGCCTCGCTGGAACTCGGCCGGCTGGGTCTCACGCGAAGGGCTGCGAAGGCCTCCCTCCCCCCGACCTGACGGGAGGACTCAGCCCCAACGCAGCGAGTCCAGGAACGCGCGGAACTTCCGATCTGTCTCGTCGAGCTCGCCCGCGGGGTCGGACCCGACGACGATGCCGGCGCCGGCGTAGAGCGTCGCTCGCTCGCCGTCGAGCAACGCGCACCGCAACGCGATGGCCCAGTCCCCGTCGCCCCGGGCATCGACCCACCCGACCGGACCGGCGTAGCCTCCGCGGTCGAACCCCTCGAGCTCGACGATTCGTTCGCGCGCGCGTATCGACGGCGTGCCGCACACGGCAGGCGTCGGGTGCAGCTCGGCCACGAGGTCCAGCGCGCTCGCCGATGGATCGCGGAGCGTGCCTTCGAAGCGCGTGGCGAGGTGCCACACGTTGGCGGTCGGCTCGAGCACGGGCTCGGCATCGAACGTGAGGTCGTCGCAGAACCCCCCAAGCACGTGGGCGACCGCGGCGACCACGATCGCGTGCTCTTCGCGGTCCTTGCCTGAGCGGGTGAGCGCCTCGGCGTTCGCGAGATCCTCGTCGGGGTCTCCCGAGCGGGGCGCGGTGCCGGCCAACGGCATCGAGCGCACACGGTCGCCTCGACGCGAGACGAGCAACTCTGGGCTCGCGCCGACAAGGGGACAGATGCGAGTGCCACCTCGGGTGGGTCCGCGCGACTGGGCAGGGACCTCCGTGTTCTCACCAGCGACGGAAGACGGAGGTCCCTGCTCAGTCGGCGCGGCGAATGCATAGCAGTGCGGCTCGACCGCGCGAAGACGATGCAGCAATCGCCGAGCGTCCAGCTCCCGCCCGGCGTCGACGATCAGGGTCCGCGCGAGAACCACCTTCTCGAGCTCCCCCCCCTGGATCAGGTCCACGGCGGCACGCACGGCCTCAGCGTAGACAGGAGCCGACGGCTCCTCGGTCAGCTGCATCGGGCGGAAAGCCTCGTGCGGAAGCTCGCCGATCACACGCTCCGGCGAGAAGGCGGGGACCGTGTCTCCGTCGCCCGCGAGGTCGAGCAGCCACGTCTCCGCGTCGTCGGTGCGGACCACCGCGCGTCGGGGCACCCACATGGACGCCGGCGCAGTCGCGAACGGCAGCGCTCCAACCGCGAGGGGAACGCCATCGTCGCCGTCGGCGATCTCCCGGAGGGCCACCTCGACGGCTCGAGACAACGCCGACAGGTCCGACGCCGGGCCGACCTCCAGCCCATCGCCGAGCGAGCCCGTCGAGACCCCGAGGCCGTCCTTCTCGAAGAAGAAGCCGTCGGGCGGCGCGTATGCCGCCAGCAGGTCGAACGCGGCACCCAGCGACGTCGACCGAACCGACACGCTCACGACCGGGTGCCCGCGAACAGCTGCGTGATCCCGCCCGAAAGCTGACGGCGTTCCGCATCGTGGAAGCCGGCCTCTCGCAGCATCGAGAGCATCTCCGCCGGCGGCGGCAGGTACGCCATCGACTTCGGCAGGTAGGAGTACGCCGTCTTGTTCGACAACGTGCCGCCGATCATCGGCACGACCCGGTTGAAGTAGAGACCGTGCCCGGTGCGTACGAGGGGGTTGTCGGGCTCGCTCGCGTCGAGCAGCACGATCCGCCCGCCGGGGCGCACGATGCGCCCCAGCTCACGGAAGAACCCCCCGAGCGACACCACGTTGCGCAGCGCGAACCCGCAGGTGACGCCGTCGACCCCGCGATCGGCGATCGGCAGCTGGAGCACGTCGGCTTCCACGAGCGGAACGTCGGTCCTCGCGTTCACGAGCATGCCGTGGGAGAAGTCGAATCCGACCGCCCGGTAGCCGCGTCGTTCCAGCTCACGACAGAAGTCGCCGGTGCCGCAGGCGAGATCCGCCACGAACGATCGACCGGGAAGCCGTAGCGACGCGACAGCCGTTCGACGCCAGCCGACGTCCATACCGAAGGTCATCACCCTGTTCACGAGGTCGTACCGCGGCGAGATCGAGTCGAACAGCCGCCGTACCGCGCGGCGCTTCTCCTCCCCCTGCGGCAGCGGGTCACTCACGAGACGCCCTCGCTGCCTGCCGGTTCCTCGATCTGAGCCTCGGCGGTCTCGAGTAGGACCCGCCGGAAGTGGTGCGACACGAGCGTCGTCACCGCCGGCAGCAGCTCCCGGAACGCCGCGACCATCTGCTCCGCGGCCCTCTCGTCGTCGCCGGCGGTGTCGCGGATCGGCTTGCGGACGTGCTCGTCGAACAGCTCCACGGCCCGGACCGCCAGACCTCGCATCGCGGCGTCGGCGTCGCGGGCGAGGCCCAGCAGGTCGGGCAGCGGCAGCCCGAACTCGAGCAGGCGCAGCGCCGTACGCACGAGCTCGATGTCGGCCGCGGTGTACCGATCCTCTCCGTCGACATGGCGGCCGAGCCGGATGCCCTCACGTTCGACCGCCTGGATCAACGACGCGGGCACGCCGCTCCAGGTGGAGAACTCTTCGAGTGTGAGCGAACCATCTGCCTCGGCGGCAGGATCACCGACGTCCCCCCGGGCGGCCGACACGGCGGCCGCGAGGTCGGCGTCGGCCGGGCCCAACTCGCCGGAGACCACGCGCCGGATCGCTGCGAGCGTGAGCCCCTTGCCTTGGAGCGAACGGATCTGGGCGATGCGCTCGACGTGCTCGGGGCCGTACCAAGCCACGCGACCTTCCCGCTCGGGAGCGGCGAGCAGCCCGCGCGACTGGTAGTAGCGCACCGTGTCGACCGACACGTCGCAGGTCGAGGCCAGCTGTTCCACGCGGTACCTCACGACCGGACACTCTACGAGTCAGCACTCAGACGGTCATCTCGCGCGGTCGGGCTACGATGCGGCGCGATGAGCCACGCGCGCGCGACGATCAGCCTCGGCGTGGTCCTCGCGTGCGTGATCGGCACGATGGCGCTGGGTGCCGCGACCAAGGCCCCGTGTGCCCCCGGCGAGTGGGGCGACCTTCGTCAGTACCGCCGGCTCTGCTACACAGACGTCGTGCCGCTACTCGACACCGAGCAACTCCGAGGTTCTCGCCTGCCCTTCCTCGACGCCTGCGAGCCGGTCGAGGGTCGCAACTGCGACGAGTACCCGGTCCTGACGATGTACGTGATGCGGCTCGCGTCATGGATCTCCGGGGACGACTACGCCCCGTTCTACTGGGTCAACGCCCTGCTGCTGACCGGCTTCGCCGTCGCGATCGCGGTGATGCTCTACGTCGCGAATGGGTCTCGCGCGCTCTACTTCGCCCTGGCGCCCACCCTCCTCGTGTACGGGACGATGAACTGGGACCCCGTCGCGGTCGCGCTCGCGACGGCGGGTCTGCTCGCCTTCTTCCGGCGGCGAGATCGCGCCGCCGGCGTCGCTCTCGGGCTCGGCGCCGCCACGAAGCTCTATCCCGCCTTGCTCGCTGTGCCGCTCATCGCGCAACGGCTCCGGGAACGGCGTCCCGACGGCGCGATCGTGCTCGCGTGGACGACCGCGGGAGCCTGGCTTCTGGTGAACCTCCCGTTCGCGGCAGCCGCGCCGACGGCATGGCTGACGTTCTTCCGGTTCAACGGCGAGCGCGGCGCCGATTTCGACAGCCTCTGGTACATCGCCTGTCGGCATCTGGATCTCTGCCCCTCCACCCGGGCGATCAACGTCGGGTCGTTCGCGATCTTCCTCATCTCGATCGCGGTGGTGTGGGCGATCAAGGTCCGGCGGCACCCCGACTTCCCCAGGTGGACGCTGGGCCTGCCGCTGCTCGTGGCGTTCCTGCTGTCGAACAAGGTCTACTCGCCCCAATACGGACTCTGGCTGCTGCCCTGGTTCGCGCTGGCGCTCCCGCGGTTGTGGCCGTTCCTCGCGTTCTCACTCACCGACGTCGCGGTGTTCGTGACGCGCTTCTCGTGGTTCGGACGCCTCCAGGGCGCGTCGGGCTCGTCCCAGGCGCTGTTCGAGGTCATGGTCCTCCTGAGGGCCGCCGTGCTGCTCTGGTGCGTCGTGTCGTGGATCCGCCGCGAGCACGAGCCGATCGAGATCGAGCGACGGGAGCGAGCGGCCTCTGGGGTCCTCGAGATCGAGAGGGTTCGGTCATGACGGTCCCGTCGCCGGATGCGTTCGCGCCGGCCACCCGGAGGACGACCGGCGGCGACGGGGAAGCCGTGCGGCTGCGTGACGGGCTGCGCGACTCGCTGTTCGTGTTCCTCGGAGTGCGGATCGGCTTCTCGGTCCTGGGTCTCGTGGCCGTCGGGCTGATCGCTCCGCGACAAGGCCCGCCGGCCGTCGCGGGGTGGCCCATCGCCCCTGTGACGTACGGATGGGAGGCGCTCTTCACCGCGGCAGAACGACAGGACGCCGCGTGGTTCCTCACGATCGCGACGCGCGGGTACGACCTCGCCGACGGCAGCGCCGCGTTCTTCCCCGTGTATCCGCTGTCGATCCGGCTCGTCGCAGGGCTGCCGGGCATCGGTCCGCTCGGCGCCGCTCTGATCGTCTCGAACGTCTGCTTCGCCGGGGCGCTCGCGATGCTGCACGGACTCACCCGGCTCGAAGGCATGTCACGAGAGACAGCGCGGCTCACCGTGCTGTTCCTCGCGATCTTCCCGACGGGGTTCTTCTTCCTGGCGCCCTACACGGAAGGACCGTTCCTGTTGGCGTCGATCTCGGCGTTCTGGTTCGCTCGCCGCGATCGATGGTGGTTGGCGGCGCTCGCGGGCGCGCTCGCCGCAGGCACCCGCAGCGTCGGGGTGCTCATCGCGGTCGCGCTCTGCGTCGAGGCCGTGCTGCAGCATCGGCGTCTCGGCCGGACGCTCGCCCCGCGGATCGCGGCCGCTCTCATGGTCGGCGTGGGCCCCCTGCTCTACCTGGCCTGGTGGCGCGTGCAGCACGGCGACGCGACGGCGCCGTGGACGGCCCAGCGCAACTGGTCCCGCGAAGCGCGATGGCCCTGGACGACCGTGGCCGAGGGCGTCGGGGACGCGTGGCGCCTCGGCAGCTACTGGCTCGTCGATGCGCTCGTCGTCGGCGTGGTGCTGCTGGCCGTGATCGTCGGACTGCGGTGGCTGCGTCCCACCTACTCGGTCTATGCGATCGCGAGCCTGGCGCTGCCGCTCGTCTACGCCTGGCCGACGCGCCCGCTGCTGTCGATGCCACGGTTCGTCGCTGTGATCTTCCCGGCGTTCTGGGTGCTGGCCCGCGCCGAGGAGAGGAGGCGCATCCCGCACTCCGCGATCGTGGCGTCGTTCGCAGGCGGATACGCGATCCTGAGCGCGCTGTTCGTGACGTGGTGGGACGTGTTCTGAGGCGCCGGCCGGGCGCCGGTGAGGCGACGATGACGCGGTTCCCATCGATGAACCGCCCGAACGACTAGGATGGTCCGAACTCGGGGGGCCTCAGGAGGCAAGGTGACGATCAAGGTTGCGATCGCGGACGACCACTCGCTGGTGCGCCAGGGCCTGCGCCGATACCTCGACATGGCCGACGGCATCGAGGTGGTCGGCGAGGCCGCTGACGGGAAGGAACTGCTCGACCTGATCGGCACCGAGACCCCCGACATCGCGTTGATCGACATCCGGATGCCCGAGATGGACGGCCTCGAGGCAGCTCGTGAGATCCGGGACCGTTGGCCCGAGATCGGCGTGATCATGCTGACGGCGTACGACGACCGCCAGTTCGTCGTGGAGGCAGTCCGCTCGGGCGCCCGTGGCTACGTGTTGAAGGCGCGCGACGCCGAGCACCTGATCCAGACCGTGCGCCTGGTCGCGGGCGGCAACATGGTGATCGACCCCCAGCTGGTGGTCGCGCTCGCCGAAGAGCTCTCCACCGCCAAGGAACGGGACCGCAAGGCCGAGACTCTCACCGCCCGGGAGATCGAGGTGCTGCAGCTCCTCGCGTTCGGGCACACGAACCGCGACATCGCCGAGCGCCTCTACATCTCACCCGACACGGTCAAGACCCACCTGGAGCACATCTTCGAGAAGCTCGGCGCCTCCGACCGTACGGCAGCGGTCGCTGAAGCGCTGCGTCGGCGCCTGATCGAGTAGGCACCGGGCCGCGCTGCGAGCCGTCCGTCCCCTCGACGGGCTAGTCCGTCCGGTCTGCAACGACCCCCGGTCGGGTGATGGAGTCGGGTGTCTCCACCAGGCATCATGGGCGTCACATGAGCGACGTCGCCGTCCGCCCGCGTGCACGCACCGCCACGGGCCTGTTCCTCGGCGCCGCCGCGGTGGCCGCCGTCGTGACCTACTTGGCGTTCCCCAGCGGCTCCAGGGAGCAGGGTCTGGCTGCTCAGGTCATGGTGGCGGGATCATGCCTGCTGTCGGGCGGCCTCATCCTGCGAGCGGTCGGGAAGGGCGAGGCGTGGCGTGGCACGGTGCATCTCGCGTACGCCCTGTTCATGCTTGGGACCGTCAACGTGGTGTTCCTCGCCGTCGACCTGAACGATGGCGGTACCTACGAGCCGCGGGTCACCGATCTGGCGTTCGCGCTGTTCCTCGTGCCGCTCGCGCAACTCGCGCGTGCGGAGTTCCACGACCATTTCGACGAGCGAGACGGCATCGAGATCGGCACGGACATCTTCCTCATCACGGCCTCGGTCACGGCGCTGATGTACGTGGTCGTACGCCCGTTCGACGCGTCGCTCCAGGCATCGATCACCGCCGCGGTCTTCAGTGCGGTCGCCGCGTTCCAGGTCGCGGCGTTCGGCGCTCTCGCCTTGTGGGCGCCCTCGCGACGGCACCTCGTGCTCTTCGGCATCTTCGCCGTGACGGCTGCCGCCGCCGCGACGTTCGGGTGGCATTGGACCCGCGGCTCCTTCGACAGCACGATCGCCTCGATCGTGCTGCCGTTCATGCTGTGCCCGCTGGCGTTCGCGGCATGGACCGTCTTCACCGGCATCCCCGATTCGGCGACCGGATCGACGGCCCCGCCTCGACGCTGGGCTCGACCGGTGCTCACCAGCCTCTCGGTGGTCACAGCCTGCGCGGCGCTCGCCGTGGTGGCGATCTTCGACGAGGAGGGGGGCATCGACGGCGCCCAGTC
>JBGGNG010000098.1:0-2895 GCA_041287635.1 Actinomycetota bacterium | reverse complement strand
TCGAGTCCGCTCGTCTCCACAAGCGAAGGCCCTGGTAGACGCCCGCATTGGACAGACCACCTGTGCGGGCGTTCTTGTCACTCTGGGTCTGAGGCAGCATCTAGGCAGTACGGGACTCCTTGACGCCCACCCGAGGCTATCGGCACTCTCTTGAGGACTGATGGCTGAGGTGATTTCGAGGGTGAGTGGAGGGCTGGCCATTGGCCAGGGCGTCCTGCAGTTCCTTAGTCTCGATCAACGGACCCTCGCTGGCTCCACGTTTGACTGCGAAGCGATGACAGAAAGACGATCGACCGGTCATGAGCCGGCAGTTGTGGTTCGACTTCGCCGCAGGCAGCGATCGCGGGCCTGTCCGTGAGAGGAACGAGGACGCTGCCTACGCAGATGCTCGGGTGCTTGCTCTCGCCGATGGCGTGGGTGGCCATCCGGGGGGCGATCTCGCATCAGCAGCGATGGTTCGGGGCTTCGCTCAGATCGACTTCACTCTGGAGGGATGGGACGGTACCGATCACCTACGAGCGGCCGCGTTCCGCGGAGAGGACGCGATTGCCGAGCAAGTCGCCCTTCGCCCTGAATTAGACGGGATGGCTACGACGCTAACGGCCGTGTTGCTTCAGCGTGATCATCGGGTCGTCTTGCTGCACGCTGGGGACTCGCGGGGATACCTGTTCCGGGACCGCCGTCTCTATCAACTAAGCAAGGACGATACGTTCGTCCAGTCGCGGGTCGATGCGGGGGCAATCTCCCCTGACGATGCTCGTTTCCACCCCCAACGAAACATCGTGCTTCGGGCACTGTCCGGACGTGGCACTCGCTTCAGCCTAGCCTGCTGGACGGTCCGACCAGGTGACCTGCTACTTCTCTGCTCGGATGGCCTCTCGGATGCCCTCTCGGATGATGTGATCGCGGAGGTGATGAGTTCATCGAGCGACACGGAGGAGTGCGCCGAGCGACTCATCGGTCAGGCACTCAGCAGCGGTGCACGAGACAATGTGACTTGCATCGTCGCGCATGTGGTCGAAGGACCGCCGCACAATGAGCCTGTCTTCGTCGGCGCCGCCCTATCTGGGAGTCGAAGCTAGATCGCGGCAGATGCTTGGTCTCTATCGATGGGTGTACGGGTGTCCGTGCGCACGTGCACAGACCCGTCTCTCGAACCCGAGCAGCGAGAGGAACAGGCAGCGCTATTGTGAGCGCAGCACCTGTACGCGGGAATCCGCGCTCGTGAGCACATGAGCTTTCTGTTCACCGGCATCTGGCCCGTGACGATCGGTGTCGGTGTCACGCAAGGAAAGGCGTTGGCCCGCCAGTTCATCCGTCTGCGGCGCGGCCATGAGGAGCGGCAGGCTGACGGAGAACGTGGATCCTTCACCCGGCCGCGAGCTCAGAACCAGACCCCCACCCATCGCTTCAGCCAGTCGGCGGGCTATGAACAGGCCCAGGCCGAATCCACCTGCGGTCTGAGTCAATCCTGTGTCCACGCGGTAGAAGCGCTCGAACACGCGATCCTGGTCGTCGATCGCGATCCCCTCGCCCCGATCCTGCACCGAGACCAGGGCGAAATCGTCGAGCTTGGTCAGCCCCACGATCA
This sequence comes from Actinomycetota bacterium, assembly GCA_041287635.1. Taxonomy (GTDB): domain Bacteria; phylum Actinomycetota; class UBA4738; order UBA4738; family HRBIN12; genus JAOUEA01. Next base: position 1,304 of record JBGGNG010000098.1, on the reverse strand, counting down.
CCGGGGCACCCTCCGGCGAGTACTTGAACGCATTCGACAGCAGGTTGGTGACGATCTGGCCGAGGCGGAGCGGGTCGGCGACGACCCAGACCGGGCGTTCCGGACGCTTGAACCGAACCTCGCGGACTGCCGTCAACTGGCTCGCGTCCGCGATCTCGCGCTCCAAGAGCGCACCGACCTCCACCGGAACCGCGTCCATCGGCAGGTGCCCGGCATCGAAGCGTGAGACGTCGAGGAGATCGGAAATGAGCCGCTCCAGCCGTTCGGTCTGGCGCAGCATGATCGCGTGGTACTCGTGGCGTGCCTCAGGCGAGTCCTCGACCAGCCCCTTGTTCAGCGACTGGAGCAGGCCCTTGAGGGGCGTGAGCGGTGTCCTGAGCTCGTGGGACACGGTGGCGACGAAGTCGCGTTTCATCTGTTCGGCCTCGAGCTCGGCCGTCACGTCGCGAGCGGTCACGACGAGACTCGTTCCGCTTCCCTGTCGCTCGGGCATCGTGCTGCTCGAGTAGCGGATCCACCGGTCCGATCCGTCGCGCCGCAGGATCAGCGCGTCCTGGGGCTCCTCGACCCCGAGCGCGAGCTCCGTCGGGGGCGATCCATCCACTCTCGGCTCGCCGGGGATCCGGAGAACGTCACCGGAACGACGACCCACCACCTCGTCCGCGAGGTAGCCGGTGATCCTCTCCATCGCCGGGTTCCAGGAGAGCACCGTGCCCCCTCCAGAGACGACGAAGATGCCGTCCGAGCTGCTGCCGACCACGTCCGCCAGGTGGCCGCGTTGCTCAACGGTCTCGTCGAAGAGCTGCTGGTTCCGGTGTCTCGCGGAGACCTGGGAAGCCAGCGAGTCGACCAGCGCGCATTCCGACGGAGACAACTGGGTGGCGCGGTGGACGGCGAGGATCCCGACCTCGTTCGCCTCGTCGCGGATGGCGGCGACGTACGTGGCGAGCCCCGGGCGCGCACTCACGTACGTCGCCGGGTCAGCCGGACCCATCTCGGTCTGGACGGCCTGGTACATACCGCTCTCGGAGTTGTAGACGCGCAGCCCCGCTTCGTCCCGCACGGCCAGTTCGGTTCCGGCCGCGTCAACGAGTTGCTGGACGAACCCGAGGAACGGTTGGAAGTCGAAGTTCGCGTCGAGCGGACCGTCGAGAGCACTTCCGGCCTCGTAGAGGGTCCGCATACGGTCGCCTTCCCGTCGCTGCTCCTCTTCCCGTTTGGTCTGCAGCCATCCTCGGTATGCGAAGAAGGACAGGACGACGGGTGCGATCAGCAGGGTGAGGCCCATCGGTCCCCCGTGCCAC
>JBGGNG010000097.1:0-3066 GCA_041287635.1 Actinomycetota bacterium | reverse complement strand
CCATCGCCTCGTTGCTGTTGTTGTAGCGCAGCCCGAGCCGGAGTCCGAGCATGAGCGCGCCGAACCGCTCGGGTGTTTGGAAGCGTGCCCCGTCGCGCGTGTGCAGCCCGTCGAGCTGCCGCGCGATGCTCCTCATGCCGAGGGCATTGATCAGGACCGAGTGTAGGACTCCCGTCGTCACCGCCTGATCCGGCATGAACCGACCATCGGGGGAACGTCGCATCCAGCCACGCTGCACCGCGATGTTCGCCCACTTGTAGAAGGCCTGCGTCGGGTCGAGGTCGGTGAACGTGATCGCCGGGTCGACGTCGGCGGCGGGTGCGAACGCCTTGACCGCTGCCCGGGCCAGGTACTTCCGCGTCTGGACCATGTCGGGCTTGAACGGCACGGTGCCATCCGGCTTCGCGGCGAAGTCGCGCATCCAATTGTTGGCCTTGCCGACGAAGTCGATGGCTGCCTTGGCCCATGCGTCCGAGCTGTCGAGGTCGGCCCACCGGAAGGTCGCGGCTCGCGGCGATGCCGTCGCCGGCAGCTCGACGGGGAACGGCGCCGGGCCCGATCCGGGCTCCCCCAGGTGCGGTAGGGGGGCTGAGGAGCCTTCGCCTGCAGCGGTTGCCGTAGCCCCTCCGCTGACCAGCGTGGCTCCCATGGAGACGATCGCGGCGAACGTCGCCAGACCACGACGGAATGGGGTTCCCCCTCGGTACATACGGGTAGATTCGGCATGGGTCGCGCCGGTCTTGAGCGATGGCCGAGGAGGCCGGGTGTGGAGCGCCACCTCTCCGATGCCGGCACAGGGCACGCATCGGTGCAGGGCCTCGGGAGCTACGGGCCGTGCGGTACTCTCGGCTCATGGTCGGTGAGGCCGAGGCGCTGGTGGTCGATGTGCGCCCCTTCGATGTGCACGGGGTGGGCTACGTCGATGTCACCGTGGCGTACCGGGACCGGACGACGGCGACCGCCCGTCTCGGGCGAGAGAGTGTGCCCGACGATCTAGAGGCGGGGGAGCAGGTCATCACCCGCCTCGTCGCGAACATGATCGTCTCGATCGAACGATCGACCACCTGAGGGCGTAGCTGAGGGCGGAGGCTCAGGACCGCGGTCAGTCCTTCGGGCCCTCTGCCCGCACCTTCTCGACCGACGTCAGGGCCTGGCGCAGGTCGCGCAGCCAGTCATCCTGACGCTCCGCGACGAGACGCACGCACCAAGCGAGGGCATGGCTCCGGCTGCGCGCGACCCCGGCATCGACGAGCGTGTCGAGCACCTGCCGCTCCGCAAGGTGCAGGCGGGTCATCGCCGGCACGCTGAGGGTCGTGAACGTCGCCCGCTGATCGGCGCAGATCACGCCCCAGCTCACCTTGCATCCGAATCGATGCTCCGCCTCGGCGGCGACCTTCATCCGCCGGGCTCGGGTGTCCTCACGGAACCCCGCGATCCTCGATCCGGTCGCTGCGCTCCGAGCCTCCGCGCTCTCGTCCTCGGGCAGGTCGGGAGCCGGGATCGTGCCCATCACGAGGATCTCGTCGCGGTCGGCGCTGATCTCGAGCGGGCCACTGAACCAGTCGTCGGGAACGCGTCCTGCGAACCATCCTCGAATCTGGTCGTCGGAGCGCGCGCGATCGGTCCTCAGTGTCGTCATACCAAGAGATTACTTCATTACACACATACGTCAACGATGGAGGGAGACCAGCTCGAAGGGGTTGGTACGCTGCGGCCCCATGGAGCCCCTGCCCGACGAGGCCCCCCCGGGCGCATACGGGGGCAGCCGGCTCACCAGCGATCTGGAGACCCCCGAGGCGCATGCGTTCGCCGGCCGGGGGGAGCTCGCGTCCGCTGAGCCCTCGGCGAGCACCGGTTCGGTGGACGCCGAGATCCTTGCCGCGATCGCCGAGCAGACCGATTGGATGACCGACGTGCTGTCCGAGCTCGTCCGTGCGCCCACGACGCTGGGCAACGAGGAACCGGGGCAGGTCGTCGTCGAGGGCGCGCTCGCCGAGATCGGACTCGAGCCGGTCGACGTGCCGATGGACGGCACTCGGATCCGCGCACATCCACTCGCTGCTCCGTTCGACTGGAACGTCGACGGCAAGCGGAACGTCGTCTCCACGTGGATGCCGCGCGATGGCGACGCTGGACGCTCGCTGATCCTGAACGGACACATCGACGTCGTGAGCCCCGAGCCCACGGCGCAATGGGGCGACGTCGACCCGTTCGGTGCCCATCGTGAAGACGGATGGATGGTGGGACGGGGAGCGGCTGATATGAAATGTGGCCTCGCGGCGATCCTTGGAGCGGTCAAGGGTCTGCGAGCCCTCGATCTCGTGCCTCAGGCGCCGATCACGGTGGAGTCGGTCGTCGAGGAGGAATGCTCAGGCAACGGGACCTTGCAGACGCTGATCGACGGTTACACGGCCGATGCCGCGTTGATCGCGGAACCGTTCGGCGCAGCGATCACGACGTCTCAGGTGGGGGTGGTGTGGTTCAGCGTCCGGATCACCGGCGTGCCGGGACACGCCGCCGAGGGGCAGCACGCGACGAACGCGATCGAGAAGAGCCTCGCGGTGATCGGTGCGCTGCGATCGCTGGAGGCCGATCTGAACGCGACCCCGCCGCCTCCCTACGATCTGTTCACCCACCCCATCAATCTCAACGTCGGCACGATCAGAGGCGGGGACTGGGCGTCCACGGTGCCGGGTGAGTGTGAGACCGGCTACCGGATCGCGATGTACCCGGAGACGACCGTCGACGAGTTGAAGGGTCGCATCGAAGCGGCGGTGAGCGAGGCCACGAGCGACCAGCCGGGCGCCGCCGAGGTCCGGTACAACGGGTTCTCGAGCGGTGGGTACGACATCCCCGACGACCATCCGTTGGTGACGTCGCTGGCGCATGCCTTTTCGACGCAGGCTGGAACGCCTCCGGCGCTCGTCTCCACAACCGGCACCACCGACGCTGCGGTCTTCGGCAACGTCGCCGGCATCCCCGCCGTCTGTTTCGGTCCCTACGCGGAGGCAGCGCACGGGGTGGGGGAACGGGTGTACCTTCCGTCCGTGGTGCAGACAGCCCAGG
>JBGGNG010000096.1:0-13971 GCA_041287635.1 Actinomycetota bacterium | reverse complement strand
CGGCTACCGTCTGGGTCAGGGTGCTGGCCCATCCCGACGGCATCCTGATCGCGACCGAGGACGACGGTCCCGGCGTGCCGGAGGACCTACAGGAGACGGTGTTCGAGCCGTTCCGACAGGGACCCGATGCGCCCCGTCATGCTCCCGGGGTCGGTGTCGGACTCACGCTCGTTCGTCGGTTCGCCGAGCTCCAGGGAGGCAGGGCGTGGGTGCAGGAACGTGAGGGCGGAGGGGCATCGTTCCGCGTCTTCCTGCCGGCCGACGTCGATCGCTCGACCTGAGCGGAGCGTCAGGCTCCGTCGCCGGCGCTGAACGCGAGGTCGGCCACGTCGATCACGCCCTTGTTCGTGCGGTCGAACCTGATCTCGATCGCTCGGATGTCGGCGAGGTCGAGCGCGTCGAAGTCCTCAACCGGGAAGCGGAGCTGCTGCAGGATCACGTGGCCGGAGAACCGACGGAGCCCCGTCGGGAAGCGGAGCGCCTCGTTCCCGACGTCGGCGGCCGCCACCGAGACCTCCTCGCCGCCGCCGTCGATGAGCGCGACGGATAGGTCCTGATAAGCGACGCCCGCATTGGCCCGGTATCCCGGGTTCACGGTGGCCCTGAACTGCAGGGCGCTGAACGCCCGGACGTCGACCCCCGCGCCGAGGTCGAAGCGCACGATCCCCTCGGGACCCGACCAGCCGAACAGCCCCCTGGAGAGCCCGGGTAGATGCGCGTCGGTGAACGACAGATCGCCCGGCACGCACGGCGTCTCGAAGGTGTTCGCACACCACCCCAGCAGCGACAGGCCCGATGCGATCACGTCGTCGCCCGCCTCGGTGCGAACGATCGAGCGCTCGCCGACGAATCGGTTGACGTCGAGACGATGCGCTGCTCGGTCGGGCGCCAGATAGGCCGTGAGCGCGCGGGTGGGATCCACGCCTGGGGGTGTCCTCTCCCCCGTCCACTCCGCGTCCAGACCGGCCTCCTCACCGAGGTACCGACGGAAGTACGACACGATGTAGGCGGCCCCGACCCTCCGCTGCTGCGCGGGAGTGAGCTTGCCCTCGCACCGGCCGAACGCGTCGTCGAAGGAGCCCGGGTACCCGGACGAGGGCGTCCAGACCGTGTTGAAGTAGTTGTGGTTCGCTCCGTACAGCGTGACGGTGTGCTTCGGCGTCGGGTCGCCGGGCTCCCGGTACCGGGCGTCGTCGAAGAAGTGGACCCCCTGCAGATCGAACACGTCGCCGTCGCAGTAGGGCAGCACCACCGCGAGCGTCACGCGGTTCACGGTCTCGCGGTTGAAGTCCACCGGCGCGATCGGCAGGATCGCGTCGATGCCGAACGGGTCGGCGCGCTCACGATCCACGATCACGTGCCACACCACGCCCTCGCCGCCGCGGGAGTGACCCATCGTGCCGATCGTGGACATGTCGACCTGCCCCACGAACCGGTCGTCGAACGGCTCGCCGCCCGTCGTCGACCATGCCTGCCACAGGTCGAGATGCTCCTCGAGCAGCTCGCCGCGCTGGCGCATGCCGGAGTCGGCGAGCTGATTGCCGAGCACGTTGACGCCGTTCGCGCTCACCGAGACGACGACGTACCCGAAGCTCGCGAGGCGGGAGGCGGCGTAGTCGTATCCCTCGTGGTTCGGGAGCGGCTTCCACCCCTCGCGGCAGGGCCAGCGGTATCCGGCGCGTTCGCCCCGGTAGCACGATGAGTGGTTCCCGTGCATGAACAGCACGATCGGGTAGGGGCCGTCGGGTAACCCCTTCGGGAAGTGAACATCGGCCCTGATCTCCACCTTGGCGCCGAGCTCGGTGGGCTGGAACGCGCGATCGCCGAAGTCGTACTCGCGGCGCGCCACGTCGAACGGACCGGGCGAGGGGAGGCGTCTGGGTCCCCGCGGCGACGGCGCCTCGAGCGCCGACGCGGGCGACTCGGCGGCGGGTCGGCCGCCGTACGTCAACTCGAGCGCCCCCGTGGTGACGACATCGTCGGCGGTGAGAGCGACGACCGACCGCACGCTGGGCGACGGGACGGCGACCGCGAGAGGAGCGCCGTCGACGGTCACCACGTAAGGAAGGGCTCGCGGAGCGAAGCGTCCGGCGAACCGCACCCGGTACACGCGACTCGGCGTTCCGGCTGCGCGCATGGCGCGCGGCACGCCGACCAGCTCCACGACGAACCCGTCCCCCGAACGCACGACGGTGCCCGATCGACGGATCAGGATCCTCGCGACAGCGGGTGCGACCACGGGGGTGAGCGTCGTGCTGGTCGTGGCGGTCGCGGGCGCCTCGGCCGTCGCTCCGATCGGTGCCCACACGGCCAGCAAGGCGACCGCGAGCACGATCGACGCCGTACGAGTGAGGAGCGGGAGGCGCCTCCGTCCGTTCATCTCCATCCGCCTTCGGGCCGCCTTCGGGTGGTCCGCCCCATCCTGTCACGCTGGGCGAGGTTGCGACTCGATGACGTGGCGCATCGCCCCAGGTGGCACACGCTGAACGGCCCCGGGCGAAGCCCGGGGCCGTTCACCGACCCGCCGGCAGCGACTAGAGCGCCTGCCATCCGGCGACCACGGGGTGGTCGACGGCCGCCGGTCCGACCTGCGCCGCGCCACCGGGTGATCCGAGGCCGCTGACGTCGTCGTTGAAGAATTCCGCGTTGATCGGGGTGAATTGCTTCCACTCGCCCGGCACGTCGTCCTCGTAGAAGATCGCCGTGACGGGGCAGGCGGGCTCGCATGCCCCGCAGTCCACGCACTCATCGGGCTGGATGTAGAGCATGCGGGGACCCTCGTAGATGCAGTCGACCGGGCACTCATCGACACAGGCCCGGTCCTTCACGTCGATACAGGGTTCCGCGATCGTGTAGGTCATGGCATAAACCCCTTTTCCACGGTGTCGACCTTCTAAACCCGAGTCTACGCGGTCCCGCGCCCGGTGCAACTCACGCCGACGGCGCGAACGCGTGGAGCGTGTGTGCAACCGACGCCTGCCCGTCGGCACCGAACGGCACCGGATAGACGATGGGGAGATCGCACCCCGCCCGGCGGTACTCCTCCAGCCGGGCGCGAGCACGCGGGGCGTCACCCGAGAGGCAGACGCGTTCGAGCAACGCTTCCACGGCCTCGGGAGGGATCTCGGCCGCGCCCGTGCGCGCCGCGGCGGCGGCCGCGGCCCCGACCCCCATCGCATCGAACTGTCGGCGGTAGGCCGGATAGGTCGCGTACTCGCCCGCCGCGGCGGCCAGCGCACGCCTGGCTCCCGCATCGGAGGCGGGATCGTCCTCGATCGCCGCCCGGATGTAGGCGGCGACCGTGATCGACGTCGGGTCGCGCCCGGCGTCGTCGGCGGCTTCCTCGAGCAAGGCCCTCGCCTCGGCCACACGCTCAGGCGTGCACCAGTTCAGCAGCACGCCGTCGGCGATCCCGCCGGCCAGCGCGACCGCACGGGGTCCCAAGGCAGCGATCCAGATCGGGACCTGCCGGTCGAGCACGAGCCCGGCGGTGGCAGCGGGGTCCGTCATCGCGTCGAGGCGCGACCTGATCTCGAGGACCTGCGTCCGCAACTCGTCGAGCGCGCCGGCGCGCGCCGGCCCCGTGCCGAGCCCGAGGATCGCACGACCGTGGGATCGTTCCTGCAGCGTGGCCATGCCCATCGCGGTGAGCGCCGGGCGGCGGGAGGTCATCGGCACGACCCCGGTGCCGAGCAGGAGGCGAGGGGCCGAGTCTGCGAGACCCGTGAGTGCAGCGATCGCGTCGCGCCCGGTGATCTCGGGTAGGAAGACCGCCCGTACCGGAGCTCGTCGCCGAGGGCGGCGAGCCAGGGTCGGCCACGGCCACGCGTCCCGCACGGCGAACGCGGTGCCGGACACGACAGGTTGTCGCGACGCGTCCACGGCTGCCATCGTCGCAGACCGTGGAGCCCGTGACGTTCACGACCGACGACGGCCTGCGGATCGAGGGCGAGCTCCGCCGCCCCGACCACGACCCTCGGGGCACCGCGATCCTGTGCCACCCCCATCCCAAGCACGGTGGCAGCAAGGATCACCCGATCATGTGGGCCCTGCGCAACGAGCTCGCCGGGGTCCGCGGCCTCGCCGTCCTGCTGTTCAACTTCCGCGGTGTGATGGGCTCAGGCGGCACGTACGGCGGTGGCCGTGACGAGATCCGTGACGCACGTGCGGCCGTCACGCGGATCCGCGAGGAGGCCCCCGGCCTTCCGACGGTGGCCTGTGGCTGGTCGTTCGGCGCGAGCGTCGCCCTGCGCGAGGCGTTGGACGACAGCCGGGTCGCCGCGCTCGCGCTGCTCGGCATGCCGCTGCGCCCCGACGACCTGGCGTTGCCTCCGATGCCGCACCCCTCGGAGCTCCGGGGGCTGAAACGTCCGGTGCTCGTGCTCACCGGCGACAACGACACACACTGTCCCCCCGAGGACGCCAGCAGGTTCACGAACGACCTGCCCGACGGGCGCCTCCACATCCTGGAGGGAGCCGACCACTACCTGTGGCGTCGGGAGCGTGAGGCGGCGGCGATCGTGGGCGCCTTCGTCGACGACGTGCTCGGCGTGTCACCCTGACGGCGTGCCAACGTCGGGGTCTCCTCCGGCGCGGCGCGGATCGCCCGTCTCATGGTCCGAACCGGGCGTGTAGGTGCGTCGCCACGACAGGATCAGCCGACGCACGACGTAGATGCCGAACGCGACGACTGCGGCGACGACGACGTACCCGATGAACTCCACGCGATCGCGGCCCTAGAGCGGCACGTGCGACAGGACCATGATCCGCGGCTCGGTCATCTCCTCCATCGCGAAGCGCAACCCCTCACGCCCGAACCCGGATTCCTTGGAGCCTCCGTAGGGCATCTGATCCGCGCGGAACGCGCTGACGTCGTTCACTATCACGCCGCCGACCTCGAGGGTGCGGTGCGCCTCGAAGGCTCGGTTGATGTCGTTGGTGAACACGCCGGCCTGCAGCCCGTACTTCGAGTCGTTCACCTCGGCAAGGGCCTCCTCGAACGTCTGGTAGGGCGTGATCGTGCAGACCGGACCGAACACCTCCTCGCAGCGCACCTTCATCTGCGGGGTGGTCTGCGAGATGAGCGTCGGTGCGAAGAACGGCCCGTCGGCCGTTCCGCCGGTCAGCACCTCGGCTCCCTGCGCCTCGGCCTCGCGCACCCATTCCGCGATGCGGTCGACCTCGCTCTGGGTGATCACCGGGCCGACGTCGACGGTCTCATCCATCGGGTCGCCGACCTTCAGCTGCTCGACCTGCTTCGTGAGCCGCGCGGCGAAGTCATCGTAGACCTCGCTCGCCACGAGCACCCGCTGCACGCTGATGCAGCTCTGCCCGGCCTGGTAGTAGCCGCCGAACGCGATGCGCTGGGCCGCCAGGTCGAGATCGGCGTCGGAGTGCACGATCACCCCGGCGTTGCCACCGAGCTCGAGCGTGACCTTCTTCTTTGGGTCGAGGCCCTTCAGGTACCAGCCGATGCCGGCGGAGCCCGTGAACGAGATCTTTCGGAACCGGTCGTCGCGCGCCATGGCGTCGGCGACCTTCGAGCTCACCGGCAACACCTGGTACATGCCCTTCGGTAGATCGGTCTCGTCGAAGAACTCGGCCAGGCGCAGCGCGCCGATCGGGGTCGCGCTCGCGGGCTTGACCACGATCGGCGCGCCGACCGCGAGGGCGGGCGCCACCTTGTGGGCGACCAGGTTCAGCGGGAAGTTGAACGGCGTGATGCCGAGCACCGGTCCGATCGGGAACCGGCGCAGGATGCCGAGCCGCGAGCCGAACGCGGCCTCGGTATCGAGGCGCATCGCCTCGTCGGTTCCGTGGCGCAGGGTCTCCGAGGCCCACCGAAACGTCGAGACCGCTCGCGCCGCTTCGACCCGTGCCCACTTCAGCGGCTTGCCGCCCTCGGCGGCGATCAGGCGAGCGTTCTCCTCCTGCGTCTCGTCGAGCCGTCTCGATATGTGGTCGAGGGCGGCCGAACGGGCCGCGACAGAGAGCTTCGGCGACTCCTCGAACGTCGAGGAAGCGGTCGCGACCGCTTCCTCGACGTCGGCCTCCGTCGGCACCCCGAGCTCGGCCACCACGGCGTCGTCGAACGGACTGCGGACCTCGAGGGTCCCCTCGCCGGTTCGCCAGTCGCCGTTCACCAGGAACGGTCTGATCTCGGTCATGTGGTGTTCAGCTCCTTCTCAGCGGTCCACGAGTCGGGGCGCCCTCTCGGACGCCCCGGTTCCTCAACTAGTCTCGTTCAGACTACTTCCTCCACCGGTCAGTCGAGCGAGACCATCACGTGCTTGATGTTCGTGTAGTCCTCGAGCGAGTACACCGACATGTCCTTGCCGTGGCCGCTCTGCTTGTAGCCGCCGTGGGGCATCTCCGGCGTGAGCGGGATATGCGTGTTCACCCAGACGCAGCCGAACCGCAGGCGCCGGGACATGCGCATCGCGCGGCCGACGTCCCGGGTCCACACCGACGACGCGAGGCCGTAGTCCGTGCCGTTGGCCCAGGCGAGCGCCTGATCCTCGTCGGAGAACCGCTGCACGGTCACCACCGGGCCGAAGACCTCGCGCTGCACGATCTCGGAGTCCTGGGACGGGTTGGCCACGAGCGTCGGCTTGAAGTGGTAGCCGGAAGTGCCGAGCGTCTCACCGCCGGTCACGACCTCCGCGCCCTCGCCCTTGGCCCGTTCGAGGAAGCCTTCGACGCGCTGAACCTGCTCCTCGCTGATCATGGAGCCCACCGCGACGTCGTCCTCGAACGCGGAGCCGACCTTCAGTCCCTCGACCGCGGGCACCAGGTCGCTGACGACCTTGTCGTAGATGGGATCGGCGACGAGCACACGACAGGCCGCGGTGCAGTCTTGACCCGCGTTGAAGTACCCGGCGATCGAGATCCACTCCACGACGGATTCGATGTCGGCGTCGTCGAAGACGACGACCGGGGCCTTCCCCCCGAGCTCCAGGTGCACCCGCTTCAGCGTGTCGCTGGCGTTCGTATGGATCAGCTTGCCCGTGTTGACATCGCCGGTGATCGAGACGATGCCGACGTCGGGATGACGGACCAAGCGATCCCCGACCGGCTCGCCGTCGCCCGTCACCACGTTGAACACCCCGGGCGGGAAGATGTCGGCGGCGAGCTCCGCGAGCTTAATCGTCGACAGCGGCGTGAGCTCCGACGGCTTCAGCACGATCGTGTTCCCCGACGCCAGGGCGGGGCCGATCTTCCAGACGGCCATCATCAGCGGGTAGTTCCATGGCGCGATCAATCCCGCGACCCCGATCGGCTCGCGACGGACGATCGACGTGAAGCCGGCCATGTACTCCCCGGCGCTCCGCCCCTCGGGCGTGCGCGCCGCGCCGGCGAAGAACCGCAGGTTGTCGACGATCGGCGGGATCTCCTCCGACATCGTGACAGCTGCGGGCTTGCCCGCGTCCTCGGATTCGATCCGAACGATCTCGTCGGCGTTGGCCTCGATCGCGTCGGCGAGCTTCAACAGCGCGAGCTGGCGGTCCTTCGGCGTCGAGTCGAACCATGTCTCCTCGAAGGCTCGGGAGGCTGCGGCGACCGCCGTGTCGACGTCCTCGGCGGTCCCTTCCTGTACGGATGCGATCACCTCTCCCGTATGAGGGCTGATGATGTCGCGGGTACCGCCGTCGGACGAGTTCACCCACTCGCCGTCGATGAACATCTGGTGGCTGTCGGCCATGTTCCCCCTCCTCGCATGGAAGCGAACCTTCGCTTGAACCAACGCTCAGGCGGCCAGTATGCCTCGCGGGCGTGCGAACGGACCACTCGACACATCGGCCCCACGCCACTTCGGCGTTGGACGTCGTGGACAAGGTGGCGTCCTTGCGTCACCCGTCGATCTGTGCCGTCTGCAGGTCTCGAGCCCGCAGGGCGAGCCAGAACTCCATGCGGTCGAAGCTGCTGGAGAGATCGCGTCCCGTGAGCTCCTCGACCTTGCGCATGCGGTAGCGCAGCGTGTGGCGGTGCACGAACAGCTGGGCCGCGGCCGTCTCCCACCGCGCGTTGTGCTGCAGGAACGACTGGAGCGACTCCAGCAGCTCGCCGCCGTGGTCGCGATCGTAGGCGTCGAGGGGAGACAGCATCGAGTCGGCGAACGCTCTGAGCGCGTCGGGGTCGGCCATCGACAGCAGGAGGCGATACGTGCCGAGATCGGCGAAGCCGGCGTGTGGCCATCCCTCGAGCCGACACACCTGCAGCGCGTACCGAGCTTCCCTCAGCGACCGGCCGACCTCGATGGCGTCGACCGGGGAACCGGCGCCGACCCGTAGCTCGGTCCCTGAACGCGCACCGATCGACGTCGTGATGCTCGCCAGATCGGGAACCGGGTCGGCGGCCAACAACAGGTGCACCCCCGTGTCGTGCGAGGAGGCAAGGAATCCACCCCCCACGCGGGATCGCTCGTCGGTCACGGCGTCGGCGAGCGCACCGGGCTCGGGATCGGCGTCGACGACTTCGAGCGAGAGCACGATCACCTGGGCGTTCTTGGCGAAGCCGAACCGAGCGAGCCCACGAGCGGCGTCGCCCGCCGAGAGCGAACCCCGCGCGAGCTCATCGAAGAAGTCTCCCTGCAGCCGGCGCTGGGCATCTGCCACCGCCCGGGACTTCGCGAGCTCGATCGCGAAGAGGCTGAGCGCGTGACCCGCCACGATGCGATCGAGCTGGCTCGGTTGCTCTGGTTTGCCCACGGCGAGGAAAGCCTCGACCCGCCCCCGTGCGCCCACGGGCTGGACCCAGATGTGGTGACCGCGATCGACGAGCGTGACGCTGAACGAGGTGCCGTCGGGGCGCCGGGTCCGCAGCTCATCCCAGACCCGCTCGGCGCGCAGGCTCGCCGCCCGACCGGTGGTGGCGATCGGCAGCCCGTGGAGGTCGAGCAGCAGGGCCCACCCCTTCGTGACATCGGCGAGCGATCGCGCGATCCCATCGGTGCCGGTCCCTTCCATCACCGCACGGGTGAGCACGTGCTCGGCATCGACGGCGCGCTGCAAGGTGTCGTACTGCTCCGCGACGATGCGGGTGAAGATCGCCTCGGTGATCGCGATGAACGGCACCGGGTACGGCACCTCGAACACCGGGAAGCCTGCCTGGCTCGCGGCCGTGATCAGGGAGCGGGGGGTCTTGTCGTGGGTGAATCCGAGCCCGAAGCCGAGACCGGTGAGCCCCGCCTCCGCCAGGCGCTTCACGTATGCCCGTTGCTTCGCGGGGGTCGTTCCGACGCCGAGCCCTGTCGTGAGGATCAGCTCACCACCCTTCAGCCACGGCGTGGGATCCTCCAGCTCGGACACGTGCACCCACCGGATCGGGCGATCGATGTCATCCTCGCCCGCGAGCAGACGCAACGGCATGCCGGGGATGGCGACGATGTCCCGAACGGCCACGGTCATGAGCCGATTGTACGGACCGTACAGTGGTGAACGCCATGCATCGGTGCGTCCGGCCGTACCGTCGGCCACGAGGTGGACGGACCGTACAAAGAGAGATGCCGTTCATGGCGCCGCGGGTGCCTGACAGCCCTTCCGGCGGGTCCGACACTCCTGGGATGGATATCCCCCAGGAACGCAAACTCGTCACCGAGATCCCCGGCCCCAAGTCGAACGAGTGGTTCGCGAGGCGCCGCGATGCCGTCGCCGCCGGCGTGGCGAACATCCACCCGATCGTCACGGCGCGCGCGAGCGGCGCGATCGTCGAGGACGTCGACGGCAACCGCCTGATCGACCTCGCCACCGGCATCGCCGTGCTGAACGTCGGCCACACGGCCCCCGATGTCGTCGCCGCGATCGCGCGGCAAGCGGAGCTCGACACGCACACCTGCTTCCACGTCACGGCGAACGAGCCGTACATCGAGCTCGCGGAACGTCTCAACGCGCTCGTGCCCGGCACCCATGCCACGAAGACGATGTTCGCGAACTCCGGCGCCGAGGCCGTCGAGAACGCGGTGAAGATCGCGCGTTACCACACGGGGCGCAGCGCGATCGTCACCTTCGATCACGCTTTCCACGGACGAACGCTGCTCGCGATGTCGCTCACCGCGAAGGTGATGCCGTACAAGCAAGGCATGGGACCGTTCGCCCCCGAGATCTACCGGCTGCCGTTCGCCTACCCCTACCGCTGGCTCGGCGACCCGGATCGCGTCACCGAGGAGGCGCTCGCCTACGCGATCGACGAGATGCACAAGCACATCGGCGAGGAGAACATCGCCGCCGTGATCATGGAACCGATCCAGGGCGAGGGCGGCTTTATCGTGCCGTCGCCCGGATTCGTGAAGGGCATCGCGGAGTTCTGCGCCGCGCACGCCATCGTCTTCATCGCCGACGAGATCCAATCGGGCATGGGCCGCGCCGGCCGCTGGTACGCGGTGGAGGACGAGGACGTCGTGCCCGACGTCGTGACCACGGCGAAGTCCATCGGCGGCGGCATGCCCATCAGCGCGGTCACGGGCCGGTCCGAGATCATGGACTCGGTGCACGTGGGCGGGCTCGGGGGCACCTACGGCGGCAACCCGGTCGCCGCCGCCGCCTCGCTCGCGGTGCTCGACATGATCGAGCGCGACGACCTCCTTGCCCGGTCGCGGACGGTCGGGGCGACGATCATGGAGCGCTTCGACGGCTTTGCCCAGCGTCACGAGATCGTCGGTGACGTCCGCGGCCGTGGGTCGATGTGCGCGATCGAGCTGGTCGCCGACCGCGACACCAAGGAACCGCTGGGCGCCGAGACGATGAACGCGATCGCGCGTCGCTGCCTCGAGGAGGGTGTGCTCGTGCTCACGGCCGGCACGTACGGGAACGTGGTGCGGCTGCTCCCGCCGATCACGATCGACGACGCGCTGCTCGCCGACGGGCTCGACGTGCTCGACACCGCCCTGGAGGCCGTCGCCGGCTGACGTCGCGCCTCCTGGAACGGTTGCTACCGTTCGGGGATGCCGACCGACGACCCGCCCGACGGTGATGGTCGGAGACGTCCCCGTCTGCGTCGCCACCTCCTCGATCTCACCCCGCTCCGGGTGTCCCGCGACTACCGGCTGCTGTGGACCGGTTCGTTCGTCTCGGCATTCGGCTCGCAGTTCGCGAGGGTGGGGTTGTACGTGCAGGTGTTCGCTCTCACAGGGTCGCCCGCCGCCGTCGGTCTCCTCGGCCTGTCGGGACTGTTCGGAAGCGTGGCGGGCGCCTTCGTCGGCGGTTCGTTCATCGACGCACGCGACCGACGATCGGTGATCGTATGGACCCAGGTCGGCCACGTGCTCGTGGCGGGAGTGCTGGTCGCGAGCGCGCTCGTGCCGGAGCCATCGATCGCGGTCCTGCACCTCGCCAACGCCCTGACGTGGCTGCTGGCCGCCATCAACATGCCGGCGCGACAGGCATCGGTGCCCCGATTGGTCGGCGACGAACTGATGCCGCAGGCGGTGGCCCTCTCCCAGATGCAGTTCCAGGTGACCGGCATCCTCGGACCCGCGCTGGCCGGGGTGCTGATCGCCGCCACGGGCAGCCCCGGCTGGGCATACGTGGTCGATCTGGTGAGCTATGCCGCGATGCTGATCGCCGCCGTGGCGATGAAGCCACTGCCGCCACTGGTCGGTGACGATGCTCCCAGCGTCGGTGGACGGGCGGTGGTCGAGGGATTCCGCTACGTCGTGCACCATCGACTGATCCAATCGACGTTCGTGATCGACCTGGTCGCGATGGTCTTCGGCATGCCGGCCGCGCTCTTCCCGGTGCTGGCCGTGAGCCAGTTCGACCGTGGCGAGGCCGTGGTCGGACTCCTCTTCGCGGCGCCGGCCGTCGGCGCCCTCGCGCAGGTCCTGCTGTCGGGCAGCGTCACCCGCATCCGGAGGCAGGGTGAGGCGGTGATCTGGGCGGTGGCCGGGTGGGGGGCGGCGATCGCCGCGTTCGGTCTGGTGGGGTCGAACCTGCCGCTCGCCCTGTTCTTCCTCGCGATCGCCGGCGCCGCCGACGTGGTGAGCGCGATCTTCCGCTCGACGATCTTGCAGGTCATGGTGCCCGACCGGCTCCGGGGGCGGCTCTCCAGCATCTTCTCCTTGGTGGTGACGGGGGGACCCAAGCTCGGCGATGTGGAAGCTGGGCTCGTGGCGACCTGGTTCTCGCCCACGATCAGCGTCATCACGGGCGGGCTGGCGTGTATCGCCGGGGCCGGCCTCGTGGCGATCGCCTATCCCGAGCTGCGTCGGTACCGAGCGGCCGCTGCGCCCTCGGGCGCCGCCTGAGGCCGGCGTTCGCTCCGCGCCACGCGCCGACATCGATCCGCGGGTCGCCGGATACACTTCGGGCGATGTCACGGAGAGGAACCGGCGGCGCCAGTGCGATCGAGTCGTCCATCGTGGTCGCATCGAACCGGGGGCCGGTCAGCTTCGACCGCGACGAGCGAGGACGGCTGAGCCCTCGTCGAGGCACCGGCGGTCTGGTGACGGCCCTCTCGGGCGTGTTCTACCGCGACGACACGTCGTGGGTCTCGGCGGCCATGACCGACGGCGACCGCGCCGTGGCGCTGAAGGGCCGCACCGTGACGTCGGAGTCGCACCAGCGCATGCGCTACGTAGTGATCCCGCCCGATCGATACGACGGCTACTACAACGAGGTCTCGAATCGCATCCTGTGGATGGTGCATCACAACCTGTGGGACATCCCTCGCTCGCCGATGTTCGACGACGGCACGCAAGAAGCCTGGCACGACTTCGTCGAGGCGAACCGCGCGTTCGCCGAGGCGCTCGCCCAGGAGTCGGACAACGACCCGGTCTACCTGATCCAGGACTATCACCTGTGCCTCGTGCCGGGCATGCTGCGCGAGCTCGTGCCCGAGGCGAAGATCGTGCACTTCTCCCACACCCCGTTCGCCGGCGCCACCTACCTCAGAGTGCTCCCCGTCACGATGCGCACGGCGCTCCTGCGCGGCATGGCCGGGGCCGATGTCCTCGGCTTCCAGTCGAAGCAGTGGGCCGAGAACTACCTGCTGTCCGCCCGGAGCCTGCCCGAGCTCCGCGTGATGCGGGGCGGGCGACTCGACATCGACGGCCGCGTGGGCGCGGTCCGCTCGTTCCCGGTGGCGGTCAGCGCCGAGCCGCTGCGCGAGACCGCGAATCGCCCCGAGGCCGACGAGGTCAGGTCCGAGCTCCGCGAGTGGGCGGGGGACGCCAAGATCATGCTGCGCGTCGACCGCCTCGAGCCCTCGAAGAACATCCTCCGCGGATTCTTGTCCTATGAGCTCTTCCTGCGCCGCAACCCGTCATGGGTGGGATCGGTCCGATTCCTCTGTCTGTTCAGCCCCTCTCGCGAGGACGTGCCGGAGTACAGGAACTACGGCGAGGAATGCCTGGCGGAGGCGGATCGCATCAATGAGGAGTTCGGGACGCGGGCCTGGAAGCCGATCGACGTGCGGGTCCAGGAGGACTACGCCTTCGCCGTGGCGGCGTACGACCTCTACGACGTGCTGTTCGTGAATCCCACGTATGACGGCATGAACCTCGTGGCGATGGAGGGGCCGCTGGTGAACCGGCGTGACGGCGCGCTGGTGCTCTCACGCAACGCGGGGGCATTCAGCCGCCTCGGACGTCAATCGCTCGGCGTGAACCCGTTCGACCTCGCCGAGACGGCCGAGGCGATCCGTGACGCGCTCGAGATGCCCGACGAGGAACGGGCACGACGGGCCCGCGGGCTCTCACGCACGGTGCAGGCGCACACGCCGGCCAACTGGCTCGCCGACCAGCTCGAGGGCGTCGACCATGTCCGGCCGCCGCGACGCCGGCGATGACAGGCGCCTGCGGCCGCCGTCATTCGCGCCGCGACGGATCGGTCAGAGGCCACGCAGGAGCGTGACGAGTCCCGCCGGACCGTCGACGACCACGTCGGCGGCATCGCTCAGCGCTTCGGGGGTCTCGCGCCCGTGCACGGCGACCTTCACCGTGCGCACCCCGCGCTCGGCCAGCCGGTCGAGCGCCTG
>JBGGNG010000095.1:0-25327 GCA_041287635.1 Actinomycetota bacterium | reverse complement strand
CTCGCCGAGCACCGTCGTCGGCCTCCAGGCCGAGTCCGGGTGCGCGAACGCTTCCATGAAGACACCGAACTGCTCGGGAAGATCGAGGTCCGGCGAATCGATCGCTTCGTGCGTGGTGGGCACGTTGCCGACCCAGTTCGCCATGTAGACGAGCGTGTCGGTGTTCGTGGCGAGGTACTTCACGAGCAACCAGGCTTCCGCCGGGTGCTCCGCACCCTTCGGGATCCCGACGATCGTGCCACCGGCCGTCGCGGACCCGTAGAGGTCCGTGCGGCTGGGTGACGTCGGGAGAGGAGCGGTCGCGTAGTTGACCTCAGGTGCGAAGTCCGTCATGAAGGCCGTTCGCCATTCGCCGTCGATCATCATGGCTACCCTGCCTTGCTGGAAGTCCTGGGGGTTCCCCCACTCGTTCCCGGCGCCGGCCACGAACTTCCGGAGCTTCTCGGCCCCGGTCTGGAAATCGCCTTCACCGTAGACCTCAGCGATGAAATCGTGTTGCCACTGCAACATCTCCGCCCAGGCGGGATCCGACGCGAAGGCCGGGCTGCCTCCCTCATCCAGGTAGGACGCCCCGAACATGTGGCTCATGTTCACCAGGTTGCTGCTGCAGCAGTAGTAGTCGGTCACCGGGACGAACCCGGCCACCTTGATTGAACCGTCGGGGTTGAACTCCGTGAGCTTCTTCGCGTCCTCCGTCAGCTCGTCCGTAGTCTTCGGCGGGTCGGTGAGGCCTGCCGCCTTGAAGAGATCAAGGTTGTAGTAGAGGCCATAGGTGTCGGTCAGGAACGGGAGCGAGCACTGCGTGCCCTCGAAGCTCGTGTACGTCAGGGCGGCGTCGACGAACACCGAACGATCGACCCCGTCCGGTCCGTCGATGTACGGGTTCAGATCGACCCATGCCCCGGAGTCGCAGAACCTGCCTACGTTGTCGACGCCGAACGACAGGAACGCGTCGGGTGGATTCCCTGCGTTGATCGCCGCGATCTGCTTCTCCTCGGTCACACCGCACTTCGCGTCGACCGTGATCCAGTCATACTCGGCCTCGAAGTTCTCCTTGAACGAGTTCTGCCACTCGTCGCACTCGCGCTTCGAGGTCCATTCCCCCGTGAGCGTCACGGTCACCGGCTCGTTCGACGCGGCGGTGTCCACGGTGGGAGCGGGCTCGTCCCCGCCACCAGCCGTACACGCCGCGGCCACGAACGCGAGCACGGCCGTCGCCACCACCAAACGCCTCATCGTGCGCCTCCCTCCCCCGGTCGTTCCCGGGATCTCCTCCGAGCTGCTGATGATCGGTTGTACGTTCGTGAGCGATCTTCCGTGCATCAGGCCGGCACCTTCCCTCTGGCGAACAGCTGATCCTGCGCCGCCTGCAGCGCCATGAACACCGAGCCGTACAGCGTGGCCTCCTCGCGGAGCACCGATGCTTCGACCCGTGGTCGGAACGGCGAGATCGAACGCAGCTCCCGTTCCACCGGTTCGAGCAGGAGGTCTCCGTTGCCGCCGATGCCGCCGCCGAGGATCACGAGCTCCGGATCGACGACCGAGGCGACCGCCGCGACAGCGAGCGCGATACGCTGGGCCTCCATGCGCACGACCCGCCTGGCTTTCGCGTCACCCGCGCGAGCCGCGTTGAACACGCTCTTGGCGGTCAGCGGCGGCAACATGCCGAGCTTCCGCGCGGTCGCGACGACCCCTGCGGCGCTCGCGGCAGCGTCGAGCGGACCCCGGCGGCGGCTCGTCGGGTCCTTCAGATCGGTGCCCGCCAGCGGCATGTACCCCACCTCGCCGGCAGCCCCGGTGCTGCCGCGGAACAGCTCGCCGTTGAGCACCAGCCCCATGCCCACGCCCGTGCCCAGGTGCAGGTAGACGAAGTTGCCCACGCCCTTGCCGAGACCGTGCCACTGCTCGCCGAGCGCCGCCAGGTTCACGTCGTTCTCGAAGGCGGTCTTGGTCCCGAGCTCGGCCTGCACCATCTCGACCAGGCCCTCTCGCCCCCACCCCGGCAGGCTGTAGGCGAGCGCCACCTGACCACGCTCTGGCTCGAACACGCCGGGACTCCCGACCGTGGCGAACGTCACCTGTCGCCACCTGATGCCGGCGTCGGCCGCGAGCCCGTGGGCGATCGCGCCGATCTGCGTGATCAACGTCGGCGCGCTCTTCACTCGCGCCCGCTCGTCCCGGCGTGCGACGAACTCGCCGGTGACGTCGGCGATCGCGGCCCGGACCCAGTCCCGTCCAACGTCGATACCGACGACCCAGCCGGCCCGGTGGTTCAGCTCGTACAAGATGGCCGTGGGTCCCTTCCCGCCCTTCGACCGGCCTGCCTCGTGGACGAGGCCCGCAAGCTCGAGCCCGGCGAGTGCCTGCGAAACCGTCGGCTTGGACAAGGCGGTCTCACGTGCGATCTGGGCTCGAGAGATCGGACCCATGCGTAGCACGCAATCCAGCACGGTGCGTTCGTTGATCGCGCGAAGCAGGCTTGGCGTGCCCGCGGCCGGAGACTTCCGGTCGAGGTTCGTTGCGCCTCCCCTCAGTGCAAAGGAAACTTTCCTAACTATTCGGGCGGATGCTACGCTCGCTCTCGGACCCGAGTCAAGACAATCGGCGGAACCGCCCCGACCGGCGCACGGAGGGCCGCGGGCAACGATGACGATCATCGAGTCAGGACCGCTTGTCGGGATCGTCCGCTATCGGGCAACGGCTGACCTCATCCCGGTCCTGGAGGCACTGGCCGACGGTGGGATCCCGCTCCTTGAGGTCACGCTCGACACGCCCGGGGCCTTGGACGCGATCGCATCGATCGCGGGGACCGGCACCACAATCGGCGCGGGCACCGTGCTCGACGGCGATCAGGTGCGGGCGAGCGCCGACGCCGGAGCCGGCTTCGTCGTGTCGCCCGGACTCGTCGACGCGGTGGTCGAGCAGGCGCTCGCCCTCGGCATCGAGCCGATCCCCGGTGTGCTCACGCCGACCGAGCTGCTGCGAGCTCGTCGCCTGGGAGCCTCGGCCGTGAAGATCTTCCCCGCCGGTCCGTGTGGCGGGCCGGAGCTGATCCGTGCCCTGCGCTCGCCTTTCCCCGAGGTCGGGCTGCTGGCCACGGGCGGCATCGCCGTCGACGATGTCGGCGCCTATCTCGCCGCCGGGTCGACGGCGGTCGGGCTCGGGTCGGCACTCACCGGACACCGTCCGCCCGAGACACCCGCCGAGCTCGACGCGCTGCGAGCCCGCGCCGCTGCCGCGCTCGAGGCGGCGAGGAGATGAGCGGCACGACCTACGACGTGATCGGGCTCGGCGAGACGATGCTCTCCCTCGTCGCTCGCGACGGGCCGCTCGAGAGCGCGTCGGCGTTCGCCGCGACCCACGGCGGCGCCGAGAGCAACACACTCGTCGCCCTCTCCCGTCTAGGGTTTCGTACGGCGTGGATCAGCCGGCTCGGGGACGACCCTGCCGGAACGCGCGTGCGCGAGGCCCTCGAGGTGGAAGGGGTCGATCTCCGATGGGTCCGAACCGACCCGGCGCGATTCACGGGCCTGATGCTCCGCGATACCCGGGGAGGGGTGCGCTACTGGCGGACCGGATCGGCCGCGAGCGCGCTCGACCCGGCCGCGCTGGACGGAGTGCCGATCGCCGACGCCCGCGCCGTGCTCGTGACGGGGATCACAGCGATGCTCGGGGCGGGACCGCAGGCCGCGGCGATGGCGCTCCTCGACCGTGCCGGCGGGCTCCGCGCCGTGGACCCCAACCTTCGTCCGGGGCTCTGGGGATCCGATCGCGCACACGAGCTCGTGATGCCGCTGCTGGAACGCTGCGACGTGGTGCTCGGCGGCGAGCGAGAGCTCGCGTCGCTCGTGGGCGGCTCGGGCGCGGGGTCGGCCAGGCGCTGCGCGGAGCTGGGGCCCAACGAGGTCGTCGTGAAGCGCGGCGCCGACGGCGCCGCGGTCCTGGAGCCCGACGGCGCCTGGCGCGAGCTCAGTCCGTCGGCCTCCGACGACGTCGACCCCGTCGGCGCCGGCGACGCGTTCAACGCTGGCTATCTGGCTGCCCGGCTCGACGGGGCATCATGCCTCGAGTCGCTGCGAGCGGGAGCGGCGGCAGGAGCGGCGGCCGCGGGCGTCCTCGGCGATGTCGGTGCGCGCACGCAGGACGTCGATGTGTGACCCAGCCCTCGTCGCACGAGATCGGGCGTCGACGCCGCGATCAGAACAGCGTGGCCACGGCATCCACGACGCGATCGTCATCATCGACGACGGGGATCACCCGGCGACGATCGAAGGCCGTGCAGGGATGGGAGACACCGAACGCCACGAGGTCGCCCACGTCCGGTGGCGCACCGCTGCCGCCCACGTCGCAGATCGCATGCTGGTCCATCAGCCGCCGCACCACGATTCCGGCGGCGTCGGTGAACGATCCGGTCGACCTCCGGATGCGGAGCGGCACGGGCAGATCGATGTCCGACGGCACATCGCGCTTGCCCAGACCGACGACGACGACACGCGTCTCGGGACGCGACAACACGGCGCCCCACGCCTCGAACGCCGGCAGGAAGCGGCCGCCGGGATCGGTCGCCGCGGACAACGGAGAGTTGCGCTCGTACACGCCGTGATCGTGGGTGAGGTAGCACCCGGACCGCAGCACGAGCCGTACCGCGGCCCCCGCGGCCGAGCTCTTCCCGAGCACCGCCACCACACGGTCGAAGAACGCGCTCCCTCCGGCGCTGACAATCGCCTCACCGGCGGTATCGAAGGCGCCGCGAGCCAGCAGTTCGCTCGTGAGCTCACGGAGGTCGTGGAGGAACGCATCGACCGCGTCGACACACACCGGTCCACGGTCGCCGCAGACCGTGCCCTCGTAGCCCGCGACCCCGACGAGCGCCAGGTCCGGCGCCTCGTGGACCAGGGCGGCGAGGTCGAGCGCCTCCGCGACGCTCCGGCATCCGGATCGGCCCCGCGCATGTCCGAGCTCGACCGGCACCGACAGCGGCCGCGGCGCCCCGCCGGCCACGAGTCCCTCGCGCAACAGTTCCACTCCTCGCGTCGAGTCGACCCAGCAGGCGAAGCCGAACGCCTCGTCGGCGAGCTCGCGGGCGACCCACCCGATCGACCCCGCGTCGACCAGCTCGTCCGCGAGCAGGATGCGAGGCACCCCGGCCGAGCGCATCGCACGAGCCTGGACGGGGGTGGCTGCCGTGACGCCCCACGCACCCGCATCGAGCTGGCGGGCCCACAGCTGCGGGGCCATCGACGTCTTCCCGTGCGGAGCGAGCTCGACACCGTTCGCCCGGCAGTAAGCCGACATCAGCTCGAGGTTGTGCTCGAGAGCGCGCTCTCTCAGTACCACGACCGGCGGCACGAGGTCTTCGAACAGGTTCCACCCCCGCGATCCGACGTCGGCGACCGCGAGATCGGCGCCGGCCGGGAACCCCGTCGTCGTCTCCTCGACCCGGACGGCGAGCACCGCTCGCAGGTCCAATCTCCTGCCGCCGGTCATCGGCGCCCCCAGCCCGCGGGGAGGTGCGCGGCGTGCGCATCGAGGTAGGCGCCCACGAGCGCATCCGCCAGGTTCACGCTTCGAACGAGGGGGTGCACGGCCAGGGCCGTCACGGCCAGCTCGCGATCTCCCGTGACCGCAGCCTCGGCTGTCATCGCAGCGTGCACCGCGACCTGTCGGACCAGCCCGCTCACCTCCACGGGGAGCGCTCCCTGCGGGACAGGCGAGACGGTTCGGCCGTCGATCGTCGCAGGGGTCTCGACGATCGTGGCGTCGGGGAGGTCGTCGACCTGTCCGGCGTTCGGGAGGTTCAGGATCGCTCGCCGGTGCGTGTCGGTCAGCATCGCGGCCATGACGGAGACGGCGAAGTCGCCGTGCTCCTCGCTCGCACGTGCCATCGACGGTCGCGGATCCTCGGCGTCGGCCTCCCGTCGGTAGCTCTCGAGCACCGAGGGGAGGATCGCCATCACCTCCTGCGCGCGCGTGCGACCCCGCGCTCGTTGCTCGGCCAGCACCTCGTCGTGGAAGAAGAAGTACTGCATGTACTCGCTCGGCACGTGATGCAGCGTGCGGAACAGCTGCACGATGCGCCGCTCGGCGTCGGACGTCAGGCGTTCCAACGGCAGGGAGTCGAGCAGCGTCCACAGCTCGCGGGTGACGTCCTCGCTCGCGACCCGCACCCCTCTCGTGAACGTCATGTGGTTCGTGCCGCACGTGTCGAGCGCGATCACATCAGCGTCGACGCCCAGCAGCCTCGCGAGGAACCGGGCTTCGCCGGCGGTCTGATCGCAGAGGCCGAGGAACGGCAGCGCCGGGCCGAACCGGCGCATCGCCTCGCTCACGACCTGCACCGGGTTCGTGTAGTCCAGGAGGACGGCCTCCGAGGCCGCGAGCCTCCTCATCTCTTCGGCGATCTCGAGCACGATCGGCACCGATCTGAGGGCCATGGCGAACCCCCCGGGTCCGGCGGTCTCCTGTCCGATCACGCCGTGGTCGATCGCGATGCGCTCGTCGAGGTGCCGGGCCTCCAAACCACCCGGCCGGAAGGCCGCGAGCACGACGTCGGCGCCCTCCAGCGCCGGGGACCGATCGGCATGAGCCTCCACCCGAACGCCTCCAGCTCCCCTCGAACGCAGGATGCTGCCCGTCAGACGCCGTTGCAGGTCGAGCACGCCGGCGTCGATGTCCTGCAGCACCAGGGTCGCGTCCCCGAACGCTTCGGCATGATTGGCGAAGGCGAACGCGATCCCCGGCATGTAGGCCGATCCCCCGCCGATCACGACGACGCGTGCGCCCATCGGGGCCACGCTAACAGCCGGGTCATGAGCGGGAGCGGCCGAGATGTTGGCCAGCGCGAGACGTTGGGTGACGGAGACCTGACCGATACCCGAGAGAGCACTGAGAGAGGAGAGCACGACGATGGCTGAACTCGCAGTGAACGGAGGGACCCCCGTGCGCTCGACGCCGTACCCTGCGTGGCCCGCGCCCGACGATGAGTACGTCGCGGCCGTGTCCGAGGTCGTGCGAGGCGGCGAGTGGGGAGGGTTCCCCGAGCCCGGCGTGAACGCGGCGGCGTTCGAGGAGGCCTTCGCCGCGTACCAGGGCGCTCGCCATGGGGTCTTGATGATGAACGGCACCGTGACGATGGAGGTCGCGTGCAAGGCGCTCGACGTCGGATGGGGCGACGAGGTGATTCTGCCGGCCCTGACTTTCGCCGCCACCGCCTACGCACCGATGGCCGCGGGCGCCCTGCCCGTGATCGTGGACGTCACCCCCGAGACGTGGTGCATCGACCCCGATCGCGTGGAGGCGGCGATCACGCCGCGCACGCGGGCGATCATCCCGGTGCACCTCGGTCACCAGATGGCCGACATGGACCGGCTGACCGAGATCGCCAACCGGCACGGATTGGCCGTGATCGAGGACTGCGCACATGCCCACGGGCAGGAGTGGCGTGGCCGCGGCGCCGGATGCATCGGCGACTTCGGCTCGTTCAGCCACCAATCGTCGAAGATCCTCACCTCCGGCGAGGGCGGCACGCTCCTGACGAACGACGACACGCTGGCACGGCGCGCACACTCGATCATCGACTGCGGACGCGCGAAGGACGCCGAGGAGAAGGAGTTCACGTTCGGAGCGAACTACCGGCTCTCCGAGCTGAACGCCGCGCTGCTCGTGGTCGCGATGCGGCGGTTCCCGGGACAGCAGGAAGAGCGCGCGACCAACGGCCTTCGCTTCGAGCGGTTGGCGGCCGACATCCCAGGCGTGCGGGTCATGCCCCGCGACGGGCGCATCACGCGATGGAGCTTCTACAACTACATCCTGGCGATCGACCCAGGTGCGTTCGGCGGCGCCACGAACGAGATCGTCTGCGCCGCCCTCGAGGCTGAGGGCATCCCGGCCGAGGTGCAGTACCCGCCGATGAGCCGCTACGAGCTGTTCCAGCCGTCGCTGTCACGTTTACCCGTGGCCGTCGAGCACGCCGACCGCCTCGACCCACGGGGGATGTCGTTCCCCGTCGCCGAGGCCGCAGGGCTCCGCGAATCCGTCTACCTCATGGAGGCGGTGTTCCGCGACGGGGAGCGCGGGGTGCAGGACGCGGTCGACGCCCTCGCGAAGGTGCAGCACCACGCGGGGGAGCTGCCAAGGGACTGATCGAGCAGCTGTCAGGCCGGGAAGAACCTGGGCAGGTGGCGCTCGTTCGCGGCAAGAAGCGCATCAAGCAGGGGCCGGGCTCGTTCGTAGTCCCCGACAAAGGGGTTCGCCTGCAGCGCTTTCAGGGCGGTGGCCCGGCTGCCCGAGCTGGCGGCATCGATCGTGAGGCGCTCGTAGGCTTTCGCGTGCTGGACCAGACCGGCCATCTCAGGTGCGAGCGGGTCGGTGGCGATGGCGTGTGCACCGGAGGCGTCGATGCGAGCCGCGATCTCCACGACGTCGTCGTCGGGCAGGTTCGGGATCGCACCGGCGTTCGGCAGGTTCACGACCTGCATGTCGCCGGTGCCCGCATGCAGCGACGCCACCAGTGCCGCAGCAGCGTCGCTGTAGAAAGCGCCTCCGCGCTCCTCGAGCAGTTTCGGCTTCGTGTCGAGGGTTGGATCCTTATAGAGCTCGAGGAGCGCGGCCTCGATCTCCATGACCTCCTTGGCCCGGTTGCGCCCACCCCGCAGCTCCCGCATCACCCGGTCGGTCAGGTAGTAGTACCGCAGGTAGTACGAGGGGATCGCGCCCAAGCTCCGGGCGATCTCCAGCGGGATCTCCTCGTCGAGCTCGTCCAGGTACCCGCGAACCGCGGCGCTGGGGTCGGCGGACGGATCCAGCAGCTCCGGGAGGCGATCGACGCCGTCGACGAGCACCTTGCGTTCCCACGTGAGGTGATTCAGGCCCACGTGGTCAAGCCGCACGTGACCTGGGTCCACGTCGAAGATCTCGGCGAAGTCACGCTGGAACCCGATCGCAACGTTGCACAACCCGATCGCCCGGTGCCCCTCGTCGAGCAGCGCCTGCGACACGAGTCCGGTCGGGTTCGTGAAATCGACGAACCACGCTCCAGGCGCGCCTCGTTCCGCCGTGAGCTGCGCGAGCTCGAGCACGACCGGCACCGTGCGCAACGCCTTCGTGAACCCCCCAGGGCCGGTCGTCTCCTGTCCGATGCACCCGAAATCGAGCGGGATCGTCTCGTCGAGGTAGCGCGCCTGATTCCCCCCGACCCGGAGCTGCACGATCACGAAGTCGGCCCCCTCGATCGCTTCGATCCGGTCGGTGCTGAGACTCAGCCGCCCGGTCCAGCCGACCTTGCGCATCATGCGGTCGGCGAGCGCACCGACCACGTCGAGCCGCTCCCGATCGATGTCGAGCAGCACCAGCTCGTCGACCGGGAGACGGTCGTCGCGTCGCACGAACCCCTCCACGAGCTCCGGAGTGTAGGTGCTCCCGCCACCGACCACCGCCACCTTCACACCCATGGTGCCGGCATCGTACACTCGCGGCGATGAAATCGTTAGGAAACTTTCCTGACCCATTCATCGCCGAGATCGCCGGCCAGCCGAACGCCTTGCGGCGAGCGGCGTCCGGGCTCGACGTCCAGCGCTCCGTCTTCGACGAAATCGCCCGCGCATCGGCCGGGCGGACCCTCGTCTTCACAGGCATGGGGAGCTCTTACGACGCGTGCTACCCTGCCGTGGCCGAGCTGGCCCGCGCGGGCATCGCGGCGGTCATGCTCGACGCCGCCGAGCTCCTGCACTTCCGGACGGGGATGCTCCGCCCTTCGACGATGCTCGTCGCGGTGAGCCAGTCGGGCGAGAGCGTCGAGGTGGTGCGGGTGGCCGCAGGAGTCGCCAGACAGGCAGAACGCCCAGTGGTGGTCGCGATCACGAACGGCACCGCGAACACCCTCACGTCGCTGGCCGATCTCTCGGTCGACACCGGAGCTGGCGAGGAGACAGGCCCCTCGACGATGACCTTCGCAGGCTCCCTCGTTGTCCTCGGCGCGCTCGCCCGGATGCTCGGGGGAACCCCGCCCGGCGAGGCGCTCGAGCGCCTCGCGACCGACGCCGAGCTGGCCGCCGTGGCGATCGAAGGCCTGCTGGGCGACGCCGATCTGCCGGAGCGGCTGGTGTCGTGGCTGGGCGATCGCGCGACGGTGGTGATCCTCGGCCGAGGACCGGGCCGGGCCGCAGCGGAGATGGGCGCACTCACGATCAAGGAGGCCGTGGGCATGCCGGTGGAGTCCCTCCAGACCGGCCAGTTCCGTCACGGCCCGCTGGAGCTCGCGGGTCCGGGTCTGGCCGCCGTCGTGATCGCGACCGAGCCCGAGACACTCGCGCTCGACCTGACGCTGGCCGACGAACTGCTCGCGACAGGGACGGGAGTCCTCCTGGTCACGACCGACGACCGACCAGGATCGGGAGCGATGAGGATCGCGACGGGCCCGCTCGAGCGCGCCCTCGCTCCCGCGGTGTCGATCCTCCCCTGCCAGCTGCTCGCCTGGCGGCTCGCGGGACTCCGCGGCCGTGACCCAGGGGCCTACTACCGCGCGGCCAAGGTGACCACCCATGAATGAGCGCGGAGAGGGTGCGGTCGGCTCGGCAGCGCGCTCCGGGTTCCGGGTCGCGCTGACCTTCGACGCGGAGCATCCCAATCGGCCGTGGTGTCCTCCCGACGCCGCCGAACGCATCTTCGACACCCTGCGTGACCTGGAGGTCCGCGCCACCGTGTTCGTGCAGGGCCGATGGGCGCAAGCGCACCCCTCGATCGCCACGCGCATCGCCCACGAAGGGCACCTCGTCGGGCACCACTCGCACTACCACGCGCGGATGCCCCTGCTGACCGACCCGGGCTTCGCCTCCGACATGGCCGATGCCACCGAGGCGATAGTCGCCGCGACGGGCACCGACCCGCGGCCATGGTTCCGGTGTCCCTTCGGTGCCGGGCACGACGATCCCCGCGTGCTGGCGATGCTGGCTTCCCTCGGCTATCGCAACGTTCACTGGCACGTCGAGCTCGACGACTGGGAGCCGTGGCGCACCGGTAACGCGATCGCCGACGACGCGCTCGAGCGAGTCACACGACACGGCGACGGGGCCGTCGTGCTTCTCCACACCTGGCCGGGCGGCACGGCCGAGGCCGTGCGACCGATCGTCGATGGGCTCCGCGACGCCGGCGCATCGTTCGTGACCGTCGACGAGCTCGAGGAGCTCCCGTGAGCCGCCACCCGCCGCTCCTTGCGGTCGACGGAGGCGGTTCGAAGATCGACGCCGCGCTGCTGCGGCGGGACGGTACCGTGCTGGGAGCCTCCAGGATCCGAACGCGAGAGTTCGAGGAGAACGGTGGCCCGCAGCACATGGGCCAGGTCCTCGATGCCGTGTACGGCGCGTGCAGAGACGCGCAGATCGATCTCGCCTTCCCCGTCGCCGATCTCGGCGTGTACTGCCTCGCCGGCGCCGACCTTCCGGCAGACGACCGGAAGATCCTGCGGTGGCTGCGCGCGCAGGGCCTTACCCAAGAAAGCGTCCTGCGCAACGACACGTTCGCCGTCTTGCGGGCCGGCACCGAGCGGCACTGGGGTGTCGGCGTCGTGTGCGGCTTCGGCACGAACTGCTCCGCCGTAGCCCCCGACGGGAGGATCACCCGGTTCCCCGCGGTTGGTCCGATCTCCGGTGACTGGGGAGGCGGTTCCGACGTGGGCGAGGCGGCGCTCTGGTACGCGATCCGGTCCGAGGACGGCCGTGGTGCGAAGACCGCCCTCGCCGAACTCGTCCCGGCGCACTTCGGACTCCGACGGCCTCGTCAGGTGCTCGAGGCCGTGTACTACGGACGGGTGGAGGAGGACCGCCTCGTCGAGCTCGCGCCGCTCGTGTTCAGTGCCGCATCGGCGGGTGACCACGTCGCCCGGAGCGTCGTGGATCGGCAAGCCGATGAGATCGTCGCGATGGTCACCACCGCGATCAAGCGGCTGCGCATGCAGAAGCTGGATGTCGACGTCGTGCTCGGTGGGGGCATCTTCCGCACCGACGACGACGCGTTCTTCCGTCGCATCCGCGACGGCGTGCACGAGATCGCGCCGGCCGCGGGGTTCAGCGTCTTGACCGAACCCCCCGTGATCGGCGCCGCGTGGCTGGGTCTCGACAGGGTCGGCGCGCCTGCGGCCGCCTACGCCCGCGCGCGCCGTGCCTTGACCCACGCTCGGCTGGCCGCACAGACTCATCCCCGACGGAAGGAGCACCGCTGATGGCCGACATCGTCCTGGACCGCGTCTCGAAGGTCTTCGGCACCGACGTCGTCGCCGTGAACGACGTATCGCTCGAAATCGGTGACGGGGAGTTCATGGTCCTCGTCGGACCGTCGGGGTGCGGCAAGTCCACGATCCTGCGCATCCTCGCCGGTCTCGAGGAGGTCACCGCCGGCGAGATCTCCATCGGGGGAACGCAGGTGACCGACCTGCCGCCGAAAGACCGCGACATCGCGATGGTGTTCCAGAACTACGCGCTCTACCCGCACATGACGGTCGAGCAGAATCTCGGCTTCGGCCTGCGGTTGCGAAAGACCCCGAAGGATGAACAACGCACGCGGGTCGCCGACGCCGCGAGGATCCTGGGCCTGGTCCCGCTCATGGGCCGAAAGCCCGCGGAACTCTCGGGCGGCCAGCGGCAGCGTGTCGCGATGGGCCGGGCGATGGTCCGAGAGCCTCGCGCCTTCCTCATGGACGAGCCGCTGTCCAACCTCGACGCGAAGCTGCGCGTCCAGATGCGAGCGGAGCTCTCCCGCCTCCACGAGCGTCTCGGCACGACCACGGTGTACGTGACCCATGACCAGGTCGAGGCGATGACGCTCGGCCAGCGAGTCTCGGTGATGAAGGACGGTGTCCTGCAGCAGGTCGACACGCCGCAGAACCTCTACAACCACCCGGCGAATCTTTTCGTCGCCGCCTTCATCGGCTCACCGCCCATGAACCTTGTCGAAGCCGACGTGAGCGAGACGACGATCTCCTTCGGCGGCTTCTCGCTGCCGCGCCAGGACCCCGACGGGCTCCAGGACCGCGTTGGAGGCCGGGTAATACTGGGTATCCGCCCCTCGGACCTGGAGGACTGCGACGTCTGGCACACCGAGGACCTCCCCACCCTCGAGGTGCGCGCCGAGGTGACGGAGGAATTGGGCTCGGAGGTGAACATCATCTTCCCCGTCGATGCCCCGCCCGTGCTAACCGAGGACGTGATCGCGGCGGCCAGTGACGAATCGGACCACGACAACATCCCGCTGATCGCCGACGAGCAGCAAGTATGCCGCTTCTGTGCGCGCGTGGACGCCCGCACGCACTGCCGGCCGGGCGACACCGTGCGGCTGTCGGTTGACCCGGCTCGGTTCCACTTCTTCGATCGTGAGAGCGGCCTCGCAGTCGGCGCGCGGAGCGCGGCGCCCGTCGGGGCGTGAGCCGCGACGGCAGAGCGCCTCCGCGACGGCGACTACCAGGAGACTCCGCGGGCCGCGAGCGCGGCGTCGCCGGTGCACGCCAGGCCGGTGCCGTAGGTCACGCCGTCGCCGGGAGCGAAGCGCACCAGGTAGCACGTGCCCGACGGTCCCATGACCGCGGCGGCCCACGTGTAGGGGGTCGAGGCGACGCTCACCACGCCGGGGGCTCTCGACGGGCCGTCGACGAAGATCAGCTGGGAGGCCGCGAGCAGCGCCAGGTGACCCGGGCCGGCATCGAGGAACGTCGCCCGTCCGCCGGCCGCCCGCCGAGCGGCGTTCAACGCGGTGCGGGCATCCGCCCGTGCGGCGGCGTCGATCGTCAGCGTGTCGGCGACGGAACCCGAGCCGGCGAGCGCATCGTCGCTTCCCGAGATCGTGCCGACGATCGAGCCCGTCCTCTCGACCCTCTCGACCCGCTCGACCCGATCCATGCTGCGACGTTCGCTGTCGATCACCCAACGCGAGAACGAGACGAGCCCGGACAGCACGAGACAGGCCGCCACCGCGAGCGCGACGGCCCGCGGGCTCAGGCGGCGATGCAGCGGCACGGGGGCCGCACGGAAGTTGAAGGTCTGATCCATCCCCCGCGCTTCCTATCGGCGCCCGGGCGGCGAGGGTGAAGGCCCCGCGGATGCGGGCCGTTTCACGGTCGCCGGTGAGCCGCGGCTGTGCGACCATCGACCTGTGAGCGAGATCACCGACGTGCTCGAGGCGATCGAATCCCTGTCGGCCAAGGGGGAGCGCATGGCCCTAGCCACGATCGTCGCGGTCCGCGGGTCGACCTACCGGCGTCCCGGTGCTCGACTGCTCGTTCCCGAGGAGGGCGCCCCGGTCGGCAACATCAGCGGCGGGTGCCTCGAGGGCGACGTGGCCGACATGGCCCGCGTCGTGATGAGCGAGGGCACCGCCCGCCTCGCCGGCTGGGACCTCACCGCCGACGACGACGCGGTCTGGGGTCTCGGGCTCGGCTGCAACGGAGCGATCGAGGTGTTCATCGAGCCCGCCGAGCAGGCCGCCCAGGTCGCGCACGCGCTGCGCGCCGCTCTCGACGAGGAGCACTCAATCAGCGTCGTGACCGTGCTCGAGAGCGAAGACGACGCGGTCGCGCCGGGTGCCCGCATCGTGGTGCGGCCTCACGGCGATCCCGAGGGCTCGCTCGGACTGCCGGTCGTCGACGCCGAAGCGATCATGGCCGCCCGCGAGCTCCTCGACGCCGAGCGGTCGGAGATCCGCACGTTCGAGCGCGGCGTGCGGGCGTTCGTCGAGGTGCTCGAGCCGCCGCTCCGGCTGCTGGTGTGCGGCGCCGGACACGACGCGATCCCGCTCGTGCGGGCGGCGCGCGGCATCGGTTGGAGCCCGGTCGTCGTCGACGACCGGCCCGGCTTCCTGAACCTCGAACGGTTCCCCGAGGCGGCGGGGTTCGTGCACGTCGAGGCGCCCGAGCACGTCTCGAAGACCGCCACGATCGATCGCCGCACCCACGCCGTGGTGATGACGCACAACTTCCTGCGCGACAAGGAGTTCTTGCGGTCGTTGCTCGATTCCGACGCCGGCTACATCGGCATGCTCGGACCCTCGGCGCGGACGCATCGCCTGCTGATGGAGCTCGCCGACGAAGGCGTCGAGATCACCGACGCCGACCACGAGCGCATCCACGGCCCCGCGGGACTCGACCTCGGCGCGGAAGGCCCCGAGGAGATCGCGCAGGCGATCGTCGCCGAGATCGTGGCCGCGAGGCACGGCCGTGCGGGAGGCTTCCTCAAGGAACGCCCCGGCCCGATCCACGATCGGCCGACCCCCGGCACGGAGGCCCGCTGACGGATCCCGGCTCATCCGATCGATGCGGACGAACGCATCCGCATGCGAGAGACGCGGAAACGATTTGCCTGATCTCGCGACCCGTGCGATAAGGAAGGGCTGCCGTCGGTTGGCGACGACAACGGCCACAGAGGGGGAGCAGTCGACGATGTTGCCTTCCAGTTTCGAGTACCACCGGCCGACCACGATCGACGAGGCGCTCGACCTGCTCGCCTCGCTGGGCGACGACGCGAAGGTGCTGGCCGGTGGCCAGAGCCTGATCCCGATGATGAAGCTGCGGTTCGCCGCGCCCGCCCACCTCGTCGACATCAACCGCGTCGAGGGTCTCGATGCGATCGAGGAGGCCGACGGAGAGCTGCACATCGGTGCGCTCGTGCGCCACAACCAGCTCGCCGGGTCGGAGCTGATCGGATCGAAGTACCCGATGATCGCGGCCGCCGCGCCGCAGATCGCGGACCCGCTCGTGCGCAACCTGGGCACGATCGGTGGCTCGCTCACCCACTGCGACCCGAGCGGCGACCTCGGCGCGGTGATGCTCGCGGCGAACGCGCGCGTGGTCCTCAAGAGCAAGGACGGCGAGCGCGAGGTGCCCGTGACCGAGTTCCTCGCCGACACGTTCCAGTCGTCGATCGCGCCGAACGAGCTGCTCACGAAGGTCCGCATCACGTCGCCGACCGGTGCCTACGGCGGCACGTATCTGAAGCTGGAGCGCAAGATCGGTGACTACGCCACGGTCGCGGTCGCGACCAGGCTGATGATGTCGAACGGGTCGATCGGCGCCGCCGGCATCGGTCTCACGAGCGTAGGGCTCACGAACATCAAGGCGACGGCCGCCGAGGACGCGCTCGTCGGACAGGCTCCGAGCCGGGAGCTGTTCGCCGAGGCCGGCCGACTCGCCGCCGCGGCCGCCAGCCCGGTGGGCGACGTGCGGGGCTCCGAGCAGTACAAGCGGCACATGGTCGAGGTGTACGTACGGCGCGGGCTCACCCGCTCCGCCGAGATGGCCGGCGCGGCCTGAGCGCAAGGGGGACCCGAGCGATGGAAGTCACGATCACGGTCAACGGCACCGCCCACACCCTCGACATCGAGCCGCGCGAACTGCTCGTGCACGTGCTGCGCGAAGAGCTGCGCCTGACCGGCACACACATCGGATGCGACTCCACGAGCTGCGGCGCGTGCACCGTGCTCTACGACGGCACGCCGGTGAAGTCCTGCACCCTGTTCGGTGTGCAGGCCGACGGCATCGAGATCACGACCGTCGAGGGACTGCTCACCGCCGCAGGCCTCGATCCGATGCAAGCCGCGTTCAAGGAACACCACGGACTGCAGTGCGGCTTCTGCACTCCCGGCATGATGCTCGTGGGCAAGTGCTTGATCGAGCAGAACCCGACGCCGAGCGACGACGACGTTCGCAACGCGATCGGCGGCAACATCTGCCGGTGCACGGGCTACATGAACATCGTGAAGGCGATCCAGGCTGCGGCGGCAGAACAGCAGGTCACGCCCACGCCGACGCCCGCGAACGCCTGACCACGAGCCACGAGATCGAAGGAGCCGAACACATGGCCACCGAGACCGAAGAGATCCGCGGCATCGGCCACAGCGTCCGACGCAAGGAGGACGACCGCTTCATCCGCGGTCGAGGCAACTACGTCGACGACGTGCAGCTGCCAGGCATGCTGCACATGGCGATCCTGCGAAGCCCGTACGCGCACGCGACGCTGAACTCGATCGACGCCTCGGCGGCTCAGGCGATGCCGGGCGTCGTCGCGGTCGTGACCGGCGAGCTGATGGCGCAGCACAACCTCGCGTGGATGCCGACGCTGTCGGGCGACACGCAGGCCGTGCTCGTCACCGACAAGGTGCGCTTCCAGGGACAAGAGGTCGCCGCCGTGATCGCCGACGACCCCTACGTCGCCAAGGACGCTCTCGAGAAGATCGAGGTCGACTACGAGCCCCTCGGCGTCGTCGTCACCCCACAGGCCGCCGCCGCCGACGGCGCGCCGCTGATCCGAGACGAGAAGGACGACCAGAGCGACAACCACATCTATCACTGGGAGTCCGGCGACAAGGAGGCGACCGATCGCGCGTTCGCCGAGGCCGACAGGGTCGTGACGCTCGACACGTTCTACCCGCGTTCCCATCCGTCCCCCCTCGAGACGTGCGGCTGCGTCGCCGACGTCGACCCGGCGACGGGGCAGGCCACGATCTACATGACCTCGCAGGCGCCGCACCTGATCCGAACGGTGTTCGCCCTGGTAGCCGGCTTGCCCGAGGAGAACATCCGCATCATCTCCCCCGACCTCGGCGGAGGCTTCGGCAACAAGGTGCCCGTCTACCCGGGCTACGTCGTGGCCACGGCCGCTTCGTTGCTGCTCGGACATCCCGTGAAGTGGATCGAGGACCGCACCGAGAACCTGATCTCGACCGGGTTCGCGCGTGACTTCCACATGCACGGCGAAATGGCGTTGAAGGACGACGGCACGATGTTGGGCCTGCGGACGTCGCTGCTCGCCGACGAGGGCGCGTTCCACGCCGACGCGCAGCCGAGCAAGTTCAAGGTCGGTCTCTTCCACATCGTGACCGGCTCCTACGACCTGCCGGCCGCCCACGTCGAAGCAGACGGCTACTACACGAACAAGGCGCCCGGCGGCGTGGCCTACCGGTGCTCGTTCCGGGTCACCGAGGCGTCCTATCTGATCGAGCGCCTCGTGCAGAACGCCGCGTACGAGCTCGGTATGGATCCGGCCGACATCCGCAAGAAGAACTTCATCGACAAGGACCAGTTCCCCTACGAGTCCGTCACGGGGTTCGTCTACGACTCGGGCGACTACCACGCCGCGATGGACCTGGCGCTCGAGAAGATCGACTACGCGGGTCTGCGCGAGGAGCAGAAGCGCGAACGCGCCGACGGCAAGCTCTGGGGCATCGGGCTCGCCTCGTTCACCGAGGTCGTCGGCGCCGGTCCGCACAAGGACTACGACATCATCGGCGTCAAGATGAACGACGGCGCCGAGCTGCGGATCCACCCGACGGGCAAGGCGATCCTGAAGATCAGCTCGATCACTCAGGGCCAGGGTCACGAGACCACGTTCGCCCAGATCGTGAGCGAGGAGCTCGGCATCCAGCCCGAGGACATCAAGGTGATGCACGGCGACACGGACAACACCCCGTACGGGCTCGGCACGTATGCCTCGCGCTCGACCCCGGTCTCCGGTGCGGCGACGGCGATGGTGGCTCGCCGCGTCGGCGAGAAGGCGCGCAAGATCGCCGCGCACCTGCTCGAGGTCAGCGAGGAGGACGTGGAGTTCCACCGTCCCAACTACACGGTGAAGGGCGCGCCGGACCGGGCCGTCACGATCCAGGACGTCGCGTTCGCCGCGTACACGAACTTCCCCGACGGTATGGAGGCCGGCCTGGAAGGCAACTACTACTACGACCCGCCGAACCTGACGTTCCCGTTCGGCACGTACGCGGTCGCGGTCGAGGTCGACCCTGAGACCGGCGAGTGGCAGGTCAAGCGCATGGTCGCCGTCGACGACTGCGGCGTGCGCATCAACCCGATGATCGTCGAGGGCCAGATCCACGGCGGTCTGACCGAGGGCTACGGCATCGCCGCGATGCAGCAGATCACGTTCGACGACGACGGCAACTGCATCGGGTCGAACTTCTTGGACTACCTGCTGCCCACCGCGGTCGAGACGCCCAGGTTCGAGCTGGGCGAGACCGTGACGCCGTCGCCCCACCATCCGATCGGCGCGAAGGGCGTCGGCGAGTCGGCCACGGTCGGCTCCCCCGCCGCGTACGTGAACGCGGTGGTCGACGCGCTGCAACCGCTCGGCGTGAAGAACATCGACATGCCACTCACGAGCGCGAAGGTGTGGGACGCGATCCAGGCGGCGCAAGGGGGGTCGTGAAGCCCGAGGTTCTGAAGCTCGCTGCAGAGCTCTCGGCGCGGGGTCGTCCGTACGTGCTCGCCACCGTGGTGTGGCGCCGTGCGCCGTCGTCGGGCAAGGAGGGCGCCACCGCCCTGATCACGCCCGACCGCACGGTCCGTGGGTGGATCGGCGGGGCGTGCGCCGAACCGACGGTCGTGCGCGAGGCCCTGAAGGCGATCGACGAGGGCACGCCGAGGCTGCTGTTCCTCGGCCCGCCCGAGGAGCTCGCCGCACACGCCCGGGACGGGGTCGTGAGCGTGCCGATCGCATGTCAGAGCGAAGGCGCCCTGGAGGTATACGTGGAACCCGTGCTGCCCCAACCCCAACTCGTCGCGATCGGACGGTCACCGGCCGCCCTCGCCCTCACACGACTCGCGCGCGGGCTCGGCTGGAGGACGCTCGCGCTCGACGACGGAGGCTCGGTCTCCGGCCACGAGGCCGACGCGGTGATCACCTCCCTCGACCTCGGCGACGTCGACGACCGCTCGTTCGTCGTCGTCGCGACACAGGGCCACTACGACGAGGACGCCCTGGAGCGAGCCCTCGCGACGCCGGCGATCTACGTGGGGCTCGTCGCATCGGGCAAGCGCGCCGAGGCGGTGCTCGGCTACCTGCGCGACCGTGGCGTTCCTGCGGACGCGCTCGAGCGGGTGCACGCCCCCGCCGGCCTCGATCTCGGGCACATCGCCACCGACGAGATCGCCGTCGCCATCCTGGCCGAGATCGTGCGGCTGCGCGCCGCCGGCGAGCTCGACGCCCCGCCCGTGGAAGCGACGTCGGCCGCGCGTCACGAGGAGATCGACCCGGTGTGCGGCATGACCGTCGACGTCGCCGACGCCCGGTATCGCACCACGCACGAAGGCCGCACGATCTACTTCTGTTCCGCCTCGTGCCTCGAGTCCTTCGAGCAGGACCCGGCCCGCTTCGAGGAGGT
Source organism: Actinomycetota bacterium (assembly GCA_041287635.1). GTDB lineage: Bacteria > Actinomycetota > UBA4738 > UBA4738 > HRBIN12 > JAOUEA01. Next base: position 5,185 of record JBGGNG010000095.1, on the reverse strand, counting down.
CGGCTCGTGAGCCCGGACCGCTCCTCGCTCGGTAGGCTCCGCGCATGCTGATCGAGAACGAGTTCACCGTCGCCACACCCGTCGACGACCTCTGGGCCTACCTGCTCGACGTCGAACGCATCGCGCCGTGCATGCCCGGCGCCGAGCTCACCGAGACGATCGACCACCAACACTGGAAGGGCAAGGTCAACATGAAGTTCGGACCGGTCGCCCTGTCGTTCGCGGGCACCGTCGAGATGAGTGAGCGCGACGACGAGGCGCACAGGGCGGTGCTGCACGCCAAGGGCATGGAAGCGAAGGGCAAGGGCGCCGCGAACGCGACCGTGACCTCGTGGCTCGAGCCCGCGTCCGAGGGCGAGACGACCGTGAAGATGACGGCCGACATCACCCTGACCGGCGCCGCGGCCCAGCTCTCGCGCGGTCTGCTGCCCGAGATCTCGAAGAAGCTGACCCAGCAGTTCGCCGATTGCCTGGAGGCCACGATCAACGCAGAGCAGGCTGCCGCGGCGCCCCCGCCGGCGGCCCCCGGCGGGGCGACGACCGACACGACGACCCCAGCCGCGGCCGCTCCCGCCCCGGCCCCCGTCACCGCGAAGCACGTCGGCGGCATCGGCCTCGGCCTCTCGGCGATCTGGTCCGTCATCAAGAACTTCTTCCGCCGGTTGTTCGGGGGCGGGAAGCGCGAGACATGAACCACGGGGCGTGATCACCGGCGTCGTGCTCGCGGCCGGGGAGGGGCGGCGGTTCGGCGGCACGAAACAGCTCGTCACCGTCGGGGGGAAGCCGCTCGCCCAGCACTCGATCGACGCCCTCGCCGAGGCCGGCGTCGACGAGATGCTCGTGGTCACGGGCCACGACGCCGACGCCGTCGAGCAGGTACTCACGCTTCCCGACGAGGGACGCTTCGTGCGCAACCCCGCGTACCGCGACGGACAGGCGACCTCGCTCGCGGCGGCCTTCCACGAGGTCGACGACGACAGCGAGGCCACGGTCGTGCTGATGGCGGACCAACCCGGCATCGGGGCCGACGACGTGCGGGCCCTGATCGACCGGTTCCGCGCGACGCGCAAGCAGATCGTACGTCTCCGGTTCACCGACGGGCCCGGGCCAGCACTCCTCAGTCGCGAGATCTACGCGGAGGCGGGCCACCTGCACGGCGACGTCGGCGCCCGCGTCCTGATCGCGAGCCATCCCGAGTGGGTCGAGGACGTCGCGATCGCACGCCCGGTACCGAGCGACGTCGACACCAGAGCCGACCTCGAGCGAGGGTGACGCCAGCGGCTGGGTCGCACACGCGCTGGTCTTCCGATCGGCTCCATGCGAGGCTCGGCGCATGGGCGACATCTCGTGGCAGCGCGATCGTGAGGTCGTCCTCGATCGTTTCGTGGCCGCCTGTTCCGCCGACGACCGGATCGTGGCGGCGTTCCTCGCAGGCTCGGCGGCCAGGGGGGAGGAGGACGAGCATTCGGACCTCGATCTGAGCGTGGTCGTGCCCGACGACGACTTCGACGAGGTCGTCAACGACCGCGAACGCCTGATCGCGCAGCTCGGCGACGCCCTGTTCCTCGAGGACTTCGGCATCGACGGGCTCGTGTTCGCGATCCTGCCCGACGGCACCGACATCGAGCTGCACTTCGTGCGCGAGAGCGAGCTCGACCGGGTGCGATCGGGACCCCACCGGGTGCTCGTGGACGACCGCGGCGTGCTCACCGGGGCGACCTTCCCCTGGCCCGAGTTCGATCGCGCGACGCAGACGCAGGAGCTCCGCGAAGTCGTGATGTGGTTCTGGCACGACCTGTCCCACTTCGCGGCGGCGATCGACCGCGACCACCTCTGGTGGGCCGCCGGCCAGCTGGAGGCTCTCCGCGCTTACTGCGTGCGGCTGGCGCGGGTCGAGCACGGCGCCGAACCCATGTCCGACGAGCCGTACTGGAAGCTGGATGCCGAGATGTCGACGGCGCCCCTCGAGCCGATCCGTTCGGCCTTCGTACCGATGGAGCGAGCCGCGATGCTCGACGCCGCCCGAACGCTGCTGGCCTTCTTCCGCTCGCGGGCGCCCGCGATCGCGGAAGCGCATGGGCTCACGTATCCTGAGCCGCTCGACCGCCTGGCCGGCGCCCGCCTCGACGACCTCGACGCTCCGGGAACCGCCCCCTACCCTTGAGCAACCGCCGCAGTGGAGGCTCGATGCAGGTCCGAACGGCAACACATGTGGACGTGGAGGCGATGTGCGACATCTTCTTCGCGTCGTACAACGACCTGCATCGCCGGCACGGCCTGGCCGAGGAAGACCCCGAGGATCGCGATTGGCTCGCGGACGCGATCCGGCACGTGCTACGCACCGATCCGATCGGCACCGTGCTCGCGACCGACGACGGGACCCCGACGGCGTTCGCGACCTCGTACCTGCGGGACTCGTACTGGTTCCTGTCGTTCCTCTTCGTGAGTCCCGATGCCCAGGGCCGGGGTGTCGGCAAGGCCCTGCTCGACGCGGTGATGCCACCCGAGAGCGACGGACTGACGCGCGCGCTCGTCGTGGAATCGTTCCAGCCTGTCTCGACGGGTCTCTACGCCGGCCACGGCATCACCCCTCGCGGGGGGTGCGCTACGTGCTGACCGGCCTGACGGATCCCGTACGACTGCCCGAGAGCGGCACCGGCATCGAGGTTGCGGACGTCACCCCCGACGCGATCGCCGAGATGAGCGAGCTCGATCGACGACAGCTCGGCTTCGCACGCCCGGCCGACCACGAGTGGTGGCTGCGCACGGAGATGACCGCCCGTGTGTATCGACGCGACAGTGAGCTCATCGGCTACGCCTACATGGATGAGGACGGGATCGTTGGCCCGGCGCTCGGGGAGGACGAGGCGACGACGTGCGAGATCGTGACCGACCTGATCCGTCGCGCCGAGCATCCCGAGGCCCTCAAGGTGCCCGTCTACGGGAACAACGCCGAGCTGTTCCGCATGCTCGTGCGCGCCGGCGCGCGCATCGAGTCCAGCGAATTCCGCTACTTCTACTGCTCGACCGAGGACGCGCTGCCGCCGACCTACATCTACTACGCGGGCTACATGGCCTGACGGTCGGGGAGCGTCCGGGCTAGGGGTGCAGCCGGTAGAAGCGCCAGAGGTCGGCCTCGATCGGCAGGATCTCCACCCGCTCGAAGCCCGCTTCCTTGGCGTAGCCCTCGAACACGGCGGGTCGCATCACCGTGCCGGTGCCGACCGAGTCGGGATGCGACATGCCGTCGGCCAGGCAAACGAGGGTGCTGAACCCGTACATCACGCGTTCGCGGTCGTCGCCGGGGGCCGTGAACTCATGGCCGACGTTCTCGTCCATCACCATCACCCCGCCGTCGTCGCTCGCCATCGCACGCATCGCACGCAATACAGGCACGGGCTGCGGCATGTCGTGGATGCACTCGAACGCGCAGACGAAGTCATAGCCCTCACCGTGCTCCATCTCGGCGGGGTCGACCGCATGGAACCGAACCCGATCGGAGAGATCGTGCGCCGCGGCGTTCTGGCGCGCTCGCTCGACCGCCGGCTCGTCGAGGTCGTACCCGTCCACGGTGACTCCCTCGTACGCCTGCGCGATCGCGATCGAGGACCAGCCGCCGCCGCACCCAACGTCCGCGACACGCCCGCCCGCCGAGAGCCGTTCGTGGACATCGGGGAGCCCTTGCGGGATCCACGAATCCATCATCGCCATGAACGCGGGGCGGTTGCCGAACTCCTGTCCCTCGCTCATGTCGGGACCGAAATCGCGCCAGTTGACGCCACCTCCGTCGCGGTAAGCGGCCATCAAGGCCGGCATCTGCTGTGCGGCCGCGATCATCATGCGGGCCTGCGGAGCGAGGTAGGTGAGGGCATCGCGATCCACGAGCACTTCCGCGTGCTCAGGCGGCAGCGTGAAGCGGCGGTCGGGCGCCGCAGCAGCAACGTCCTCGACCTCGAGCAGTCCGGTGGCCGCCTGTTGTTCGAGCCACTCGCGGGCGTACCGCTCGGCGATACCCGCTCGAGCCGCCAATTCGCCCGGCGTCGAGGAACCTTCGACGAGCGCCGCGTAGAGCCCCAGCCGGTCCCCGAGGTAGATCGTGAAGACATCCATCGTGCCCAGCAGCGACCCGAAGATCCGCTCGGCCAACGCGTCGGCACGTTCACTCATCTCGTCCCCCATGCGTCCCACGATGCGGTGCAGTCGATGCAGCATGCCAGAGGGCGACGATGCGGGGAAGACGCCTCCCCGACGCAACTACTCCATATCAGAGTAGTACGTTCGAAGCAGCTCAGCAGTTGACGCCGAGCCGGCGATGCTGGAGCACCGGGAACGAACGACGCAGCGCGCGTTGGGCGTCCAGGTCGAGGTCGGCGAACGAGACGCAGTCGCCTTCCTCGGGCGCCTCGACGAGCGTGCGCCCCCACGGGTCGAGCACCAGGGAATGACCGTACGAGCGCCGTCCCTCTGCCGGATCGCCGAACGGGCCCCACTGCCCGGGGGCGACGACGAAGCACTGGTTCTCGATCGCACGGGCGCGGAGCAAGGTGTGCCAGTGATCGCGGCCGGTCGTGTGCTGGAACTGCGCCGGCGCGCACAGCACCTGTGCCCCTTGGGTCATGAGCCCCCGATACAGCTCGGGGAACCGCACGTCGTAGCAGATCGAGAGACCGAGCCTCACCTCGCTCACCCGGCACGTCACGATCTCGTCGCCGGCGGTGATCGAGTCGGACTCCCTGATCGGAGGCTGGTCGGGCAGCTCGACGTCGTAGAGGTGGATCTTCCGGTAGGTCGCGACGACCTCACCCCCGGGGTCGAGCACCACCGACGTGTCGTGGACCCGGCCGCCCTCGCCCGCTTCGAGCACACCGCCGGCCAGCACCCACATCGAGCGCTCACGAGCGACGGTCCCGAGTCGATCGGTCAGCGGTCCGGGGATCGGCGACGCGACCTCGGGTCGCCGCCCCGCCGGACCCATGAAGTCGAGGTACTCCGGCAACGTGGCGAACTCGGCACCGCCGTCGGCGGCCTCGGTCAGCAACCGCTCGGCGAGGGCGAGGTTCCTCTCGACATCGTCGTCGGAGCGCATCTGGCAGACGGCGACGCGCACCGTCCTCACCCGTGGCGGAAGCGTCGCTGCAGCGGCAGCGCGAACCACAGCGCGATCACGATGAGCGCCGAGGCGAAC
>JBGGNG010000094.1:0-3234 GCA_041287635.1 Actinomycetota bacterium | reverse complement strand
CCGGCCTGGCGTTCCTGTACGTACGGCGTGGGTTGATCAGGTCGTTGGAGCCGATGGTGACCGGATGGTTCGGGACCGCCGAGCCGTTCTCGTTCGACACCCAGCACCTCGAGTACCACCCGACCGCACGGCGCTTCGAGCACGGCACGCCGCCCGCGCCCGTGTTCTTCATCGCCCAGGGCGGCCTCGACGTGATCGCCGAGGTCACGCCCGAACGGATCCGCGCCCGCCAGGGAGAGCTCGGCGACCACGTGATCGCCCGCGCCGATGCGATGGGGTTGCCAGTCCGAACCCCACGTGACCGGGACGCGCGGGGCGGCGTCGTGAACGTCGGCGTCGGCCCCGAGGCCGCGAAGATCTGCCACGCGCTGCTCGAATGCGACGTGTGCACCGACTATCGGGGCGACGGCCTCCGGATCAGCCCCCACTTCTTCAATACGGAGGAGGACGTTGACCGCTGCTTTGAGGAGCTCCGCGGTCTGCTCTAACGGACCTCGGGCGTCCGGACCTCAACCGGCACGCGCTGGACCATGTTGTTCGAGAAGCCGTGCAGGTTCCACGGTTGCTCGAGCGGCTGGGTGTTCCCCGCCGCGTCGGTCGCGCGGCAGCACAGCTCGAAGGTTCCGGGCTCGGCCGCGTTCCACGAGAAGGTCCAGGGCGCCCATGCGTACGGCGATACGGCCTCGCCGATGACGGCATCCGCCCAGGTGGCCCCGCCGTCCGGACTCACCTCGACCCGCTCGATCGCGCCCCACCCCGACCAGGCGCGGCCCGTCAGGATGTGCCGGCCGACGTCCACGATCCGGCTACGCGTCATGAACTCCGGGAACCCGGGGGGAACCAGCAACGCCCGCGGTGCCATCCGGGTGACCGGCTCGCCCTCGTCGTCCGGCTGTTGACGGACTCGGTACGCCTCCATCTGGAACGCGCGAAAGGGTTCGGGCACGGCCTCGATCGCCGTGAGCCACTTCACGCTCGTCATCCCGTACCAACCGGGAACCAGGAGCCGAAGCGGGAACCCATGCTGTGGGGGAAGCGGCGCGCCGTTCATCGCGTATGCGAGGAGCACCTCGTCGCGCATCGCGTCCTCGATCGTCAGGCTGCGCTCGTAGTCCTGCTCGACGCCGCCCTGGATCCCGTGGTCGTCGCCGCGGAACACCAGTTCGACCGCGCCGTCCTCGATCCCGACCTGCGCGAGGATCGGTCCCAACGGGGTGCCGGTCCACTCGGCGGTGCCGATCGCCTCCGTCAGCCACGGCTGGGAGATCGGCCGAGGCGACAGGCGCGCCCGGCCGTTGCCCGCGCACTCCATCGTCACCGGCATCGTGATGCTCGGGCGGTTCCGGAGCTCGGTCATGGAGAGCTCGAGCGGGTGCCGCACGAGCCCGCTGACGGAGAGCGTCCAGGTCGCCTCGTCGGCCTCGGGCACGTCGAAGTGGATCAGTAGATAGTGCATCCCCGCGGGGGTCACGTCGTAGCGGAGACCCTCGAGATGCATGCCGTGGTTGCGCTGCGACAGCTGGAGCTCGTCGAGCGACACCTCGGTCGAGGCCGAGACCCCTTCAGGGAGTCCCGTGTCGACAGGGGGATCGTTCACGGGCCGCGTGGTGGCAAGGCCGGCTCGGGCCCCTTCGAGACGTCGCAGAGGAAGAGCTTGCTCCCGTCTACCGGCGGTAGGGAGATACGAGGACCGAGGACGTGGAGATCCATCGGCGGAACCGTACGCCATCCCTTGCCTGAGGGTGAACGGTGCAGTGCTTTCGCCTCAGACGGAGACCACCCGTCCGGCGCGCACGACCATTCGAAGATCGCCGAGCGCCTCGGGTCGGACGAGCGGATCCGAACCCAGCACGATCAGGTCGGCCGGCCCGCCCACCGCGAGCGGTCCCGCCGTCATCGCCGTAAGGACCTCCTCTGGCGTTAGCCGGACGGCCTCGTAGAGCAGGAGCGCCTCGCGGAGGTGGATGCCTGCGGGGATCGCCCCGTTGCCGAGATCGGTCCCGTAAACGACCGTGCCGCCCGCCGCCCGGAAGCGGACGAGGTTGTCGCACGCGGTCCGCAGGTCGGGCGTCACCTCGCCGAACGAGAGGATGTCCAGGGTCGAGACGATCCTCATCGACCGCGCGGCCGACGCGAGTAGGAGGTCCGAGAGCCGCTCCGTCCACGGCGTGTGCGCGAACTCGTCCATCCCGGCCCCGAGGGCGCGCTCCGCCTGGCCGCGCCCCTGGACGTGAGCGGTCACCGGGAGGGCGCGCTCGTGGGCCGCCTGGACGATCGCAGCGAGCTCGGCGTCCGAGGGCGTCGGGCCGGCCTCCGAGTTCAGCGAGACCTTGATCGCCGCCGCGCCGTGATCGGCGAGCTCGGCGACCGCCGCCGCCGCGTCCGCGGGACCGACCAGCTCACGCCCGGTCCCGGGCGGAGCCCAGGAGGACGACATCGGGTACCCGCCCACCCCAGTGAGCATGGGACCCGCGGCGCGGATCACCGGTCCGGTGAACGTCGGGAGCTCGGAGGCGTTCGCGAGCGCGAAGATCTCGTCCGGTGCCCACGCCAGGTCGCGGACCGCCGTCACGCCGCCGAGCAGCACGGCGCCCGGATCCGCCAGACGGATGTGGACGTGCCGGTCGGCGACACCCGGCATCATGAACCCGTCGACCTCGAGGTAGTCGTCGGAGGGCGGCGCGGCCGCGCTCGGGCCCGCGTACGTGACCCGTCCGCCCTCGCACACCACGGCCGCGTGTCGGACGAGCGCCTCCGGGCCGAACCAGGCGACCGGGACCTTGACCTTCAGCGACATCGACGCCGGTTCAGCCGCCGACGCCGGCGCCGCGCAAGGCCTTGAGCTCCTTGCGGAGGTCGACGACCTCGTCGCGCAGGCGCGCCGCGTACTCGAACCGCAGGTCCTTCGCGGCCTCGTGCATCTCCTCCTCGAGCTGCTGGATCAGTCGCTCGAGCTCCTCGGTCGGCATCTCGGGGTGCTCGCGCTTGCGGCGGCGTTTCTCCGGCGTGGGAGCCCTCGTGTCGACCGCCATCGTGAGCAGGATGTCCGAGACCTTCTTGCGGATCGACTGCGGATCGATGTCGTGCTCGCGGTTGAACTCGATCTGGATCTTGCGACGTCGCTGCGTCTCGCCGATCGCCTGCTTCATCGAGTCGGTGACCTGATCTGCGTACATGATCACCGTCCCGTCGACGTTGCGAGCGGCCCGGCCGATCGTCTGGATCAGCGAGGTG
>JBGGNG010000093.1:0-35381 GCA_041287635.1 Actinomycetota bacterium | reverse complement strand
TCCTCTGCCGGAGCATCCTCTGCCGGAGCATCCTCTGCCGGAGCATCCTCTGCCGGAGCATCCTCGGCCGGAGCATCCTCGGCCGGAGCATCCTCGGCCGGAGCATCCTCTGCCGGAGCATCCTCTGCCGGAGCATCCTCTGCCGGAGCATCCTCGGCCGGAGCATCCTCGGGCGGGGCTTCGGCCTCGGCCGGCACGTCCGCGTCGGCGGCGGGTGCCGCTTCCGCGACGGCCGGGGGCGGAGCCGCTGCCTCCTCCGCTGCGGCCGCGGCCTTGGCCACCGCCTTCTTCGAGAGCTTGGGTTCATCGGGCTTCACGTCGCGCACGCGGACCTGGCCGGCGGCGCTCGGGCGCTCGGCCACGAACGTGTCCCAAATGCCAACCTTCACCATGAGGTTGCGGACCTGGTCGCTCGGTTGCGCGCCGACCCGCAGCCAGTGCAGGGCGCGGTCGGCGTCGATCTCGATCAGGCTCGGATCCTCGAGCGGGTGGTACTTGCCGATGTTCTCGATGAACCGGCCGTCACGCGGGGAGCGCTGGTCGGCCACCACGACCCGGTAGAACGGTCGCTTGTTGGCTCCCATACGCCGCAGTCGGATGCGTGTCGCCATATCTCGTTCCCAGTCCTCGTTCGTCTATCGCTTCGGCAGCTTCGCCGAAGGCACCTTCATCATGCCCGGGACGCGCTTCCCGCCCATCATCGTGCGCATCATCTTCCTCGCGCCCTCGAAGTCCTTGAGCAGCGAGTTGACGTCGGCGGTCGTCACCCCGGACCCGTTCGCGATCCGCAGGCGGCGCGACCCGGAGATGATACCGGGTTCGCGCCGCTCGGCCGGGGTCATCGACAGGATCATCGCCTCGGCGCGCTTCAGCTCACCCTCGTCGATCGCGTTCGCCATCTCCTTCATCGCGTTCTTGCCGCCCGGCACGCCCGGAAGCATCTTGAGCAGATCGCCCATCGAGCCGAGCTTCTGCACCTGGCGCAACTGGTCGAGGAAGTCCTCGAACGTGAACTGCCCCTTCAGCATGTTCTCGGCCGCCTTCTGCGCCTCGGCCGTGTCGAGCTTCTCCTGCGCCTTGTCGATCAGGGTCAGCACGTCGCCCATGCCGAGGATGCGGCCCGCCATGCGGTCGGGGTAGAAGGGCTCGAGGTCGTCGGGCTTCTCTCCCGTGCCCACGAAGTACACGGGCCGGCCGGTGACCGCCGTGATCGACAACGCTGCGCCGCCGCGCGCGTCGCCGTCGAGCTTCGTGAGCACGAAGCCGGTGGTGTCGACCTCCCGCATGAACTCACGCGCCTGCACCACGGCGTCCTGACCGGTCATCGCGTCGGCGGCCATCAGCACGTGCTGGGGCCTCGTGACATCTTTGATCTTGCGGGCCTGCTTCATCATCTCGGGGTCGACGTGGAGCCGGCCTGCGGTGTCGATGATCACGACGTCGGCGTCCTGGCGCTCGGCCTCCTTCAGGCCCTGCCTCGCCACCTTCACGGGGTCCTTGCCCTCGGACCACACCGGCACGCCGATCTCCCGGCCGAGCGTGCGGAGCTGCTCGACGGCCGCGGGGCGCTCGAGGTCGGCCGCGATCAACAGCGGGTGCTTCCCCTTGCCCTTGAGGTGCGTCGCGAGCTTCGCGCAGGCGGTCGTCTTCCCGGAGCCCTGCACGCCGGCCATCATGACCACCGCGGGACGTGCCCCGCCGAGCTCGAACGGATGGTGCTCCCCCCCGAGGGTGACGGTGAGCTCCTCGTTCACGACCTTCACCACCTGCTGGCCCGGCGTGAGGCTCTTCATCACCTCTTCGGAGAGGGCGCGCGCTCGGACGCGCTCGAGGAAGTCATCGGCCACCTCGACGGCGACGTCGGCTTCGAGCAGCGCCGTACGCATGTCGGCCAGGGCGTTGTCGACCTGCTTCGGGTGGAGCTTGCCCCGCGACCGGAGCTTCTTGAAGGTGCCGTCGAGCCGATCGGTGAGCGTGTCGAACATCTGACCTCGTCGTGTCGTGGCCTCGGAACGTGTCGCAGCGCGCCCGGAGGCGGGGCCGGGGCGACTAGGATTCTACCGGGGGGTGCCATGCCCGAGTCCGATCTACGCGACGTGAGCCTGGTCGCCGTGACCAGTCACGAGATGCGAAGCCCGCTCGCGGCGATCCGCGGCTTCGTGGACATGCTGCAACGCAGGCGCGACGAACTGACCGAGGACGAGATCGACGAGTTCCTGCAGGTCATCGCGGCCCAGACCGACCGGCTGATCCGTCTCGCCGACGACCTCGTCACGATGGAGAGCCTCGAGGACGTGTCGCTCACCGTGGTCTCGGCGCCCATCGTGCTCGTGCCCGCCCTGGAGCAGCTCGTCCGTGAGATCCCCGGCGGCGCCGATCGCATCGAGCTTCGCATCTCTGCGGATGCGCCGCCGACGATCGAGTCCGACGCGCTGCGGCTCGGTCAGGTGCTCACGAACCTGCTCACGAACGCGCTGAAGTACTCGGAGGAGACCGCCGACGTCACGATGGAGGTCGGCCCCGTGACCGACGACGAGATCGGCATCGCCGTGATCGATCACGGCATCGGTATCGAGGCCATCGAGCGCGAGCGTGTGTTCGAGCCGTTCTACCGCACGGCCGAAGGCGCTCGTTCCGCGGAAGGCTCGGGCCTCGGCCTCGCGATCGCCAGGCGACTCGTCGATGCGCTGCGCGGCGAAGTCACCACCGAGCCGACCCCCGGCGGGGGGACGACGTTCCGCGTCACGCTTCCGGTGCGTGCGGCGGCGCGCTGAGTACCCGCTCCACCGTGCGCAACAGGGTGATCGGGCTGAATGGCTTCGTGAAGTACTCGTCGGCCCCCAGCGCCATCGCGCGCTCACGACCTTCCTCGCCGTCGGCCGTCACGATGATCACGCGCACCTCGGCGGTGGCCGGATCCGCACGCACCGACGCCAAGACCTCGGCGCCGTTCGACCCCGGGATGTTCATGTCCAGGAACACCAGGTCGGGCGGGTCGGCGCGCACCATCTCGAGCGCCCGATGCCCGTCGGCGGCCTCCTCGATCGAGAATCCCTCGCCCTCGAGCACGAGGCGCATCGCCTCGCGCATCGTGGGGTGGTCCTCCACGATGAGGATCCGGACTTCGGGCACCGCGACCCCCTCGCTCTCGTGTCGTGCGGCTAGCCGGACAGTAGACGCTCCGCGAAGACTCCGGCGTCGAACGGCCGCAGATCGTCGGCTCCCTCACCGACCCCGACGAAGCGAACCGGCACGCCGAGCTCCTCTCGCACGGCGAGCACGATGCCCCCCTTCGCCGATCCGTCGGTCTTCGTGAGCACCACGCCGGTCACCTCGACGGCGTCGGTGAACGCCCTCGCCTGGGCGATGCCGTTCTGCCCCGTCTGGGCGTCGAGTACGAGCAGGGTTTCGTCGACGTGAGCGCCGGCCTTCTCGATCACGCGCTTGACCTTGCCGAGCTCGTCCATCAACGGCGTCTTCGTATGGAGGCGGCCGGCCGTGTCGACGATCAGCACGTCGGCCCCACGGGCGGTGGCCGACTTCACGGCGTCGAACGCCACCGCCCCGGGATCGGCGCCGCGTTCCTGGCTCACCAGCTGCGCCCCGGCGCGCGTCGCCCAGACCTCGAGCTGCTCACCGGCCGCCGCGCGGAACGTGTCGGCGGCGGCGAGGCTCACCTGCTTGCCTTCACCGGTGAGGCGCTTCGCGAGCTTGCCGATCGTGGTCGTCTTCCCGGCGCCGTTCACGCCGACCACCATCACGACGCCGGGACGGCCGTTCGGCAGCTGCAGCCGTCCGTCGGGTCCGAGCACCGTGACGATCTCCTCACGCAACAGCGCCACCGGGTCACCGCCGCTCGCGTAGTCGGCCCTGACGCGCCCGACCAGATCGGCCGACCCCTTGGGTCCCACGTCGGCCTTGACCAGCAGATCCTCGAGCCGTGTCCAGGTGTCGTCGCCCACGCCACCCTTGAAGAGCGCCTTGACCTTGGCGCCGAGCCCCTCCTTGTGGAAGACGCCACCCGAGGCGCCCGCCTCGTGGTGGGCGGGCTCGTGTCGCTGCTTCGCCGGATGCATACGGGTGGGCTCGCGCACGTGCCCCGTGCCGGTGTGCGTCTCGCTTTCCAGTTCGTGCAGGCGCGAGCTACGGGAGGACCGGATCACGAAGAAGCCGACGACCGCCAGGACCGCCAGGATCCCGAAGACGATGATGGTGAACGTCACGGTCGCGAGGCTAGCCGACTGGCTCGCCCTCTGGCACCTCGATCACCGGTTCGTCGTCGGCGGACGTCTGCGGGGCGAACGCCGCCTCGGCGGCCTCCCGCTCACCCTCGAGCCGGGCATCGGTCTCGAGGGAGGTCGGATGATCGAGCTGCTGCGCAACCACCTTCGTGGTGCCGTCCTTGTTGAGCGAGATGCCGTACATCATCGCGGCGATCTCCATCGTGCGCTTCTGGTGCGTGACGATCAGCACCTGCGACTCCCGTGCGAAGCCCTCGACCAGCCGCAGGAACCGGTGCAGGTTGACGTCGTCGAGCGCGGGCTCGACCTCGTCCATGAGGTAGAACGGCGAGGGGCGCGCGGTGAAGATCGCGAAGAGGAACGCCATGGCCGTGAGCGAGCGCTCCCCACCCGACAGGAGCGAGATCCGCTTCACCCGCTTGCGGCCGGGACTGGCCTCGATCTCGATGCCGCTCGTGAGCGGCTCGGCGGGGTCGGTGAGCACCAGGCGACCGTCGCCGCCGGGGAACAGATCCTTGATCAGTCGCTCGAACTGCAACGCCACGTCCTGGTAGGCCGTCGTGAACGTCGCGGTGATCTCACGATCGACCTGAGCGATCACCTCGAGCAGGTCGCGGCGGGCGTGCTTCACGTCGTCGAGCTCGCGGGCCATGAAGTCGTGGCGTTCCTGCAGGGCCTCGAACTCGCCGGTGGCAAGCAGGTTCACGCGTCCCAGCAGGGCGAGGCGGCGCTGCACCAGCTCGGATCGCTTCTCGAGCGCCTCCACCGAGTCGTCGTCGCTCAACGCGGCGACGAGCTGCGCGGGATCGGCCTGGTGCCCCTCTCGGATCAGCCGCTCTGCCTCGCGGATGCGCCGCTCGATGTCACCCCGGTTGCGGTCGTCGCCTTCGTAGGCCTCGCGCAGGCGCTCGAGCTCGGTCGACGCGTCGCGCCACGCCTTGTTGACGGTGGCCTCGCGTTCGGCGACCTCGCGCTCGGCGGCAGCGGCGGCGTCCCGGGCGCCTGCCGCCGCGAGTGCGGCGGCCTCGGCCCGGGCTACCTCGGCCTCGGCTGCTGCGCGAGCGGCTTCGGCGGCCTCGAGGGCCGCCCGCATCGCCACGGGGTCGTCTGTCGACAGCTCGTCGCGCTCGATGCGAAGCGCCGCCAGCCGCACATCGTGGGCCGAGCGGTCGCGACGCAGCGTCTCCACCGCGACCCGAGCCGAGACGGGCGGCTGCGGCGTCGGCGGCAGATCGGGCGCCGGCTCGGACGCGGTCGGCCCGAGTGACACCAGGCGCTCACGGGCCACCGCGACCGTCTCGTCGAGCGCGGTCAGGCGTTGGGCGAGCAGCTCCTCTTCCTTGCGCATGCCGCTGAGGTCGCGTTCGAGGCCCGCGAGACGCTCGGCGACCGAAGTGATCTCAGCGTCGGCGGCTTCGATCTGTTCCCTCAGGAAGTCGATCTCGCCACCGATCTCCTCGAGACGCTCGCGCCTGGGATTCAGGGCATTCATCGTGGCGGACAGGTCGTGCGCGACGACGAGGAGTTCGGCCCTGATCTCGCGGGCGCGGGCGTCAGCTTCCTTTGCCGTATGGATCACGGCCGGCCCGACGAGCACGCCCTCGGGGGTCACGAACGACGCGGTGGGGTGCAGGTGCTGCTTCTCCGATGCCTCGTGAACGGTCTCGGTGAGGTAGACGTCTCGGAGCAGGGTGCTGGCGATGCCCCGGGCCGCCGGCTCGGCCACGACCGCCGCGAGCAACTTGCGCTCGCCGGCGACCCCGATCGGCACGGGCCCGCCCGAGGCGATCGCGAGGATCGCGCCGTCGCCCTCGGGCGCGTCGGCCAGCGCCCGGTCGCCGTCGTCGTACACGACGGCGTCGGCGAGCGGTCCGAGCGCCGCGACCAGCGCCCGCTCGAGGCCGGACTCGACCTTCACGAGGTCCTTCAGCAACCCGATCGCGCGGCCTTTGTGCCCCTTGAGGAAGCGGGAACCCGCCGTCTCCTCGATGTCCTGCCGCCGCGCCTCGAGCAGGTCGCGTCGCGCCTCGTGCCGGCGCCGGACGTCGTCGAGCTCCTCGAGCTTGTCGACCAGGCCCCGGCGCTCGGTCTCGAGCGCTGCCCGCTTCTCGCTCATCGGCGCGGACTGGTCGTCGAACGTCTCGATCTCGGTTTCGAGTCCGGCACGTTCGTCCTCGACCTCCGCGATGCGTTCGCGCACCGCACCCAGCGACCCCGCCAGCCGCTCCCGCTCCCGCTCGCTCGACGCGAGCGAGCGCTCGAGCGCGTCGACCTCGGCTCGGCGGCCGGCGGCCGCCTCGCCGGCCCGCCGCCGCAGCTCCTCGATGCGGTGGCGGTCCTCCTCCGCCGCACGGAAGGCCACCTCGGCCGCCTCGAGCTCGCGCTCGCTGAGCTCGAGCTCGGCGACGACCTCGGTCAGCTCGGCCTCGATGCGAGCGATCTCGGTGTCGACCGCATCGACCCGGGCGGCCCGCGAGGCGTGCGACGCGAGCTGTTCGCGCGCCGCTCCTTCGTGCTGCACGGCCTCGCGGAAGGATCGCTCGGCTCGGCGCCGGTCCTCGGCGGTGCTGCGGAACGCGACCTCGGCCTCGGCCAGCGCGGTCGACGCCGCTGCCCGGGCGTCGGCGGCGGCGAGCACCTCGCCGTCGAGGGCGTCGAGTCGCTCGCGGGCGCCGGTGCGCTCGTCGAGGCCCCGCTGCCACCCCTCGGCTCGGCGATCCCTCTCACGGAGCAGGGCGCGGAGTCGAGCGGCCGCGAGCGTGCGGGAGAGCGTCTCCGCCTCGGTCGTGAGCGTCTCGTGCTTCTTCGCCATCTCCGCCTGCTGCTGCAGCGGCTTCAACTGCCGACGCAGCTCGGCGAGCACGTCGGCGAGGCGCAGCAGGTCCTGGTCGAGGTTCGCGAGCTTGCGCTCGGCGCGTTCCTTGCGGCGGCGGTGCTTCGCAACGCCCGCGGCCTCCTCGATGTACTTGCGACGGTCCTCCGGCTTGGCCAGGAGCACCTCCTCGAGCTGACCTTGTCCGACCACGGTGTGCAGCGCGCGCCCGATGCCGGTCTCGGAGAGCAGCTCCTGCACGTCGAGCAGGCGTACGACCTGGCCGTTGATGCGGTACTCGGACTCCCCCGACCGGAAGATCGTGCGCGCCACCTCGATCTCGCTCATCGGCACAGGGATCTTGCCCGCGGAGTTGTCGATCACGAGCTTCACCTCGGCCATGCCGAGGGCGGGTCGGGAGGGCGTCCCGGCGAAGATCACGTCGGCCATGTGCCCGCCCCGGAGCGAGCGGGCACCCTGCTCGCCGAGCACCCAACTGATGGCGTCGACCAGGTTGGACTTGCCCGAGCCGTTGGGCCCGACGATGACCGACACGCCGGGGATGAACTCGAGCACCGTCTTGTCCGCGAACGACTTGAACCCGCGGATCGTGATCGACCGGAGGAACATGTGGGCGGATGCTAACAGGGATGTGATTCTGACCGGTGGAGGCTACCGGGCGACGCGAAACTCCCGCTCACCCGTCGGCTGCTCCTGCCGCAGGTCGACCTGTTCGACCCGAGCGAACGGCGGACCCTCGGCGCACCAGGCGACGATCGCATCGACCGCGTCGGACTCGCCCTCGAACTCCGCCTCGACACCGCCGTCGAGCGTGTTACGGACCCATCCGCCGAGACCGAGCGCTCGCGCCCGCTCGACGCATGACGCCCGGAAGAAGACCCCCTGCACCTGCCCCCGGACCTCCACGTGGACCCTGCGCACAACCCCCATGGTGCCACCGGCGGCACCCGTTGACCGGCCTCGTGTTCGGTACATTGAGCGGCCATGGCAACCTACGATGCCCGGACCGCCCTGCTCGTCGTCGACGTTCAGAACGACTTCGCCGACCCGTCGGGCAGCCTCTACGTCGCGGGCGGCGAGCAGATCGTGCCGATCGTCAACGCCGAGGTCGAGCGGGCGCGAGAGGCGGGAGCACAGGTCGTCTACACACAGGACTGGCACCCAGAGCACACCCCTCACTTCCAGCGGGACGGAGGCATCTGGCCGGTGCACTGCGTCGAGGACACCCACGGAGCGGCGTTCCACGGAGATCTGCTCGTGGCCGACAGTGAGGTCGTGCGCAAGGGCCACGACGGCCGTGACGGCTACTCCGGATTCAGCGTGCGCGATCCCCTCTCGGGTGAACGGGGAGACACTCTGTTGCACGAGATGCTCGAGGCGAACGGCATCGAGCGTCTCGTGATCTGCGGACTGGCCACCGACTACTGCGTAGTCGAGACCGTCCTCGATGCGAGGATGCTCGGCTACCCGGTCGAGGTGTTGACCGACGCCGTGCGCGCGGTCGAGCTCCAACCCGGCGACGGAGCGACCGCCCTGGCCCGGATGCGGGAGGCGGGCGCCGAGCTCGTCTGAACGTCGTCGATCAGCTCTGGCACTGCGGGCAGTAGAACGAGCTTCGCTGCGAGATCTTCACGCTCTCGATCGGCGTTCGGCACCGACGGCAGGGCAGCCCGAGGCGCCCGTAGACCTTGAGCTCTGGACCGTACTCCCCCGGGTTGCCGAACAGATCGACGTAGGCCTCGTCGTCGAGGGTCGTGCCCCGGAGCTTGATCGCCTCCTGCAGTACCTCCTGGATCGCCCGGTAGAGCCGTCGGACCTCCTGGGAGGACAGCGCGTCGCTCATGCGGTCGTAGCGGATGCCCGCGTGAAACAGCACCTCGTCGGAGTAGATGTTGCCGAGCCCCGAGATGAACTTCTGGTCCATCATGAGCTGCTTCATCTTCGAGGCCCTGTCGGCGAGCAGGAACTGGAACGTGGGCCAGGTGAACACCTGATCGAGCGGGTCGATGGCGAGGTGTTGGAGCTCCTTCACCTTGCCGAGGTCGTCGCCGCCCGTCACGAACAACTCACCGAACGTGCGCGGATCGACGTATCGGAGGTCACCACGTTGTTGGAACGTCAGCACGACGTGCGTGTGGGGCGGCATCGCGACACGGCCCGTGCCCCGATGGAACTGTCCGCTCATGCCGAAGTGCACGACCAACACATCGCTCGAGTCGAGGGTGATGAGGATGTACTTGCCCCGCCGCTCGACCTTGGCGATCTTGCGGCCGATCAGGCGCGAGGTGAAGTCCTTCCGCGTCTTGTGACGCCGGATCACGCGCATCGCGTTCTTCGAGCCCTTGACCTCGGCGTCCTTGATGCGCAGCCCAACGACGTCTTTCTCGAGGTCGCGGCGCATCACTTCGACTTCAGGCAGCTCCACCCTGGTCCCCCCTCACGAGGCCTTCCGACTCCGGCGCCAGGCGTTCGGAGATGCGTGCGAACGCCTCGGCGGCCGCCCGCTGTTCGGCCTCCTTCTTGGACCGGCCGATGCCGGTCCCCATCGGCTCGCCGCCCAGGTGCACGGTGGCCGTGAACTCCTTCTCGTGGTCCGGACCTCGCTCCTCGAGCCGGTACTCGGGCATCGAGCGCAACGCTTGTGAGGCGAGCTCCTGCAGGATCGTCTTGTAGTCGCGGTCGCCCTCGCCACGCACGTACGCCTCCATCCGTGGCCGGAACAGTCGCTCGATGAGCTCCGTAGCCACCGCGAGCCCCCGGTCGAGGTAGACGGCACCGAAGACGGCCTCGAGCGCATCGGCGAGGATCGACGACTTGTCGCGGCCGCCGCTCTGCTCCTCCCCCTTACCGAGCAGCACGACGTCGCCGAGCCCCCGGGACCGCGCCACGTCGGCGAGCGCCGCCATGTTCACGATCGCCGCCCGCAGCTTCGCGAGGGAACCCTCGGGCAGGTCGGGGAACGTGGCGTAGGCCATGTCGGTGACGACGAGTCCGAGCACCGAATCCCCCAGGAACTCCAGGCGTTCGTTCGTCACCGTGAGCCCCCGCTCGAACGCGAACGAGCGGTGCGTCAACGCCGCTTCGCGCAGCGCGGGGTCGGAGAACGTCACGCCGAGGGCAGCGTCGAGGGTCTCCAGCGGCATCGTCGCCCCGGGCATCGCCCGGGCGTCGGCCTGCGGTTCGGCCACGACGGGTTACTCGACCTCGATCGCCTGCCGGCCCGCGTAGTAGCCGCAGTTGCCGCAGACCCTGTGGGAGAGCTTGGGCTGCTTGCACTGTGGGCACTCGGCGTACGCGGGCGCCGACGCCTTCCAATTGGCGGCGCGCTTGTCGCCGCGTGACTTGCTCTGCTTCTTCTTCGGGACCGCCATCTGTCGCTCCTTATCGTCTCCGGTCAGGTTCAGTTCTCGTCGAGCATGGGGGCGAGCTGTTCGAGGGCCGCCCAACGCGGGTCGACCTCCACGTGCCCGGGGCACTCGCCCAGGTTGCGATCTCCCCCGCAGACAGGGCACAAGCCCTGGCACTCGGGCCGGCACAACGGGGAGAAGGGCAGCTCGACCCCGATCACGTCGCGGAGCATCTGGTCGAGCTCGAGCGCGCCCTCAGGGTCGAGCGGGTAGTCGTCGGTGTCGGGCTCGGG
The DNA here is from genome assembly GCA_041287635.1 of Actinomycetota bacterium. Taxonomy (GTDB): domain Bacteria; phylum Actinomycetota; class UBA4738; order UBA4738; family HRBIN12; genus JAOUEA01. The sequence continues at coordinate 24,667 of JBGGNG010000093.1, read as the reverse complement.
ATCGACCACGAACATCTCGTGCACCTCGACGGCCACGGGCTGTTCGAACTCCTTGAGGCAGCGGGCGCACCGCAGCGCGAGGGTTCCCCGGACCGTGCCGGAGACGAGGATGCCTTCGACCAGGGCCTCGAGCAGCAGATCCCCCCGGATCGGCACGTCATCGCGGAGGCGGGCGAGCTCGGTGCCGAGGCCGACGAGGGGCTCGGCCACGGCATGCTGCTTCGAGGACCCCGGCTGTCCGATCAGGTCGCGGACGTCGATCTCCGCGATCATCGTTCCTCCTCGTCGAAGAGCGGCGTCTCGCGCGAGGGGCGGCCCTCGTGGGCGTCCTCGTCGGACCCACCGAACTCCTGCTCGGCCGCGGTGCCGGGGGTGCGCAGCTTCTCTCGCCCGACCTCGACCTGGTCGAGGGTCTTCGCGAGGGCGCGCGAGGACGATTGGGAATCCTCGAGGATGCGGCGCAACGCGATCTCGAATTGCGCCAGCTTGGCGTCGACGTACGCCTCCGCCTCGCGGCGCATCGCCCGGGCCTGCTCGTCCGCCTCGGCCAACGCGCGCTCGGCCTCCTCGGCAGCCCGAGAGACCACGGCTTCCTGACGGGCCATCTTCAGCTGCTCGTCATGGGCTTGCTGCACGATGGCCTCGGCGTCGGCGCGGGCCTTCGCGAGCAGATCCTCGCGATCCTTCACGACCCACCGAGCCTGCTTGATCTCGTCGGGCAAGGCCTCCTGCATCTCGTTGATCAGGTCGAGCACCTCGTCTCGGTTCACCAGCACCGACGACGACAGCGGCATCGCCTTGGCCTCTCGGACCATCTCGTCCAGATGGTTCAGGCGGGCGGTGATGTCCATCAGCGGCCACCCCGCTCGCTCACGAGGCGCTCCCGCAGCAGCGTGCGGACCTCGTCGGGCACCAGTCCCTCGACGTCGCCACCGAACCGGGCGACCTCCTTCACGAGCGAGGACGAGAGGAACGACCACGAGGGGTTCGTCGGCATGAAGAGGGTCTCGACCCGGGCAAGACGGTGGTTCATCTGTGCCATCTGGATCTCGAACTCGTAGTCGGAGACCGCCCGCAGGCCCTTCACAATCACGGCGTCACCGCGTGAGCGGGCGAAATCGACCAGCAGCCCCTTGAACGCCTCGACCTCGACACCGGTCATGCCGGCGCATGCCTTCTCGAGCATCGCGACGCGTTCGTCGATGCTGAACATCGGTAGTTTGGCGGGGTTCTCGAGCACCGCCACCACGACGGTCTCGAACGTCTGGCTCGCACGCTCGATGATGTCGAGGTGACCGTTGGTGACGGGATCGAACGTCCCCGGACACAGGGCGGTCAGGCCCAATGGAACCTCCCGGTCGTCGTTGGCCGGTCGTGATCGGCCGGTCGCTATGGCCAGCTCTCAGGTAGATCCTTCCGGCCGGAACAGGATCACGAGGCTGTCGCCGTAGCGAAGCTGCCTCGCGACCGCCCAGTGTAGCGGAATGACAGGCATGGAACTCTTGTGACCCCGGGTCAAGACGACGGTCCAGGTCTCGGGTCGCAGCCACCCATCGGCCAGTTCCCGCAGCACGTCGTCCACGTCCGGACTCCCCAGGTCGTACGGAGGATCGCAGATCACGAGGTCGTACGGTGCCCCCGGCAGGTCGTCCCTCGCAGTGAAACGGGCGACGGCCGAGGGCACGACCTCGCCCCGGGCGGCGAGCTTCGTGGCAGCCAGGTTCCCTTTGATCGCGCTCACTGCGGCGGGAGCCCGGTCGACGAACACGGCGCGCTCTGCCCCCCGGGAGAGCGCCTCGATGCCCGCGGCCCCCGTGCCGGCGTACAGGTCGAGGACCACGGCCCCCTCGAGCACCTCGGGCCCCAGGCTCGAGAACAGCCCCTCACGGGCCCGGTCGGAGATAGGGCGTACGGGCGGCGGGACCGGTCCCAACCTCACCCCCTTGGCGGAGCCGGCGACGATGCGCATCGGCCCAGCGTATCGGGCGGGTCTCGAGCGCCTGCCGGCTCAGGAGCGAAACAGCCAGTCGATCGAGCGCTCGAAGCGATGACGGAGCTCGTCGAGGAGCCCGGGGTGGCGCCCGAGCGACGGGTCCTCCTCGATCACGGCGAACGCTCTGGCTCGGGCACGAGCGACGAGGGGCATGTCCTCGGCGAGCCGGGCGAGCCGCAGGTCGGGCATCCCCGACTGCTTCGCATCGAACAGCGTGCCTTCCCCGCGCAGCCGGAGGTCCTCGTCGGCGAGCTCGAACCCGTCGGTCGTGCGCACCATGGCGTCGATGCGCGCCCGGGCCTCGAGGTTGTCCTCGTCGGACTCGTCGAAGAGCACGCACGTGCTGGGGTGCTCCCCTCGGCCGATCCGCCCACGGAGCTGGTGGAGCTGGGCGAGGCCGAACCGCTCCGCGTTCTCGACGAGCATCACGGTCGCGTTCGGCACGTCGACACCGACCTCGATCACGGTGGTCGAGATCAACAGGTCCGCCTGCGCCGCATGGAATCGCTCCATGATCGCCTCCTTGTCCTTGGGGCGCATGCGTCCGTGCAGCAGCTCGATCCGGAGATCGGGGAAGACCTCGGTCGCAAGCCGCTCGGCCTCGGCCTCGGCGGCCTTCACCTGGGTTCTGTTGCCTTCGTCGATCGCGGCGCACACCACGAAACCCTGGCGACCGGCTTCGACCTCCCCGCGGACGAGGTCGTACGCCGCCGCTCGGTGCTCGGCGGTGCGCGCCGCGCGGGTGGCGATCGGCTCACGACCCTCGGGAAGCTCGTCGAGCACCACGACGTCGAGGTCGCCGTAGTACGTCAGCGCGAGGGTCCGCGGGATCGGCGTCGCGGTCATGATCAGCACGTCGACCTCGCCCCCCTTCCGCTTCAGGGCGGTGCGTTGATGCAGCCCGAACCGGTGCTGCTCATCGACCACGGCGAGGCTGAGATCGGCGAACGTCACGCTCTCCTGCACCAGGGCATGGGTACCCACCACGAGGTCGACGCTGCCGTCGGCCACGCCGTCGACCGTGCGCTGACGGTCCTTGGCGGTGACGGCGCCCGTCAGGAGCACGTACGTCACCGCGGGCTCTCCGTCGTCGGTCGAGGGCGGCCCGTCGAGCGCCTCGAGCAGCGAGGCCTGCCCACCGGTGGCGGCGGCCGGTCGGGTGGAGGTGAACTCGAGGTACGGCACTCCTCCCATGCGACTGAGCAGGTCGTGCACGGATCGGAAGTGCTGGCCCGCCAGCACCTCGGTCGGGGCCATGATCGCCGCCTGGTGGCCGGAGTCGATCGCCACCAGCGCCGCGTGCAGTGCGACGAGCGTCTTGCCGGCGCCGACGTCACCTTGCAGCAGGACGTTCATCGGGTGCGGCCTCGCCATCGCCGTCCCGATCTCGCGCATCGCCCGTCGCTGGGCGTCGGTGGGCTCGAACGGGATCGCCTGCAGCAGCCGGTCCGCGAGCGCACCGTCGAGGTCGTGGGGCACCCCTGCGCTCTCTGCTTCCACACGATGCTTGCGGAAGGCCACCCCCAGCTCCAGCGTGAACAGCTCGTCGAACTTCAACCGCTCACGGGCGGCGTCCAGCGCCGGTTCGTCGGCCGGGAAGTGGATGTCGCGCAGCGCCCGATCGTATGAGCCGAGACCCTCGGCATCGACGATCTCGGCCGGCATCGGGTCATCGATCGGCTCGAGACGCTCGAGCGCGCGGTGCAGCAGCTCTCGGATCGTACGGGTCGTCACACCTTCGGTGGCCGGATGCACGGGCGTGATGCGCGCCGTGTGCACGAGGTCGGCGTCGTCCCCTTGAAGGAACTCGACCTCCTGGTTCGAGAGCTGCAGGCGCCCCTTGTAGAGCGTCGCCACCCCCGAGACCGCCACCTCCGCCCCCTCGCGGTAGAGGTTGGCGGCCCAGGGCTGGTTGAAGAACGTGAGGTCCAGGTAACCCGTGCCGTCGCCGAGCGTCACGGTCACCATCGACTGACGCCTGCGGGTGAGCCGTTTCGCGACCTTGCGCACGCGCGCGATCACCGTGACGTACGCGCCGATCTTCACGTGCCCGATCGTCTCCACGCGCGATCGATCGATGTAGCGGCGCGGATAGTGGTGCAGCAGGTCGCCGACCGTGTGGATCTCGAACGCGCTCGCGGCGAGCACCTCGTGCGCCGGGTCGCCCTTCGTGCGGAACCCGGCCCGCCGCTTCGCGATCGTCGCGTCGACCTCGAGGATCGACGACGCGAGTGTCAGCGGAGGGCCTGCTTCATGCGCGCTCACGCAGCCGGTTGTACCACGCGCCTCCCGACCACCCGGACCCGGGCGCCGATCACATATCGATTCGATATGATCGCACCCTACGATGGGCCCATGCGCCGACGGGTCCTCCTCCTCGCCTCCATCGCCGCTGCGCTCATTCTGTGCGGCTGCGATCGATCGTCGTCGGGCGATCCGGCAACGCCCTCGCTGGCGCTCCCTTCCACCGCCAACGAGCTGCCCACCGCCGACGCCGATGCGTTCCGCGGGTTGCTGGCCGACCTCCAGGGGACGCCGGTGGTGGTGAACCTGTGGGCCTCGTGGTGCGAGCCGTGCAAGCGTGAGATGCCGATGCTCTCCCGGGCCGCCGCCGATCATCCCGACGTGCAGTTCCTCGGGGTCGACACACTGGATTCGAGGGAAGGTGCCGAGGCCTTCATCGCCGAGTACTCGGTGCCGTTCCCTTCGCTGTTCGACCCGGACGCCGCGATCCGCACCGAGCTCGGCAGCTTCGGTCTTCCCGTCACGGTCTTCTTCGACGCCGAGGGCAATGAGGTCGCCAAGGTCGACGGCGAGCTCGGTCAGAGCACGCTCGACGAGCACCTCGCCGAGATCGCCAGCTGATCTCGGACGTCTGGTAGCCTCGTCGAGCTATGGCAGCCGTCTGTGACATCTGTGGCAAGAAGCCGTTCTTCGGCAAGGCCGTGACGTTCTCGCACAAGCGGAACAACCGTCGCTGGGACCCGAACATCCAGCGCGTTCGCGCCCTCGTCGACGGCACCCCGCGGCGTGTCAACGCGTGCACCTCGTGCATCAAGGCCGGCAAGGTCACGCGGATCCCTCGCTCCGCGTAACGGGCTGCCGTCCGCGTTCCGCTCGTCTCCATGTCGCCTGCGCGCTCACGCGGCTTGTCCGTTCCGTACACCGAAACCGGCTCAGGTCGCCCCTGTGGAGCGTCGGAGGGCCTCGAGCCGGTTCGATAGACTGGCTCTACCGCGCCGTTGTTTCCACACACGCGTCGCTGCACCCGACCCCCTTCGCGAGGAGGCCCACCGTGGCAGAGGTTCTCGTCAACCCCACCCCTGAGGAGCTCAGGACGTTCGCCGAGGAGATGCCCGAGACCCGCATCTCCGAGTACGACAACACGAACACCCAGACGCAGGTGCTCTCACGCAGCGCCGCCAGCACGTACGTGGTCGACCGCGAATCGAGCGGCAAGACGATGTCGCGCGAGGACTACGACGCGATCGCGGCGACCCAAGACGCGTATGTCGCCGAGCACGACATGATCCAGATCGACGGCTACATCGGTAACGACACCGAGATGCGCACAGCCGCGCGTCTGCTGATGGAGAAGCGCTACGCGAACATCGCCGGCATGCAGCAGAAGCTCTACTTCGAGCGGAACGACGGGGCCGAGCCCGAGGTCACGGTGATCTACACGCCCGGCCTCGAGGCGCCCGGCTACCCCGACGACCGCCTGATCGCGGTCGACCTCGACAACTACGTGACGCGCGTCCTGAACTCGGACTACTTCGGTGAGTCCAAGAAGGGCGGCCTGCGCATGTGGAACGACATCGTCTACAACAAGGGCGGCCTCGCGCTGCACGCCGGGCTCAAGGTGATCCCGACCCAGCACGGGGACAAGGTCTTCATGATCATCGGTCTGTCCGGCACCGGGAAGACGACCACGACGTTCACCACGCAGAACGACTCGCTGCCGATCCAGGACGACTTCGTCGGCCTGATGCCCGGCGGGCACGCCTACGGCACCGAGAACGGCTGTTTCGCGAAGACGTTCGGACTCGACCCCGATTTCGAGCCGTCGATCCATGGCGCCGTGGTCAAGCCCACCGCCTACCTCGAGAACGTGTTCATGAACGACGGCGGCACGGTCGACTTCTTCAACGAGAACTACACGAAGAACGGTCGCGCGGTCTTCGAGATGAAGGATCTGATGGCGTACGGCGACGCCCGTGATGTCGGCCCGGTCGACTACCTGCTGATCCTGAACCGCAACGAGAACATCATCCCGGCGGTGTCGAAGCTGGACCAGGAACAGGCGGCCGCGTTCTTCATGCTCGGCGAGACCACCGGTACGGCGGCCGGTGGCGCCTCCGAGGAAGGCAAGTTCCTGCGGGTGCCCGGCACGAACCCGTTCTTCCCGCTCCCCCACGGACTGCAGGGCAACCGCCTGCTGGAGCTTCTCGCGACCCACCCGATCGAGACGTACCTGTTGAACACCGGACGTGTCGGCGGCAAGGACGACGACGACCGCTCGAAGAAGCTGCGCATCCCCGACACGTCGGCGTGCGTGAAGGGCATCGCGGAGCAGACGATCTCGTTCGAGGAGGACCCGGACTTCGGATACCAGGTGGCGACCTCCGTGCCCGGCCTCGACGACGACGAGAAGCTCCAGCCGCGGAAGCTCTACGAGCGGCAGGGTCGGGGCGATGATTACGCCCGCATGGTGGAGAGCCTGAAGAGCGATCGTGTCGCCCACCTGCAGCAGTTCACGCAGCTCAGCGAGGAGATCATCAAGGCCGTGGGCTGAGCCCATCGCCTCCACCACTTCGGAAGCCCGGGCATACCCGCCCGGGCTTCCGCGTATCGCAGGACCGCGAACCGAAGCGTTGACAGATACCCCCCCTGGGTATATACCCTCGTCAGGCAGGACCCCACGCTGACCAGGAGGGGAACGGTGCAGGTCCACCACGACGAACACGCCACGACCGACGGGGCCTCCCGACACTCGAGCCACGACGAGCATGCCCACGACGCGCACGCCGGGCACAGCGTGGCGATGTTCCGAGACCGCTTCTGGCTCAGCCTGCTGCTGAGCGTGCCGGTCTTGATCTGGTCGGAGATGCTGCAGGACCTGCTCGGCTACTCGGCGCCCGAGGTGCCCGCCGACCGCTGGATCCCGCTCGTGTTCGGCACGGTCGTCTTCGTCTACGGCGGCTCCCCCTTCCTGAAGGGGGGCTGGAACGAGCTCCGCGACCGGACACCGGGCATGATGCTCCTGATCTCCCTCGCGATCACCGTGGCCTTCGCCTCGAGCCTCGCGAGCGAGGCGGACGTGCTCGACCTGGACTTCTGGTGGGAGCTCGTGCTGCTGATCGACGTGATGCTGCTCGGCCACTGGCAGGAGATGAAGGCGATCGGCCAGGCGTCGAGCGCCCTCGACGCTCTCGCCGCGCTCCTGCCCGACACGGCCGAACGCGTCGAGGGCGTGAGCACCGAGCAGGTGGCCATCTCCGACCTTCTGCCCGGTGACCTCGTGCTCGTTCGCCCCGGTGGCCGGGTACCGGCCGACGGGTCGATCGAGACCGGTGCCGCGGAGTTCGACGAGTCGATGATCACGGGGGAGTCGCGCGCCGTCTCGCGCGATGTGGGCGACCGGGTCGTCGCCGGCACGGTCGCCACCGATTCCTCGGTGCGCGTGCGGGTCGAGGCGGTCGGCGACGACACGGCGCTCGCCGGCATCCGCCGATTGGTCGCCGACGCGCAGGCCTCGCGATCACGGGCCCAGGCGCTCGCCGACCGCGCTGCCGCCGTGCTCTTCTACGCCGCGCTCGGCGCGGGCATCATCACGTTCATCGCGTGGATGGCCGTCGGCGATCCCGACCAGGCGCTCGAGAGCACCGTCACCGTGCTCGTGATCGCGTGCCCACACGCGCTCGGCCTCGCGATCCCGCTCGTGATCGCCCTGTCGACGGCGATGTCCGCGCGCGCCGGCATCCTGGTCAAGGATCGCCTCGCGCTGGAGCGCATGCGCACCGTCGACGCCGTGCTGTTCGACAAGACCGGCACCCTCACGGAGGGCCGACCTGCCGTGCACGAGGTGGCCTCGGTCGACGGTGACGACGACGCCGTGCTGCGCCTCGCCGCCGCAGTGGAGTCCGAGAGCGAGCATCCGCTCGCCCGCACGATCGTCGCCGCGGGCCGGGTACTGGGCGAGGTGGCCGAGGCGTCGGGGTTCCGATCGATCGCCGGGCGCGGGGTCGAGGCGGGGGTCGACGGACGGACGGTGGCGGTCGGTGGGCCGGCCCTGCTCGGCGAGCGTGGCCTCGCGTTCCCGCCGACGCTCGAGCCAAGGGTCGCGTCGTGGAGCGGGCGGGGCGCCACGGTGCTCGCCGTGATCGACGACGGGCGGGTGGTCGGGGCGCTCGCGCTGGAAGACGCCGTGCGCCCGCCGTCACGTGCCGCGGTCGACGCGCTGCACGCCGAAGGCGTGCGCGTGGTGATGATCACCGGCGACGCCCGCCAGGTCGCCGAGGCCGTCGCGGCGGAGCTCGGCGTGGACGAGGTGATGGCCGAGGTGCTGCCCGAGCAGAAGGATGCCAAGGTGGCCGAGCTGCAGGATCGCGGGCTGCGGGTCGCGATGGTCGGCGACGGCGTGAACGACGCCCCGGCACTCGCCCGGGCAGACGTCGGGATCGCGATCGGCGCCGGCACCGACGTCGCGATCGAGTCGGCGGGCGTCGTGCTGGCGAGCGACGACCCCCGCGGGGTGCTCTCCGTTCGCAGGCTCTCGGCGGCCAGCTACCGGAAGATGCTCCAGAACCTGGTCTGGGCGACCGGCTACAACGTGGTGGCGATCCCGCTCGCGGCCGGGGCGCTCGCGTGGGCCGGTCTCGTGCTGCCGCCGGCGCTCGCCGCCGCGCTGATGAGCCTGTCAACGATCGTCGTCGCGTTGAACGCCCAGCTCCTGCGCCGGGTCGACCTGCGTCCCGACAACCTCGCCCCCGCCGCCCCGACGACCTGATCCGGGTGCGGTGCCTACGACATCACGTCGCGGCGCCGGAACGACAGCACCGCGAGCGCCATGAAGACGCATGTGTACGCCAGGCTCACCCGCACCCCATCCTGCATCGGTGCCCAGTCGATCGGGAAGCGGAACAATCCGGTGAATCCGCGCCACCCGTGGGTCGGCAGGAACGGATGGAGAGCTCGCAGGCTCCCGATCTGATCGAGGATCTGACTGACGATCGTGATCACCACCGCCGCCACGGTCGCGCCGGCCGCGTTGTCGGTCCGTGCCGAGATGAGCATGCCGATGCTCACCACCCCCGACAGCACGACCGTCATGTACAGGCCGGCCGCGATGATCCGACTGATCGCATCCGTCATGTCGAGCGTGGTGCCCGACAACGTCGGCAGCGGCCCGAACTCGAATACGATCGCCCCGGCCATCAACCCCACGACGATCGTGATCACGACCAAGGCGCCGAGCATCGCCATGCCGCTCGCATACTTCGCCACCACGAGCCGCGAGCGACCCACCGGGCGCACCAGCAGGTACCGGAGCGTGCCTGCTTGCGCCTCCCCCGCGATCGCATCGCCGCTGACGAGACCCGCCGCGACCGAGAGCAGGACCGGCTGCACGATGGCGAGCCCGGCGAGCGCGGCGAAGAGCCCGTTCCTGCCGATCTCGGCGAGGAACGGAGGAGCGTCGGCCGACGCCGGCACAGACGGCGGCGACAGCTTGAAAGCCACCACCATGATCACGGGCACCGATGCGATCGCGAGCGCCAGCATCCACGTCCGGCGCCGACGGAGTGCCTTCGCGATCTCAACGCGGAACATCGTCGTCCTTCACCAGGTCGTGGAAGGCGTCGTCCAGCGATGCGGCGACCGGGATCATCGCGTGGACGTCGACCCCGCCCAGCACGATGGCGGCGTTCACGTCAGCCGCGGACAGGCCGTCGATGGCGAGCGTGAGCCGCGTCCCTGCTGGATCGCCCACGATCTCGACCCCACGCAGGCCGGCGAGCAGCTGGATCGCTCGCTGCACATCACCGACGTCGAGCACGATCCGGTCCGAGGGACCCCTCAACGCCAGTGGTGTCCCTTGTGCGACGAGCCTTCCGCCGGCCATGACGCCCACGCGGTCACAGATCGATTCGACCTCACCGAGCAGATGGCTCGAGACGAGCACGCTGAGTCCCCCGTCGGCCAACCCACGCACCAGCGACCGGACCTCTCGCATCCCGGTCGGGTCGAGCCCGTTCGTCGGCTCGTCCAACACCAGGAGCTCCGGAGCCCCGAGGAGAGCCTGCGCGATACCCAGGCGCTGCCGCATGCCTTGGCTGAATGCCTTCACCTTCCGATCGGCGACGCCGGCCAACCCGACCGTGCCGAGCACTTCCTCGATCCGTCGAAGGCGCGATCGTGTGTCGTCGGTGCGACCACCGGCGCGGGCAAAGTACTCGAGGTTGCGACGCCCGCTCAGGTAGGGCCAGAACGCCGGCTCCTCGACGAGCGCGCCCACGCGTCGCAGCGCGCCCCGGTCAGGTCCGAGCGGTTCCCCAAACATCTCTATCGATCCGGCCGTCGGTGAGATCAGGCCGAGCACCATACGGATCGTGGTCGTCTTGCCCGCGCCGTTCGGCCCGATGAATCCATAGATCTCACCTTGCTCGACCGCGAGATCGAGGGGATGGACCGCGGTGAACGAGCCGTACCGTTTCGTCAGCCCGCGCGCGGCGAGCACCGAGCTCACCAGAGGCGGTCGGCGTCGGCCTGCAGGACCTCGAGGGGCACCGGGCCCGCGAGGAGCCAATCACGCCGCGGACCGTCGATCAAGAGGGCGGAGACGAGCGGACCCTGGTACGGCATCTGCTGAGCGAGCGAGCTCGGCGCGCCGTTCTTCAGGCGCACGATCCACCTGGACTCGAACCCCGAGCCGATGATCGACACGTTCCTGCCGGCACGTCGCACCGCTCTGCGGATCGCCCTGGGCCGTCGGTGTCGGGAATCGAGATCGTCGAGGGCGTCGACGACCTCCGCGCCGGCCGGCGGCCGGAACTGGAACATGCGGCGTCCCACGCGATCGAACGACACCTCGGTGAACACCGCCTCGATCGCGGCCTCATGTGAGCCACTCGGCATGACACGAACGCGCAGCGGAAGCCGGGTCTCGACGTCGATCGCGAGCGACACGCTGCCGATCAGGGTGACGTCCGACCTCGGGTTCATGATCAAGCGATACGCGGACCTGCCGGCGACCTCGGTCGTCCCGCGCACGCGGACCGAGGCCGTAGGTGCGAACTCCCGCAGGAGGTATCGCGCCAGTCGGATGGGGTCAGAGAGCCTCGCGGTCGTCATCGCCGCCGCGGACTGCTCGCCGCTGGCCAGCATGCGACCGACCCACCCCGTGTACAACGCGTCGAGCAAGTCTCGCCGCCGCACCCTGGTGGCCCGGAACTCGACAGAATCCCACCACCAGCCTTTGCGCCGGTTCGCCACGAACACCTGCTCGCTCGAGTCGGTCATGTGGGCCAGGCGAACGCCACGCGGCGAGCGCCACAGCCGGAACCGGTTGGTGCCACGGACGAGCCCGACGAGGCCCGAGTCGCCGCCCCATTCCTCGGGGACGACCGGCAATCCGAGGTCGAGCCTGCTTTCCACTTCACCGGAGACCCAGAAGCGCGCGGAAAGAGCCTCCAGCGTCGAGACGATCAACCGCGCGGGCTTGACCGGGGGCACCGGCTCGTCGTTGTCGGCCGTCGCGATCGACACACCGATGAGACCGAGGGCGGTGACCGCGGCGAGGATCAGGGCGAGCGGGCGTCGGTGCCGGGGAAGGGCCATCGCCGGTGTTGTATCACCGATACACCGATGGCGGAACCTCCACGGCGATCTTCAGCGGCCCTTCGCTCGCTGTCCGAGAAAGTACGCGGCCACGAACTGCACCGCTCCGAGCGTAAGGAACACCAGGTACAGCCACTGGTACTCGCGGGCGTCATCGACGAACGCCCGGCCCCGCGTGTCCGTGAGCGCATAGAGCGCGAACGCGGCCGCCAGCACGAACCACATGCCGACGCGCCCCGTCACGAAGAGCGCGTAGAGCGCGAGGTCCGAGGCCCTCGTGCTCTCGTAGGGAGTGCGGACCCAATGCACCAAGGAGCGCACGCCGAGCGCCGCGAAGACGAGCGCGGCCACGATCTCGATCGACTGCACCCCGCAAGGATGCGCGTTGCGCCGGGTGAGCGTCCACGGCTAGCATCAGCCTCCCAACGAGCGGAGGGGGCGACGTGGTTCACGCGTACATCCTGATCCAGACCGAGGTGGGCAAGGCAGCGGCGGTCGCCGATGCCGTTCGCGCGATCGCCGGTGTCGCCGAAGCCGAGGACGTCACCGGCCCCTACGACGTGATCGTGCGCGCCGAGGCGAAGACCGTCGACGAACTCGGGAAGCTGGTCGTGGCTCGCATCCAGGCCGTCGAGGGCATCACGCGCACCCTGACCTGCCCGGTCGTGCACCTCTAGGGCACCCACGCCCGGTCGGTCAGGCCGGCGGCGACTCGAGCTCGGGCGCCGTCGTCCGCTTCTGACGCTCCGCACCGTGGCGCTCGACCGCCAGGTCGATCAGCCGCTCGATCAGGTCGCCGTAGCCGAGCCCGCTCGCGCCCCAGAGCTTCGGGTACATGCTGATCTCGGTGAACCCGGGGATCGTATTGATCTCGTTGACGAGCAGTTCGTCGCCGCGAAGGAAGAAGTCGACCCTCGCCATGCCCCAGCACTCGACAGCCCGGAACGCGGTCACCGCCATGCGTTGCACGCGCGCCTGCACCGCGGGATCAACGTCGGCCGGGACGTCGAGACGGGCGCCCTGGGCGTCGAGGTACTTCGAGGCGTAGTCGTAGAACTCGTGTCCCGTCGGCACGATCTCGCCGCAGACCGACGCGACCGGGTCGTCGTTGCCGAGCACCGCGCACTCGATCTCGCGCACGCCCTCGAAGCCCTGCTCGACCACGACCTTGCGGGCGAACCGGAACGCCTCGGCCATCGAGGCGTCGAGCTCCCCGGCATCGTGGGCCTTCGTGATGCCCACCGACGAGCCGAGCGTCGCGGGCTTCACGAAGACCGGGAAGCCGAGGGCCGCGATCCGGGCCGCGACCCCCTCCGGATCCTCCCGCCACTCGGGCTCGCGGACCGCGTCCCACGGGCCCACAGGCAACCCGGCGGCCGTGAACAGCACCTTCTGGATCGCCTTGTCCATGCCGATCGCCGAGCCGAGCACGCCGGCCCCCACGTACGGCATGTCGGCGAGCTCGAACAAGCCCTGCACCGCGCCGTCCTCGCCCATCGGACCGTGCAGAACGGGCAGCACCACGTCGATCGGAGCACGGGTGCCATCCGCAGCGACGAGCTCACGGCGGACGCCTTCCCCCCCGAATGAGACCCCTTCGCCCGCGCCGGCCCCCGTGGTCACCTCGGGCATGCGCCCCGTCTCCGACGGCAGCGCCGGCGGCCCCGACATCAGGTGCCATGTTCCCCGCTTCGTGATGCCCACCGGCACCACGTCGAACCGCGCCGGGTCGAGGGCGTCCATCACCGAGCGGGCGGAGATGCAGCTGATCTCGTGCTCGGCGGACTGACCCCCGAACAGCACCACGATGCGGCGCCGCCCGCTCACACCTTCTCCAGCGCCCGCTCGACGTCCTCGAGGATGTCCTCGATGTCCTCGATGCCGACGCTCACCCGCACGAGCCCGTCGGCGATGCCCGCGGCCCGTCGCGCGGCCGGGTCCATCTGCCGGTGCGTCGTCGAGGCGGCGTGGCCGACGAGGGTGTGCGTGCCACCGAGGCTCGTCGCGACCCACGCGAGCTCGAGCGCGTCGCAGAACCGTTGCCCCCCGTCGACGCCGCCCGCGACCTCGATCGCCATCATGCCGCCGAAGCCGCGAGCGAACTGTCGCGCCGCCACCTCGTGCTGCGGGTGCGAGGCGAGGCCCGGGTACCGCACGCGCTCGATCTTGGGATGTCCTTCGAGGGCGGTCGCGAGCGTCATCGCGTTGGCCGAGTGACGATCCATGCGCACCGCGAGCGTCATCAGGCCACGCAGGCAGAGCCACGCCTCGAACGGGGCCATCGTGCCCCCCGTGTCGATCGCCACGTCGCGCAGCCGGTCGCGGCCGGCATCGCTCGTGCACACCACGCCCGCGATCAGGTCGTGGTGACCCCCGACGTACTTCGTGGCCGAGTGGCAGACGTAGTCGAAGCCGTACGCGGCGGGTGTGCAGAGGTATGGCGACGCGAACGTGTTGTCGACCGACGCGGACACGCCGGCGTCGCGGCACGCCGCGCCGAGCGCCTCGAGGTCGGCGACGGTCACGTTCGGGTTCGCGATCGTCTCCACGTGGAACAGCGCCGCGCCCGGCAGGGCCGCTCGCACGGCATCGAGGTCATGGGGATCGACGAGAGTGACCTCCACCCCGTTGCGAGGCAGCACGCGGGTGGCGAGGGCGTACGTGCCCCCGTACAGCTCGGGGCTCATGACCACGCGGTCCCCCGCGCCGGCGTGGGCCGCGAACACCGAGTGGATCCCGGCCATGCCGGATGCGAAGCCGAACGCGGCCGACGTACCCTCGAGCTCGGCCATCTGCTGTTCGAACGCGGCGACGGTCGGGTTCCCGTACCCGCGGGTGTAGGTGTAGCCCGGGGCGCGGAACGCGATCGTCTCGGCATAGGCCTCGGAATCGAGGAAGCGGAACGTCGAGGTCTGATAGAGCGGCACGCTCGGCGTCTCCTGCTCGACCCTCGGCGTGGCGCCGTGCACAGCCCTCGTCGAGAACCCCCGGCCGTCGGTCATGTCTCGGAGCCTACCCGTCGTCGGACCAGCGACTCGGGTACGCCTCCCGCAGGCCCTCGACCATCGCCGTCAGCACCGACATCAGATCGGCGGTCATCGAGCGGAGCGCCTCGACGTCGCCCACCTCGTCGCGCCTGCTCGAGAGATCGATCGGCGGTCCGACGCGCAACCAGACCGGCCGTCCGAACTTCAGGCTCCCCTTGCCGGACTTCTGCCACACCGCCTGCGACCCCCAGCTCGCGAGCGGCGTGATCGGCACCCCCGTCGCGAGCGAGAGTCTGACCACGCCGGTCTTCCCCCGCATCGGCAGATGGTCGGAGCGCTTCGTCACGGTGCCTTCGGGATAGATCATCACGAGCTCTCCCTCGGTGATCGACCGCTCGGCGGCGTCGAGCGCCGCGGTCGCGCTGCCCCTGCCACGCACCACCGGGATCTGTTTCGCGCCCTTGAACGCCAGGCCGACCACAGGGATGTGGAACAGCTCGTCCTTCGCGAGGAACCGCGGACGCCGGCCGGCCTTCATCACCGCGGACGCGTTCGTCAGCGGGTCGAGGTAGGAGATGTGGTTGCACGCCACGATCGCCGGACCGGTAGGCGGCACATGCTCGAGCCCCTCGTACCGGAGCCGGAACCACCCGCGGACCGGTGGGATCGAGACCGCCTTCGCCACGTGGTACCAGGGCTCGGCCAGCGATCAGTCCTTTCCGTCGAGCCGCAACGGCGCGGCGCCGAGAGCCTATCGCGGGCGCACGGGCGACCGAGCGTCGAGGCAGCCGCTAGGCTGGCGCGTCGTGCGTGTGATCGCCCTGCCCGTCAAGTCGCTGTCCGAGTCCAAGGGGCGTCTCGATCCGGTGTTGTCGCCGCTCGAGCGCGGTGCACTCACGCTCGCCATGCTCGAGGACGTCCTCGACGTCACCCTCCAACTCGGCGGATGGCAGACGTGGGTGGTCTCGCCCGACGAGGCCGTGCTGGAGATCGCGATGTCGCGGGGAGCGCACGCGGTCGAGGAGGAGCAACCGCCGCTCTCCAACGCGATCCGCCAGGTCGAGGAGGAGGCTGAGGGGCGATCGGTCGACACCCTCGCGGTGCTGCTTCCCGACACGCCCCTCGTGACCCACGGCACGCTCACGAGAGCGCTCCGCACGCTCGGCGCCGTCGTCGTCGCGCCGTCTGCCGACGAGACAGGCACGAACCTGCTCATCCGTCGCCCCCCCGCGGCGATCGATGCGCGGTTCGGGCCCGATTCCTACCGCCGGCACCTGCAGGGGGCAGCCGAGGCCGATGTGCCGACCGCCGTCGTCGACGTGCCGGAGCTCGCCTTCGACCTCGACCTCCCGAGCGATATCCTCACCGTGCTGGAGTCGCGCCACGAGGGGCGGACGCTGCAGGTCTGCCGCGACCTCGACCTCGGGGTGCGGATCGCCACCCGGACCTAGAGGAGACGAACGACCGATGGCGCAGGGCACGATCAAGGAGTTCGACCTGGCGGGCGTCACCGGCTCGCTGCTGATGGACGACCGTACCGAGGTGGCGATCGACGCCACGTCGCTCGAGCGCTCCGGCATCCTCACGCTGCGACTGGGCCAGCGCGTCGCGTTCGACCTCGAGGAGGCCGAGGGCGGGCCGGTGGCGCGCGGGCTGCGCCTCGTCACGTTCGAGTGACCGGCCGGCCCGGACCGCTCACGGTCCGCCCGACGATCAGGCGTCGGACGTCGTCACGACCTGTTCGCGGAACTCCTTGCCCGGCGTGAACGCCGGGAGGTCGCGTGCCGGCACGACGATCGGGATCTGCGGTCTGCGCGGGTTCCGTGCGATGCGCTCGTTGCGATGCCTGCGTTCAAAGGTGCCGAAGTCGGCGAGGGTGACGCGCTCGCCTCGGACGACGGAGTCCCGGATCGAATCGATCATCGCGTCGATCGCCCGACCTGCATCGGCCTTCGACAGGCCGGTGCGTCTGGAGACCTCTGCGACCAAGCCACCCTTGTTCATGGCTGCTCCCTCCGGTCGTGCAAGGGTTCCGAGGCTCCACCGTAGTCCTCCGAGCACACGGCGGTCAAACCTCGGGGCCGTGAACGCGGTTGCGGCGCAGGCTGGGTCGGGACGGCGCCGGGGATCCTGGCTGATGGTGCCCCTCGTTGTTAGCATGCTCGGGCCACGTTGGGGCGTGGTGTAACGGCAGCACGACAGGTTCTGGCCCTGTTAGTCGAGGTTCGAATCCTTGCGCCCCAGCTCGCGCCGCTCGCTCAGCCGATGCCCGGGTAGGGGTCGAGCACGAGCGGGGGCAGCGGCTCCTGCGAGAAGTCGAAGCTGCGAGCGAGATCACCGAGCGCCTCGACCTTCTCGCGCACGGTCGGACGTGCGTCGGGCCACCCGTCGGTCTTCGGGTCCAGGCGCTGTCCGCCCAGGAAGCGATCCTCGATCAGCCTCAGGTAGGCGTCGTAGCTGAGCGTCTGCGAGTCGATATAGCCGGGTCGCGCCCAGGGGCTGATAACGAACGAGGGCACGCGCAACCCCCAGCCGTTCTCGTCGATCACGGGCGGCAGCACGTGGTCGTAGAAGCCGCCCCAGTCGTCCCACGTCACGAAGATCGCGGTCCGCAGCCACTGCTCCTCGGGCCCCTGCATCACGGCGTTGACGATCTCGGTCACCCACGCCTGCCCCTCCGCGATCGAGTGGGGCGGGTGCTCGGCGCGCCCCTCGGTGGGCATCACCCACGAGACGCTCGGCAGGGTGCCCTCGCGCGCCGCATCGAGGAAGTCGGTGTTCGGGAGCACGTTGTCGAGCTGGCCGGTCACGTCGACCGTGCGGAAGCCGGGCAGCGGGTTCTGCACGGCGCGCGTCTCGGTCGCCTCGAAGTCCTCACACGGCGCGACGACGCAGCTGCCCGGACCGACGAAGTAGCCCCACGACACGCCCGCCTTGTAGAGCATCCACGTGATGTCGGCCCAGATGTAGGGCAGGGGCTCGCCGGCATCCGGCGTCCAGTTCTTCGACGTGAGCCCGGGGCGCTTCCCGGGGTTGCGCTGGTCGCTGACGCAGGCCATCGGATCCTCCGGCACCGGGCATCTCGCGGACCACCCGGAGATCAGGAAGAGGTGGGCCGGGAGCGTCCACGAGTCGGTCGGGGCGAACATGCGGTCGTGCAGGGTGTACGTCTCGGCGTACTTCCAGTAGTTCGGGATCTCGCGGGCCGTGTGGTAACCCATCAGGTCGGGCGTGCGCGCCCCGTCGGGCCCCGACGTCGTCTTCGGGCACGGGGGCACCGTCGGGTCCTTCTCGCATCCGTTGCCCTTGATGTGGAACGCGCGCACGAACCCGTTCATGCGTCCGCCGGCGATCGAGATCTGCGACGCGAACTCGCCGTGAGGCCCACCGGAGTCGAATAGGTTGCGGTCGTGGTAGGGCCGGTGGCAGATGTCGCGTGCGGGGTCGGGCACGCAGACGCTCGGCCGGCCGCTCTCGTCCATCGGGATGCCGTCGGCCCTCGGGAACGTGCCGAAGTAGTGGTCGAACGACCGGTTCTCCTGCACGAGGAACACGAGGTGGTCGAGGTTCATGATGCCGGCCGCCGGGTCGAACGGACGGAAGGGATCAGCCACCGGTTGCAACTCCGGCGGATCCCGCAGTGGACGCGTGTCGACCCCGATCGGGGCGCGCTCGGGAGCGACCGGGAAGCGGTCGGGCACGAGGAACGGAAGCGGGACCTCGCCCGTCGGCTCCGGCCGAGCGCGAGCGGGTCCGGGCGTCGGTGACCCGGGGGCGCTCGCGGTCGTGCCCGGCGGGTCGGCATCCGCGGAGACGCACGCGACCGCCACGATGCCGACCACGACCAGGAAGGCGGCCGGTCGCCAGCGCAGCAGGGAGCCGCTCACTCGAGCCATCGCGCGATCGTAGCCTGCCAGTGGTGTCCGGCCGACCAACCAGGCTCGATCGACCCGAGGCGCCGGCTCACCCCCGGAACGGCCAGGGTTCGACCACGAGCGGTGGCAACGGCTCCTGCGTGAAGTCGAAGTCGAGGGCGAGGTCGCCGAGCAGCTTCACCTCTTCGCGCACCGTGGGCCGTGAGTCCGGCCACCCGTCGGTCTCGGGGTCGAGCCGTTCCCCACCGAGGAAGCGGTCCTCGATCAGCTTCAGGTAGGCGTCGTAGCTGAGGGTCTGGGAGTCGATGAAGCCGGGTTTCGCCCACGGGCTGATCACCATCGACGGCACCCGTAGCCCCCACCCGTTCTCGTCGACCACCGGCGGCTTCACGTGGTCGTAGAAGCCGCCCCAGTCGTCCCAGGTGAGGAAGATCGCCGTGCGCATCCACTGCTCCTCGGGGCCCTCCATGATCGCGTTGACCGCCCTGGCCACGTAGGCCTGGCCCACCTCGATCGAGTCGGGCGGATGCTCCCCCTTGTCCTGCTCGGGCATGAACCACGAGACGCTCGGCAGATCGCCGTTGCGTGCGTCGCGGATGAACTCCGTGTTCGGCCTGATGTTGTCGAGCTGGCCGGTCGCGGCCGTCGCGGTGAACCCGGGCAGCGGATTCTGCACGGGCGCAGTGAGGATGCCCTCGAGGTGCTCGCACGGCGGGGCGACGCACGTGCCCTCGCCGACGTAGTAGCCCCAACTCACGCCGGCCTTGTAGAGGAGCCAGGTGATCGGAGCCCACACGTAGGGCCGGGGCTCGCCCATCTTCGGCGCCCAGATCTTCGAAGGCTCGTCGGCGTAGATGCCGCCGGGGAACTTCTGGTCCGACGAGCACGACATCGGGTCGTCGAGGTCGCTGCAGGTGGCCGACCAGGCCGAGATCAGGAACAGGTGAGCGGGCAGCGTCCACGAGTCCGTCGGCGCGAACATGCGGTCGTGCAGCGTG
This sequence comes from Actinomycetota bacterium, assembly GCA_041287635.1. Classification (GTDB taxonomy): domain Bacteria; phylum Actinomycetota; class UBA4738; order UBA4738; family HRBIN12; genus JAOUEA01. The sequence continues at coordinate 4,977 of JBGGNG010000093.1, read as the reverse complement.
AACGTCTCGGCGTACTTCCAGTAGATCGGGAGCTCCTTAGCCGTGTGGTAGCCCATCACGTCGGGTTGACCCTGCGGACCGTCGACGGCCTGCGGGCAGGGCTTCTCGTCGGGGTGCTTGTCGCACCCGTTGCCGATCACGCGCCGAGCCTCGACGAAGCCGTCCATCGCCCCGCCGTTGATCGAGATCTCGCTGCCGACCTCGCCGTGCGGGCCGCCCTGATCGATGAAGTTCGTGTCGTGGTACGGGCGGTGGCACCCGCCCTGCTCGGGGTCGGGCAGGCAGACCTTGGGCCGGCCGCTCGCGTCCGTAGGAATGCCGTCGGCGCCGGGGAACGTGCCGAAGTAGTGATCGAACGACCGGTTCTCGAGCACGATGAAGACCAGGTGATCGAGGTTCATGATCCCGGCCGCAGGATCGAACGGTCGCGAGCGGTCGGCCGCGGCCTGCAGCTCGGGCGGCGACCGCAGCGGCTGCGTGTCGACCCCCTTCGGGGCGAGGGCCGGATCGGGTTCGCTCACGAGGCTCGGCGCACCGAGCACGTCGGTCGGCTCGATCCAGTTCGAGTCGGAGGGCTCCGCGGCGCCCGTGGCGGACGGGTCGGGCGGCTCCGATGGGGCGCTCGACGTCGCCGACGTGGTCGGCACGTCGTCGGACGTGCATGCCATCGCGACGAGGCCGGCGATCGTGAGCAGTGCGACGACGGCGAGGGCGCGACGGGAACGCATCTAGCGGCCCATGCTAGACCGTCCCCGTCGGCGACTGGCGCATGAGCGCCGCTACGATGACATGCGACCGACTTCGACCCCCGCACCGAACCACGAGGAGGCCCGCGTGAGCGACACCGACGTACCCGTCCGCTTCCCCGTCACCTTGATCCCCGGCGACGGCATCGGCCCGGAGGTGGTCGCCTCCGCGAAGGCGATCGTCGAGGCCGCGGGTACCCCGATCGACTGGGAAGAGGCCTCCGCCGGCGCGGAGGTCTTCACCAAGGGCGTGGCCTCGGGCGTGCCTCAGGAGACGATGGATTCGATCGCTCGCACCCGCGTGTGCCTGAAGGGGCCGCTCGAGACCCCGGTCGGCTTCGGGGAGAAGAGCGCGAACGTCACCCTGCGCAAGCTCTACGAGACCTATGCCAACGTGCGCCCCGTGCGCGAGATGCCCGGGGTCACCACCCCCTACTCCGGCCGGGGCATCGACATGGTGATGATCCGCGAGAACGTCGAGGACCTCTACGCGGGGATCGAGTACATGCAGACCCCCGGGGTGGCCCAGGCGTTGAAGCTGATCTCGGTCAAAGGCTCGGAGAAGATCGCTCGGTTCGCCTTCGAGTACGCGCGCAGCGAGGGGCGTCCCACGGTCGCGTGCGCGACGAAGGCCAACATCATGAAGTTCACCGAGGGCACGCTCAAACGCGTCTTCGAGCAGGTGGCCCCGGACTACCCCGACATCGAGAGCTGGCACGTGATCGTCGACAACGCCGCGCACCAGCTCGTGAAGCGACCCGAGCAGTACGACGTGATCGTCACGACGAACATGAACGGCGACATCCTCTCGGACCTGTCCTCGGCGCTGATCGGGGGCCTGGGCTTCGCCCCGAGCGCCAACATCGGCAACGACGTCGCGATCTTCGAGGCGGTGCACGGCTCGGCACCCAAGTACGCGGGCAAGGACGTGATCAACCCGACGGCGATGATCCTGTCCTCGGTGTTGATGCTGCGCTACCTCGGTCTGTTCGAGCAGGCAAGCACGATCGAGCACGCGGTCTTCGTCACGCTCGAGTCGGGCACGCTCACCGGCGACGTCCTCGGCTACGACCGAGGCACCCCGACAACGGCCTACACCGAGGCGATCATCGCCAACCTGGGGAAGAAGACCGAGAACTGGACCGTGCGAGAGGTCAAGCCGCTCGAGCTCCCGGTGCTCTCGGCCGACCCCGACTACGTCAAGCCCACCGAGCGCAACGTGGTCGGCCTGGACGTGTTCGTGGAGTCCCCGCTCACGGCCTCAGAGCTCGGCGCCTCGCTCACCGAGCTCGCCGAGGGCACCCGGCTCGAGCTGAAGATGATCTCCAGCCGCGGCACAAAGGTCTACCCCCCGACCGGCGCGATCACCGACACGCTGGACCACTGGCGGTGCCGGTTCATCATCCGGGAGAACCCCGGGGACCTGTGGGACGAGGACGTGCACCAGCTGCTGGCTCGCATCTCGCGCCGGCACACCTGGATGCATATCGAGAAGCTGATGGAGTTCGACGGCGAGCTCGGCTTCACGAGGGACCAGGGCGAGAACTGATAGAGCGAACGGCCGGGCCGGGGCGTCGTGGTGAGCGACTCGCCCCGGCCCCACCGATCATGGCCGACCCGAAACCGGGCCGGCCGGTGCCGGAGGACCCGGTTCCCCTGAGAGTGGTGCGCTCGCGCGCGAGGGGAGCCGGACCACCGGACGTTCACCGGACGGGGCGCGGCCGGCGCTCGGGCGAGACACCCTCGCGCCCGCGGCGCACGCGGCGCCGTCCGCTGCGGAGGCGCTCGCTGGCGTCCCGCAGCTCCCGCTCTCGGTGACGGAACAGATCGTCGGTCCAACCGAAGATCATCGCTGCACCTCCTTCTCTGATCCCTGTAGCGTTTGCTACAACGTTTCAAGGCGCAGGATAGGGGCTTGCCTTCCCATATGAAAGCATTTAAGCTAACCCGAAAGCGATGGCGGTCAGCATCCACCTCTCGAGCGACGACCTGGCGGAGACTCGGTTCGCGTTCTCCCCTATCTGGGAGCTCGGGATGAGCCTGTACAAGCCGATGCGCGACCCCTCGAAGCACGCGTTGCATCTGCCGTGGGTGCAGGAGGCGAAGACCGCGATCGAGGGCCGCGACCTCGAGATCCTCTTCGCCATGGTCCCGCCCCCGGGACTCCCCCCGACCTTGCACCCCTACATCCCCGACTTCCTCACGCCGGCCCCCGAAACGCCGTTCCCCCAGTTCGAGGACGAGCTGGAGCAGGTGGCCCGCACCGAACCCACCCGCATCAGCGCCGAGCTCTCCCACATGATCGGGTCGCTCGGCGGGGCACCGGCCGCCGCGATGACGCAGGAGATCCTCGAGGACCCCGCGCCGTTCGTGGGAAGGCTGGTGGAGCAGATGCGCGAGTACTGGAAGCTGACGATCGAGCAGCATTGGCCCCGCATCCGGGCCCTGCACGAGGCAGACGTGACGTACCGCGCCCGCCAGCTCGCGCTCGGCGGCGCCGAGCTGCTCTTCGCCGACCTGCATCCGTCGCTGTCATGGGCGGGCGATGCGCTCGTGATCGACAAGCAGATGTGTGAGGACGTCGACCCAGGCGGTCGCGGGCTCGTGTTGATCCCGGCCGTCTTCGACTGGCCGGGCATCGCGATCCTCATGGGCGACGACCTACAGCCGACCTTGTCCTACTCCCCCCGTGGCATCGCCGAGCTCTGGGACGAGCCGGAGGATGTTCGCGGCGACGGTGCGATGGACGACCTGGTCGGGGGAACCCGCGCGGACATCCTGCGCGTGTTGAGCGTCCCGATGACGACGAGCGAGCTCGCACACCGGCTGCACCTCACGCCCGCCGCCGTCTCCCAGCAGCTCGGCGTGCTCCGGCGCGCCGGCGTCGTCGACGCGAGACGTCAGGGCCGCGAGGTCTACTCGGAGCTGACGGTCAGCGGCAAGCGGTTGCTGGACCTCCTCGGCTGAGCATTCGATCGCTCGTCGGATGCGGGTAGCGAACTCCCCTGCGACGATGTGCGGGGACATCGAGCACCGCAGGGACTCAGTTCGCCGATGAGGAGGAGGGACCATGGACGTCCAACCCGACGCGAGAGGAGGAGTGCCGCCCGACGGCGCTCCGACCGGCTCGCCGAACGAGCGCCGTTCGATTTCGGAGATCGTGCGCAGCGTGGTCGACGGCATCACCCAGCTGTTCCGTCAGGAGGTCGCCCTCGCGAAGATCGAGGTGACCCAGGCGCTGTCCGAGCGAGCGTTCGGGATCGGCGTCATCGTGCTCGGTGGCGTGTTCATCGTGCTGGTGGTCGTCTACCTCGCGGCGGCCGGTGTCGCCGCGCTCGACCTCGTGATGCCGGCGTGGGCGTCGCGGCTCCTCGTGGCCGCGGTGTGCCTCGTGCTCGGCGGCATCGCCTTCCTCGTCGGACGCAGGTCGCTGCGCACGGCGAGCGGCGTGGAGCGCACCAAGGCGTCGGTGAAGGAGGATCTGGAATGGGCGAAGCAGCAGATCGCGTCGTGAGCGAGATCGAGCAGACGAGGGCGCAGATCGAGCGTGACCTGGCCGAGCTCGAGACTCGGTTGCCCGGTCGCATCCGCAGCACGAGGACGGCTGTCGGAGCGGTGGTCGGCGCCTCGACCGTCGCCGGCATCGGGAGCTGGCTGCTGCGGCAGCGTCGGACGAGCCAAGAGGCCAAGGCGCGCTCCACCGAGGTCGTCGTGCGCATCGTCACGGAGCCGCGTGCCCCCGACGAAGGCTGAGAGATCGAACATCACCGGTCCGCGAGTCCGACGGACGGTTGGATACACTGGCGCGGCCGCTGAAGTGGCGTCTGGCCGTGCGGGAGCCTTCGCCCACGAACGCGCTCGCACTGTCGGAGGCGGAACTGAATACCGAGGTCAGAACGACTCGGTCCCATCGTCTAGGGGCCTAGGACACCACCCTCTCAAGGTGGAGACACGGGTTCAAATCCCGTTGGGACTACCACGTCAGGCATGAGCCAGCGTCGCCGAGCACCCAGGCGCGCTCGATGGGGATTCGTCTCCACCATCCGGATGCGGTCGGCATACACTCAGCCGGCGCGCAACCGATGGCTATCCGGGGGTCACTCGGTCAGGTCGTCAGACACCTGGACACGTGCCCGGGTTCGGTTCGTCGGTCCTCGCAGAAGCACCTACAGGCACCCTCGGGAAGGTGACGTACAGGGTGTACGGGACCGTGCCCGTGTTGATGACTTGA
>JBGGNG010000092.1:0-3310 GCA_041287635.1 Actinomycetota bacterium | reverse complement strand
GTAGGAGACGTAGTTGCCTTCGAGGGCCTGGTCCATCGTGACCCGGATGCGTTGATGCAGCTTGTGGTGGGTGAACACGATGTCGAGGGCGTCGGGGTCGGGCTCTCGCCACGTGTGGTTGAGCGTGCACGGCATGGTCTGGCGGTTCTACCGGCTGGGTCCGACACGCCAAGGCGGTTGACGCGAGGGGCGCCGGCCGAGTCGCTGCCCACCGAGGACCTTTCGCCCCGCGACTCGGCAAGGACCTCCGTAGTGGGCCTTAAGACGGAAGACGGAGGTCCTTGCCTAGTCACGCGCGTCACCGCCACCAAGGTCGACGGACCTCTGGAGCGATCGTGATCTGGGCCGATTCGTCACCCTGCCGTGAGCTCGATCAACACCTCGTGCACTCGGGCGCTTGCCGCCAGGATGTCGCCGCTCAGCCAGCCGCCTCCGCCGGACCAGTCCGTGACCACGCCGCCCGCCTCCTGGATCAACAGACCGCCGGCGGCCACATCCCACGGAGCCAACGCCAGCTCGAAGAAGCCGTCGAACACGCCCTCGGCCACCCAGGCGAGGTCGAGCGCCGCCGCCCCCGGCCGCCGCAGGTCCTCGAAGCGGCCGAGCGCGGCCTCGAACGTCCGCAGGTACCGGGGCAGCAGCTCCTTGCGCCGGAACGGGAACCCGGTCCCGACCACGGCGCGCGAGGGTTCCCGGTCGGACACGCGCACCGGCAGCGGCTCGCCGCCATCTCGGACCCGCCACGAGCCCTCGCCGCGCCCGGCGACCCAGGTCGTCCCCAGGAACGGCGCGCAGACGGCCCCCGCCACCGGGACCCCACCGCGAACCAACGCGACCGAGACCCCCACCGCCCAGAACCCGTGCGCGAAGTTCGTCGTGCCGTCGAGCGGATCGACCACCCACGCGTCGGCGATGTCGACCCCGCCGCTCTCTTCGCCGTGGACGCCCACGCCTCCCCCCTCGGCCTCGAGGAGCGACACGATCGCGCGCTCGGCGGCCAGGTCGACCTCGGTCACGTAGTCACCCGGCAGCTCCTTGGTCCGCACGCCCACGCCGCCGCCGAGCCCGGCGGCTCGCACCACCTCGGCGCCGCGCTCGGCGGCGCGAGCGGCGACCGAGACCTCGCGAGACAGCGACCCCATCGGGCGGGTACGCTAGCAGCGCACCAGCCGCACGCACCGCGGGTGGCGAGCCACCTCACACGGGCCGCCGAGGCACCTCGCGCGCGTTGACGCTCGTGCGTGTGACCTGTAGCTTTGTTCCTCGCGCCCCGGCTCGGCGGGCCACCGGCGCGTTTCGACTCCTTCGGAGTGGGATCAGCGGGTTCGAGCGGCGTTCGCGCTGCGTCCGCACCGGTTCCGAACGGCCCGCGGGCTCGGCTCACGCCGGGCTCCGGTGTTTGACAACGACAGAGTGCAGACGAGAGATCTATGCCCACGATCGAGCAACTGGTACGCAAGGGGCGCAAGTCCCCCAAAGCGAAGACGAAGGCCCCCGCGCTGAAGGGGTCCCCGCAGCGGCGTGGTGTCTGCACGCGTGTCATGACCTTCACCCCGAAGAAACCGAACTCCGCGCTGCGCAAGGTCGCGCGTGTGCGGCTGACGAGCCAGGTCGAGGTCACCGCCTACATCCCGGGCGAGGGCCACAACCTGCAGGAGCACTCGATCGTGCTCGTGCGCGGCGGTCGCGTGAAGGACCTGCCGGGCGTGCGCTACAAGATCGTCCGCGGCACCCTCGATACCGCCGGGGTCAAGGGGCGCAAGCAGGCGCGCTCGCACTACGGCGCGAAGAAGGGCGGGGAGTAGATGCCGCGCAAGGGTCCCGCCGTCCGCCGCGAGGTCGCTCCCGACCCCGTGTACCAGAACCCCCTCGTCACGCAGCTCATCAACAAGGTGCTGCTCGACGGCAAGAAGACCGTGGCCGAGCGCGCCGTCTACGAGGCGCTCGAGCAGATCAGCCAGAAGACCGCCAACGACCCGGTGGTCACCCTCAAGCGCGCCGTCGACAACGTCCGGCCGATGCTCGAGGTCAAGTCCCGCCGCGTGGGCGGGGCCTCCTATCAGGTACCCGTCGAGGTCAAGCCGCAGCGCGGCACGACGCTCGCGCTCCGCTGGCTCGTGAACTACAGCCGAGCGCGTCGCGAGAACTCGATGGCCGAGCGGCTCACCGCCGAGATCATGGATGCCGCCAACGGCGCCGGCACCTCGGTGAAGCGCCGCGAAGACATGCACAAGATGGCCGAGGCCAACAAGGCCTTCGCCCACTACCGCTGGTGATCGACGAGCATTCCCGGAACCGGCCCGCAGGGGCCGGTTCTCGACTGAAGGGGGACCGGTGATGGCGGTCCCCGCGGAGATGATGCAGGTGGCGACGACCGAACAGGCCGTGACGAAGGGCAAGGGACTCCACATCCGGGAGTACCCGCTCGCTCGCACGCGCAACATCGGCATCATGGCCCACATCGACGCGGGCAAGACCACGACGACCGAGCGCATCCTGTACTACACCGGCAAGGCGTACAAGATCGGTGAGGTCCACGAGGGCACCGCCCAGATGGACTGGATGGCGCAGGAGCGCGAGCGCGGCATCACGATCACGAGCGCCGCCACCACGTGTCAGTGGAAGGGCCACTGGATCAACATCATCGACACGCCCGGCCACGTCGACTTCACGGTCGAGGTCGAGCGCAGCCTGCGTGTGCTCGACGGTGCGGTCGCGGTGTTCGACGCCGTCGCCGGTGTCGAGCCGCAGTCCGAGACCGTCTGGCGCCAGGCCGATCGCTACTCCGTGCCGCGCATCTGCTTCGTCAACAAGATGGACCGCACGGGCGCCGACTTCCAGCGCACGATCGACATGATGGTCGACCGGCTGGCGGCCAACCCGCTCGTGCTGCAGCTCCCCTGGGGGACCGAGAGCGACTTCCACGGGGTGATCGACCTCGTGAACATGAACGCCCACTTCTGGGAGGGCGACATGGGCGAGGAGTGGAAGGACACCGAGATCCCCGAGGAGTACCGCGAGCAGGCCGAGCGCATGCGCCACGAGCTGTTCGAGAGGCTCGCCGAGCACGACGAGCACCTGATGGAGAAGTTCGTGCTCGAGGACGACCCCACGGTCGAGGAGCTGCACAAGGCGATCCGCGCGATGACCCTGTCGGGCGAGGGCGTGCCCGTGCTCTGCGGTTCCGCGTTCAAGAACAAGGGCGTCCAGCTCGTGCTCGATGCGATCGTGGCCTACCTGCCGAGCCCACTCGACGTGCCGCCGGTCGAGGGCCACGAGCCCTTCAAGGAGGACCAGCACGTCGTGCGCG
>JBGGNG010000091.1:0-3090 GCA_041287635.1 Actinomycetota bacterium | reverse complement strand
ACGCGATGCCGGCGCGTGCGTCGGGGTTCTGCGTGTACGACGATCCCGCCCTCGCGATCGCGTGGCTGCTCGAGCACGGCGTGCATCCGATCGCGTACGTGGACGTCGACGTCCATCACGGCGACGGCGTTCAGGCGATCTTCTACGAGGACCCGCGGGTGCTGACCGTCTCGATCCATCAATCGGGCGCGACGCTGTTCCCGGGGACGGGCTACGTCGACGAACGCGGCGCGGGCGCCGCCGAGGGAACCAAGGTCAACGTGCCACTCGAGCCGGGGGCCGGCGACCGGGCCTGGCTCGCGGCCTTCGCCGAGATCGTGCCGCCCGTCGTTCGGGCGTTCGAGCCGGAGGTGCTCGTCACGCAGCTCGGGTGCGACACGCATCGGACCGACCCGCTGGCCCAGCTCCGGCTCACGACCGCCACGTACCGGGAGACTGCGGCGAAGCTCCATGCGCTCGCGCACGAGGTGACGGGTGGGCGATGGCTCGCGACGGGCGGAGGTGGTTACCAGTGGGCGACCGTCGTCCCGCGCGCCTGGACGCTCGCGTTCGCCGAGATGTCCGATGCCGAGCTCCCCGACGCCCTGCCCGAGCCGTGGATCGAGCAGGTCGAGCTCGAGATCGGTGGCGAGGTCCCCGCCACGTTCTCCGAGCCGCCCCTCGAACAGGACGTGCTCGGCGGCGGCACCGAGCGGACGATCGAGGAGGTCAGGCGCACGTGCTTCCCCTTCTTCGGCCTCCGTCCGTGAGGGCCCAGCCGCCCGGAGCCCGCTCGAGGAGTGTCCGGATCGTCGGATCGACGCGTCGCCCGGGTGTCGGCCCTCTTCGCCTCGGTGATCGAGCGAACGTACTCCCGCTACGCCGAGCACCGCCCCGCCGCCCATACGGCCGATCGAACCGCGGTAGGGAACGCCGTCGAACGTCGCGGTGACGGGGGATACGTCCTATCCCGCCGAGCGACTCGACAACCTCGGGCGCACATCGACTAGGTGACCTCCGCCACCTCGGCCGCTCGGGTGTACCGGGGCTCGGAGACTGACCTCGGGCATCCGGTCAGCTTACGCGAGCGCTCAGCCCCGGGTGGAAGCGCTCGCGGCGTATCGCCGGGAGATGATGCCCACGCCCCAGCGGTACAGGGGCGGGGTCAAGACGCGGAACGCCTGGAGCGCGGCGAGCGCTCGGGGGATCGAGATCTCCGGCGCCGTCCCCTTGCGGACGACGTCGACGATCAGCTTCGCGACGTCGTCCGGGTCCAGCCGGACGACACTTGGACCGGTTGCCGGGAATCCCTCCGTCGGAGAGAAGCCGGGGTTCACGCTCGTGACCAGGATCCCCTTCGGACCGAGCTCGTGGTAGAGCGCCTCGCTGAACGCGACCACGGCGTGTTTGGTCGCCCCATAGATCGCGGACCCGGGCGTCGCGAACCGTCCGGCGAGCGACGCGACGTTCACGATGTGACCGCGCCCACGTTCGAGCATCATCGGGAGGAACAGCTTGGTGCCGAGGACGACGCCCCGCAGGTTCACGTCGATCACACGGTTCAAGTACTGGACGTCCGTGGTCTCGAGCGGCCCACCGCCGCGGATGCCCGCGTTGTTGACCAGGGCGTCGCACCGCTCGAACGTCGTCGCCACGCGGTCGCGGAGCGCGGTGAGCTCCCCGAGCTCCGTCACGTCGCACCGGACCGCGAGGGCCGAGCCGCCCTCCGAGGCGATCCGCTCGGCGAGCGCCTCGAGGCGTTCGACCCGTCGGGCGGCCAGCACGACGCGGGCGCCCGCGCGGCCGAACCGGAGTGCGGCGAGCCCGCCGAAGCCCGACGACGCTCCGGTGACGACCACGACCGAACCTCGGAGCTCCACCTCAGGCCTCGTCTCGGGTCATCGCCGCGCCCCTCGTACGATGGGATCGATGGACGTTATCCGATCGCACGCCGCCCGCCTGCCGGCACTGGACGACCGCTGGACGCCGGGCGCGGTCGGGCACGAGGAGCTGCTCGATGGCCTGCGTTCGGGCGCGGTGGCCGGACCGGAGATCAGCCACCCGCTCGACAACGTGCTGCGCAACATCCGGCTGCTCCACGAGGGCGATCCCGACAAGCAGTTCGGGATGACGGGGCTCCGGACGCTCGAGCCGGCCGAGATCCTCGAGCTCGTGGGCCGGGCCGCCGGGTTCGAGCCCGATCCGAACGCCACCACCGGCCCCGTCCCGGTCGACCCCGAGCGCGTCCTGGATGCATGCGGCGACGCCGGCGACCGGTTCGCCGAGGCGATCAGGCGACGCGAACGCGTGATCCTCGCGACGGGGCACCCGGTGGGGCTCGCGCACCTGTACATCGAGGTCGGTCGGCTGCTCCGCACCGGTGGCGCGACGATCGTCGAACCCGCCGACGGGATCACGTGGCACGAGGTCGACCGCCCCCATCCATGGCAGATCCGGTACCTGGACGGCGTCGCGATGCTGACCGACGAGGCCAGCGCGCGGCACACCCACAGCGGTGACGCGATGGACCGGATGCTGGACGACCTGACCCCCGATCTGGTGTTCGCCGACCACGGGTTCGCGGGGGCAGCGATCGAACGCGGCGTTGACGCGGTGTCGATCGCCGATGTGAACGACCCCGCCCTGCTCGTCGCCCAGGCCCAGGGCAGGACTCGCATCGTGATCGTGATGGACGACAACGTCGCCCCGCAGGCCTACTGGCCATGCTTCCAGGCGATCGCCGCTCGCCTTCCGTGACCGCATCCGCGTGGCGCAGCTCCCCCGCGTCGAGGGCCCGGGGCGCGCGTCCGAGCGGTGAGCCGGATAGGATGGATGCCATCTTGACGATCACACCCACTCCAGAGGCACGGTTCGAACGCGTGAGCGGAGCCGCGGGCTCCATGACGACCATCGAGACCACCGAGAGACGGCTGTCCGGGCGGGGGGTCTCCCCGGCCGGATAGACGCAACGCACGCGTGCGACCGGCCTCCGGGTGGGGGAACCCGGAGGGCGGATGTGAACGAGCACGAGGCGCTCGTCGACCAGGCGGTGCGAACGAAGCACACGGTGCTCCTGATCGGCGGCATGGATACCGGGAAGACCACCCTGTC
>JBGGNG010000090.1:0-6730 GCA_041287635.1 Actinomycetota bacterium | reverse complement strand
GCCCGCGTCATGTTCTGGTGCTCGAACCCGATCGCGAGCCACACGCCGTCGGGGCTCCACGAGATGCCGGTGATGTGCGGCTCGCCGTTGATCACGACGTGCGTTCGACCACCCGCGGCCGACATCCACCGGATCTGCCCGCAGTCCCTCGCGCCGAAGGGGTGATCGGGGTTCTTCCTCCGCTCGATCGCGAACGCGAGACGGGAACCGTCGGGTGACCAGGCGAGTCCGGTGATGCCCTCGAACCGACGGGGCAGGCGGTAGAGCACGCGTCGCCCGGAGCCGTCGGCATCGACGACCACGATCCGGCGGTTCCACGAGAGGAAGGCGATGCGCCCTTGGTCCGGCGACCACGTCGGCATGTGCTCGGTCGCCGCCCGCCGGGTGATGCGTCTCGCAGACGAGCCGTCAGGCTCCACCGTGAAGATGTCGCCGCTCCGCGAGAATGCCACCCTCGACGTCGCGGTCGCCGGGATGGCGAGCATGGCCGCCGCAACGACCGCGGCGACCACGACGAACGTCGCTCGTGCCGATCGTGCCGCCATACCGCCTCCGAACCCATGCCACGCCCGCCCTGCTGGGCGTCCAGGTTCAGGGTCGCACGCAGACGCACAACGCGCTAGGGTGAGGCGACGCAGCTCCGAAGCGGTCGGACCAAGCCGGAGGAGCCAACATCCCCCGGTGGTCCGCGACCTAGGACACCCGTCGAACGCATAGGCCCCCGGGCCTTCGGTTCCTGAAGCGGTGCATCGCGACGGGACCCCGACCACCCGGGGGTCGCTGCGCGACTACCTCTCCCAGCCCCGCGATGACCTCACGACGCCGCCCGTCATCGCCATCGGACGAAGACGTACACTTGAGGAAGACGCGACCCCCGTACCTGTCGGGAGAAGACCGTACTGACGGGGACTCGCTTCCATCCGGTCCCATTCGCTGGTTCCAGCGAAGGCCTGATACCCCGAGCGGGTTTCGCTCTCGATCTGGCTTCACGTTGGCCCCAGATGTTCAGGGGCAACACGCATCGAGCAAAGGGAGAGCACACACATGAAGCACGTGCGCCTAGCAACCTACGAGATCAGGCAGGGATCCTTCCAGGAGATCGCCGACGTCGCCCGTGAGGGCATGCTTCGGACCTTCCAGGAGCAGCCCGGGTTCATCCGGTACGGCCTTGCCGACCTCGGTGGCAAGTCCTGTCTGTCGTTCAGCATGTGGGAGACCCGCGAGGACGCCGAAGCGGCGGCCCCTGTGGCCACGAGCTGGGTGCGCGACCATCTCAGCGACCGGGTCGAACTGCTGTCGAGCGTGATCGGCGACCTGGCCTTCTACGAAGGCGTTCCGGCGACGCTCTGATCGACCGGTACCGCGCGACGAGGGAGCCCACTTCGGTGGGCTCCCTTTCGTGATTGGAAGGCTCAACCCTTGGAGACGCTCCGAGCGAGATCGCGCATGGACACGATGCCGACGAGCCTTCCGCCTTCCATCACCGGAAGATGCCGGAATCCACCGTCGAGCATCCTGTCCATCGCCTTGCCGACCGTTGCGTCGGGGTCGATGGTCTGGGGATCCCGGGTCATGCCCATCGAGACCGGAGAGACCCGGGCGGGGTCGGCGTGCAGCTGATCGAACGCCCGGAGGACGTCGCGTTCGGTGAAGATGCCCAGCAGCGCACCGTCCTCCAGCACGAGGATCGAACCCACCCCCGCCTTCGACATGGTCCCGACGGCCTGGCTCATCATCGCCGACGGCGCCACCGTGATCAGATCGGTGCTCATGACCTCTCGTACGGTCGTCATCTGTTCCTCCGGTGCTTCCTCCACCATCCTAGGACTCAGGACTCCGGCGGTCCGACACCGACATCGGCGTCACCGATCAGGGCGGAGCTCGGTGAAACCAGCGGCGGCGAAGTCACCGTCGAACGCGAGCGCCCGCCGGACCTTCAGCGAGCGCATGAGGGCGAAGCTCGTCGCGTCGACGAACGAGAACTCTCGCTCGTCGTGCGAGCGGAGCCACGTCAAGGCACGACCCTCGAGCTCGGCGGCGACCGGCACGATCGCGAGTCTGGGCGATCGATCGACACGGTCGAGGAACTCGACGGCGATGGCGTGGCCGGCCTTGCGGCGCAGGTAGGTCCACGTCTCGCCGCGCACGTGGTTCGAGGTCAGGAGCGGCTCGTCCGCGACCGCATCGAGCAGCGCCCGCGCATCGTCGTGATGCCCGTCGCGCCGCATCGTGAGCCCGACCCAGAACGATGTATCGACGAAGATCACGGGTAGACGACGTCGTCGACGGACTCGCCGGGCTCGACCTCGACGTCGGCGATGCCCGCGAGCCCCCAGATCGGGTCGTCGTGCATCGCCGGCAGGGGACGAACCCTTTGGCGCACGAATCGGCGGATCAACGCCGCTTTCGACGTGCCCTCGTCGCGGGCCATGCGCTCGAGGATGCGGTCGAGGTCCTCGTCGATCATGATCTGGAGCCGCTTCACGCCCGCCAGGTTACATCACCTCCACAGAGTGATGTAACCCTTCGCACCGTCGAGTGTCCGTGACGCGGGTCACGCTCGAGGGCTCTTCACCAGACGTAGCCGGGGGGACGCGGCTGGCACTGTTCGTCGGTTCGGGCTCGCATCCATGCCAGCTGGTCGGCCTGTGCGGGATCGCCGGCGACGTTCGTGAGCTCCAGCGGGTCGCTGCGATAGTCGTAGAGCTCCTCGATGCCGCCGGAGTACCGGACGTAGAGGAACCGACGGGTCCGGTAGCCGCAGTAGCCCGGTCTCGCCACCTTCTGACCGCTGCCGTCGCTGCCGTTGGTGACCGGCGACTCGACCGTGAAGCCCTCACGCTCGTCGTATCCGAACAGCGGCATGCCCTCGATCGCGTCCGGCGGCGTGACGCCGACCGCCTCGAGGATCGTCGCGGTGACGTCGACGTTCAACGCCAGACGGCGGTCCTCGGTGCCGGGCTCGATATGTCCGTCCCATCGCATCGCGAGCGGCACCCGCGAGGAGGCGTTGTGCGGCATGTTCTTCCCGCGCAGCCGGTGTTCGCCCCAGAAGTGCCCATTGTCGCTGGTGAAGACCACGAGGGTGTCGCCGAGCTGCCGATGTTCCTCGAACCCGTCGAGCAGGGTGGCGATCGCCTCGTCGACCGAGCGCAGCGCTTCCTGGCTGCTCCGCCGCTGCTGGGTGATGCGGTCGATCGAGGCGAGCGGGAGCTCGGCGATCCACGGCGGCTTGTCGGCGACGTCGGCCTCGTTCACGTGCGGAGCCACGAACGGCCCGACAGTGGCGGTCCCGACGTGTCGAGGCGCTGGGGTCGCCGGTCCGTGCACGGCGAATGGCGTGAACATCAGGAACATCGGCTGATCGGCGGGAGCGTTCCTGATCTCACGCTCCGCGATCCGCGTGAGCACGTCCGTCGAGTAGTCGCGGGTGGCCTCTCCGTGCGTCGTCTCCGAGCCGTCGGTGTGTCGCAGCACATAGTCGAAGTACGCCCCGTTGCGCACGGCGAACGCGTGCCACCGATCCCACCCCGGCGGCACGTACCCGGCGGGCGAATCGTCGTAGCCGTTGAGGTACTTGCCGACCAGGACCGTTCGATACCCCGCCTGCTGGAGCCACGCGGCGATCGTCCGATCCTCGAGACCGCCCTCGTGGAAGATTGGCCATCCGCCGGTGTCGGGCATGTCGTCGCTGCGCCCGTTCGACCATACCCCGGTCGAATGGGCGAACATGCCGGTCAGCATCGACGCCCGAGACGGACAGCACACCGACGTCGGGATCATGCCGTTCGTGAACCGACAGCCGCGACCGATGACGCGCCGTCCAACGACGTCCATCCAGTCGGTCGTGTGGACCCGTTGGTCGTCGGTGACGATGAGCAGCACGTCGGGCAAACTTGAGCCCCTCAGAAGCAGCCTCGCTGGTCTCGTGTGTAGTCGAGGGGGCCGACAGGGTCAAATCGACGGGATCGCTCTCGAGCGCGCACCGTCGTGTGAGCCGCGACCCATCTGGGTATAGCCCCACCGACCGATCAGTAGAGGGGAAGATGATGGGACTCTTCGGCACGATCACGACGTTCGGCATCGGGTACGCGGCAGGGGCCGTCACCGGGCGCAAGGGCATGGAACGGCTCCCCGAACGCGTCCGGCAGGCACTGCCCGGGAATGCGGAGAACGGGTCGGCGACCGATCGACGTGAGATCCGGCAGGTCATGACGGCCGCCCCCGACGCGGTCCGTCCCGACGACACCTTGCAGCGGGCCGCGCAGTTGATGCGGTCCAACGACATCGGCGACGTCCTCGTCGAGGATGAGGACGGGCGTCTGCTCGGCATCGTGACCGACCGCGACCTCGCGATCCGGGCCACCGCCGACGGCGCGGACCCGGTGCTCTCAACGATCGCCGACGTGTACACGCGCGACGTGGCATCGGTGGTACCGACCGATTCCGTGGGCGACGCCGTGCGTCGGATGAAGTCGAACGACGTCCGCCGCATGCCGGTGGTCGAGAGCGGCAGGGCGATCGGCATCGTGTCGCTGGGCGACATCGAGGTCGAGGCGCGACCGGGCTCTCCCCTCGCCGACATCAGCACCGCCGCCCCCGACCGCTGAGGCCGGTCGTGGGATCGACCGTCCGAGGGTAGGGTGCTCCCGTGAATCGACGGATCGCTGTCGTGTCGGTCGTCATGCTCGTGGGCCTCGCGGGCACCGCATGCACCGAGGATCAACGCGGCGATCTCGTGGACCAGGGGACCGAGGTGGTCGTGCGCAACCTCGCGGCGACCGCCGGCGCCGGAGCGTTCGAGCGCGAGGGCTTCGAGGTCGACGGAACCCTCGACTGTGAGGCCTCGTCCAGCGGAGGCGCGGAGCAGATCGAGGTGCGATGCACCGGATCGTCGACCGAAGGCGACGAGCTCGTGCTGGAGGGCGACGCGACGACGGGATCCGCTGACATCGGCGACGCGGTGCGCGGCTCGTTCGTGGGCACCGCCGACGGTCGCGAGGTCTTCCTGGAGGAGTGCCTCGGGGACGGCTGTTAAGCGGACTGAGAGATGCGGTGCTCGCCTGACACGGCATGCATCCGACGACGTCCCCTCAACCGCTCATACCGCTGTCCATCGCGTGAGTCGAGGTCGGCGACCGCCTTGCCGTCGAGGAGCCGATCCAGCGCTTGGCGCGCTCCCTCCGCGATCTCCGGCGGGCGAACGTTGTCCAGAGCGAAACGGATCATCAAGAGGTCATCCATCACGTTCTCTCCCTCGCACGGCTGTTGCGATCAGGACTCACACGCGGAGGCCCAAGGATTCGCGCTCGGCCTCGATGAGAGCTTCCATGGCGGACACGACACTCTGGTCCTCGGGATGGTCGATGAGCCAGGCCCTCGCGGCGACGATCGCCGAAGAGGTGTCGTGTGGGCTCCTGGCGCTCGATATCTTCTCCAGCACGTTCTCGCGATCCATGGCTGTTCCCTACCGCATGCCGACGAGGACGAAACCGACAGCAGAGCCTCGCAACGGATCCGTCACACCTCGCCCCGCCCTGGAAGAGGAAGAAGGACGGCTGCGTGATCGCAACCGTCCTCTCCCGCTCCGTCGGAGTGGAGCATCGCCGGGCGGGTACAGTCCCCCGCCGGTGCGGGTCACGGCGACCCCACCATGGTTCCCAGAGGCAGGGTAGACCAAACGGGCCAGACAGCATCGAGCGCCTGGACCCAGCCTTAAGCGGGCTCCCAACCAGCCACGGTCGGGTGATCG
Source organism: Actinomycetota bacterium (assembly GCA_041287635.1). Classification (GTDB taxonomy): domain Bacteria; phylum Actinomycetota; class UBA4738; order UBA4738; family HRBIN12; genus JAOUEA01. The sequence continues at coordinate 978 of JBGGNG010000090.1, read as the reverse complement.
GTGGGCTGTGGTCCCACCTGCGCGGCCCCTCCGGGAGATCCGAGCCCCGTCACGTCTGCGAACCATGCGGCGTTCACCTCGGCGAAGCCCTTCCACTCCGAAGGAACGTCGTCCTCCGCGAAGATCGCCGTGACGGGACACACCGGCACGCACGCATCGCAGTCCACGCACTCGTCGGGCTGGATGTAGAGCATGCGGGGACCCTCGTAGATGCAGTCCACAGGGCACTCATCGACGCAGGCGCGATCCTTCACGTCGATGCACGGTTCAGCGATCACATACGCCATTCGATCGGCCCTCCCTTCGCGCGTTCCGGGCACACGCACCGGGGTCCGCGTTCCCGGTCGCGATCAACGAAGAGCATATGCCCCAACGTGCCCGTCCATGGGCCCAGACGAAACACGGCCGGCAGGGGTTGAGCTGCGGGATGCGTGGGTAGGAACCTCGACGGAACCGCAGGCCGAAGGGAGTGGACGATGCACGATCTCGAACGTGACCGGCGCGACGAGGATCGATACGTCGACGCGACCGCGGCAGCTCAGGAGAAGGAACGGCGCGACGTGGGTGTCGACGCAGCACGTGAGCGGTTCGGCGGCCGGGACCTGCCGGCAAGCCTGGCCGGGATGCTCGTCGCGCTGGCGGCGCTCCTGCTGCTCGCGGGTCTCGCCTCCGCAGCGATCGGCACCATCGCCTTCCAGACGGGCGTCGAGGGCAACGAGGACGAACTGTCGCTCGGTGCGCTGATCGTCGCAGGTGCGGTGATCTTCCTTGCCTTCCTGCTGGGTGGCTGGGCCGCCGGCCGGATGGCGCGGTACAACGGCGCGCTGAACGGGTTCATGGTCGCCGTGTGGTTCATCGTGCTCGGCGTCGTCCTGGCGATCGTGGGAGCGATCGCCGACAACACCTACAATCTGTTCAATGACCTCCGTGTCGCGGAGGCGACCCTGCCGAACTGGTTCTCGGTCGAAGACGCGACGG
>JBGGNG010000089.1:0-2946 GCA_041287635.1 Actinomycetota bacterium | reverse complement strand
CGCCGAGCAGCCGGACGTCGATGAATCGGCCGCTCGCCAGCTCGAGCGCGCGTTCCATCTGCGCGAGGAGCTGGGCATCCGTGATGGATCCTCACGTGCGCTCGCGGAGCGCGCGGGACTGCTGTTCGCTGATGCCGGCGCGCGAGCGTTCGCCGGCCTGGACCTGATCGCGGCCCGCGACCTGCTGGGCCGCGCGGCGCGATTGCTGCCGGTGGACTCGCCTCGCCGGCTCGATCTGATCCCGAACCTTGGTGTCGCGCTCACGGAGACCGGACGGCCCGATGAGACGGAGGCTCTCCTCGTCACCGCAGAAGAGCAGGCGCGTTCCGCCGGTTCCGAGGCAGCCGCGCTGCGGGCGAGGATCCAGCTGTTAGCGAACCGCGTCTACCGGTCGCCGACCCAGCCCGAGATCGAAGCGTCGGCGATCGACGCGCATGCTGCGGCGGAGGCTCTCGAGGCGCTCGGGGACGTCGTCGGACTCGCCGAGGCGGCGATCGCGATCGAGTATCTCGGATGGATGCGCGGCGATCTCGAGGAGCACCGTGTGTGGGGGATGCGGGGTGTGCGCCACGGTCTTGCCGCTGGGCGACCGCGTGAGGCGGCGCAGGGGGCCGCGGACGCCGTCCTCGCGACGGCGTTCGGACGGACGCCGTTCGACGGTTTCCCCGACGTTGCCGACGAGTTCGAGAAGATCGCCGAGCATCCATTGACCGCGAGCGCGTCCGCGGCTTTGCGCGCGATGGCAGCGTTGGGGGCCGGCGAAGATGTGGCGTTCGACCGGTATGAGCGGGCGTGGCGCGACCTGCTCGAGCAACACGGGCTGTCATGGGTTGCGGCGGCCCAGGCCCTCGTGGTGGCTGGCGTCGAGTCCTGGGTGGGGAAGGCAGGGGTCGCCGAGCTGCGCTTGCTCGAGGCGCGCGAGGTGTTGGCGGCGGCGGGCGACGTCTGGTGGCTCGGGACGATCGACGCGCTTCTGTGCAGTGCCTTGGCGACCCAGGGTCGGCGACGCGACTTCCTGACGCACGCCGACGCCTTCGAAGCCTCGGACCCGGTACCCGATCGCGACACGCTGGTGCGGCGCCCGATGCTGCGCTCGCGAGCGCTCCTCATGCGAGGCTCGGCGGCGGATGCCGAGGACGCTGCGCATCGGGCTCTCGCCGCGGCTGAGGGATCGGATCTCGTCCTCTCCCGCGCGGAGGCGTATCTGACGCTCGCCGATGTGCTCGGGGCACGTGAACGTACCCAGGATGCTGCGGTCGCTCGCGGACGTGCGGCGAGCCTCCTGGAGGAGAAGCGGTTCACGGCCGTGCTCGAGTCGATCAGCGTGCTTTAGTCGGAAGGGGCCACAGGGCTTGCCGAAGACCGCCCGGACTTCGCTCGAGCGTAAGCGCGTCTCGTCATGGCCGCCATCGATGTGGGACCATGACGGCCCTTCGCCACTGGCCTTCGACCCTGGACGACAGACGGTTGGCTGAGACCACGAACCGCAGACCTCGCTCCCTCGCCCTGGTGGTGCTCGCCGCCGGCAAGGGCAAGCGACTGAAGTCCGTCACTCCCAAGGTGCTGCATCCGATCTGTGGGCGTCCCGCGTTGTGGCACGTGCTGCAGGCCGGCCTCGCCGCGAAGCCGACCAAGGTGATCGTCGTTGTGGGTCACGGCGCCGACGACGTACGGGCGGAAGTCGCGAGCTGGAAGCTCTCCCCGAAGCCGGTCTTCGTCGAGCAGTCGAAGCAGCTCGGCACCGGCCACGCCGTGCAGGTGGCCGAACGCGCCGTCGGCCGTGTCGACGACGTGCTCGTGATGGGCGGCGACTTCGACCCGGTCACAGGCGACGACGTGAAGCGACTCGTCGCCTCGCATCGACGCTCGAACGCGGCGGCGACGATCGCCTCGACCGTGCTCGACGACCCCGGTGGCTACGGCCGGGTCGTGCGTCGCGGATCCCGGCTCGTCGAGGTCGTCGAGGACCTCGACGCCACCCCGGAGATCCGGGCGATCCGCGAGGTCTCGATCGTGCTGTTCGCGTTCCGCCGGCGCGACCTGTTCGCGGCGCTTCCCCTGCTCGACCGGAAGAACCGCCAGCGCGAGTACTACCTGAACCGCGTGATCCCGGCGATGCTCGCCGCCGGGCAGAAGGTGAACGCCGTGACCGTCGACACCGGTGGTGCCATGGGTCTGAACTCCCGTGCCGGGCTGGCCGCGGTCGAGGCCGTCGTGCGCGAACGCGAGAACGCGCGACACATGGCGAACGGGGTGACGCTCGTCGATCCCCGCGCCACGTACATCGACGTGGACGTCGAGGTCGGCGCCGACTCCGTGATCTTCCCGAACACGTTCCTCGAGCGGGGCTCGCGCATCGGCCAGGCGTGCGGTATCGGCCCGTCGGTCGCGATGGCGGCCTCGACCGTGGGCGACGGTTCCGTCGTGCGGTTCTCGGTGCTCGAGGGGGCCACCGTCGGAAGCGGCTGCGAGGTCGGGCCGTTCGCGCGTCTGCGCGAGGGAACGGTGCTCGACGACGGTGCGCATGTCGGCAACTACGTCGAGGTGAAGGCCACGACGCTCGGCCGGGGCGCGAAGGCGAAGCATCTCACCTACCTCGGCGACGCCGAGATCGGCGACGGGGCGAACATCGGCGCCGGCACGGTGACCGTGAACTACGACGGCTACGCGAAGCACACGACCAAGGTGGGTTCCGGGGCGCGGATCGGTTCGGATACGATGCTGGTGGCGCCCGTGACGATCGGTCGCGACGCCAACACGGGAGCAGGATCGGTGATCACCAAGGACGTGCCCGACGGCGCGCTGGCGGTCGAGCGCAGCGAGCAGCGCACGGTCGAGGGGTACCGCGAGCGCAAGGACGCGGAGCGCCGCCGGCGGACGAGCCGGAAGAAGAAGGCAACCTAGGGGGAGCGGGGCCGTGGAGATCATCACGAAGAAGCGGATGAT
>JBGGNG010000088.1:0-3997 GCA_041287635.1 Actinomycetota bacterium | reverse complement strand
ACAAGTACAAGGACTCGCGCGAGCACTTCCAGATGCTCACGCACAAACGGCTGATCGACATCGTCGACGCCACCTCCAAGACGGTGCAGGAGCTCCAACGCCTGAACCTGTCGGCCGGGGTCGACATCGAGATCAAGCTCTGAGGACGCCATGCCAGGAGACGTGAAGACCGTGAAAGGCATCTTGGGCACGAAGCTGGGCATGACCCAGGTCTTCGACGACACCCGAGCCGTGCCGGTCACCGTGATCAAGGCCGGCCCCTGCGTCGTGGCCCAGATCAAGACCGATGAGCGCGACGGCTACGACGCCGTGCAGCTCGCGTTCGGCGACGTGCGCCCGAACAAGGTCACGAAGCCGATGAAGGGTCACTACGAGGCGAACTCGGCCGAGCCGCGCCGTCACCTCGTGGAGCTGCGCACGTCCGACGCCGGCACGTACGAGCCTGGGCAGGAGCTGCGGGCCGACCTCTTCGAGGCGGGCGACCTGGTCGACGTCGTCGGCGTGTCCAAGGGCAAGGGGTTCGCGGGCGTGATGAAGCGCCACGGGTTCGCCGGACTCAAGGCCAGCCACGGCACCCACCGGGTCCATCGCGCGCCCGGCGCGATCGGCGCCTGCGCCACGCCGAGCCGCGTGTTCAAGGGCATGCGCATGGCGGGGCAGCACGGCAACTCGCGCGTCACGGTGCTGAACCTCACCGTGGTCCAGGCCGATCCCGAGCGCAACCTGTTGCTCGTGAGGGGCGCGGTGCCCGGACCCGAGGGCGGGCTCGTGATGGTTCGGTCCGCGGTCAAGTCACCGGCGACGAAGGGTGCCTGAGATGGCGGCGATCGACATCCTCGATGCCCAGGGGAAGAAGTCGGGCTCGCGCGACCTCGCGGCCGACATCTTCGAGGCGCCTGTGAGCGTGCCGCTGATGCACCAGGTGGTGATCGCGGGCCTCGCGGGGCTCCGCGCCGGCACGCACTCGACGAAGACCCGCGGTGAGGTCTCGGGCGGCGGCAGGAAGCCATGGCGCCAGAAGGGCACCGGGCGCGCGCGCCAGGGCTCGATCCGTTCTCCCCAATGGGTCGGCGGCGGTGTGGCGCACGGGCCGCAGCCGCGCGACCACTCGATGCGCGTGAACAAAAAGATGCGCAAGGGCGCGCTCCGCTCGGCGCTCACCGACGCCTTGGCGAGCGGGAAGCTCGCCGTGGTGTCCGAGATCGCCTTCGACGAGCCCAAGACGAAGCGGGCCGCCGAGCTCCTCTCGGCGCTCGAGCTGTCGGGCAAGGTGCTGGTCGTGCTCGCCGAGCCGACGGGCGACGGCGCGGCCGAGAAGTCGTTCCGCAACCTCACCGACGTGAAGGTCGCCTACGCGGGTGGGCTCGGCACCTACGACGTGCTGTGGGCCGACCGCGTGCTCCTGACCGACGACGCGCTCGACGCGCTCGAGGGCAAGGGCTCCGCGCCCGAGGCTCCCGAGGCAGGTGAGGCCTCGTGAAGTCGCACCGTGACGTGATCATCCGCCCGATCGTGTCGGAGAAGTCCTACGCGGGGCTCGAGCAGAACACCTACACGTTCCTGGTCGACAAGCGGGCGAACAAGACCGAGATCAAGGAAGCCGTGCAGGCGATCTGGGAGGTCCGCGTGACCTCGGTGAACACGCTGCACCGCCGCGGCAAGGTGAAGCGCCGCGGCTACACGAAGGGCAAGCGTCCCGACGAGAAGCGCGCCATCGTCACCCTCGCCGAGGGCGACGCGATCGAGATCTTCGAGGGTGGGTAATCATGGCCGTCCGTAAGTACAAGCCGACGACCCCGGGCCGACGCGGCGCGAGCGTCTCGTCGTTCGACGAGATCACCCGCTCGACTCCCGAGAAGTCGCTGCTCGAGAAGAAGCACCGCAAGGCCGGGCGCAACGTGCACGGTCGCATCACGACGCGCCACCAGGGCGGCGGCACGAAGCAGCGCTACCGCGTGATCGACTTCAAGCGGAACAAGGACGGTGTGCCGGCCAAGGTCGCGCACATCGAGTACGACCCCAACCGCAGTGCGCGCATCGCCCTGCTGCACTACGCCGACGGAGAGAAGCGCTACATCCTGGCGCCGCAGGGCGTGAATCAAGGCGATCAGCTGATGAGCGGCCCCGACGCCGAGATCCGTCCCGGCAACTCCCTGCCGCTGCGCAACATCCCGGTGGGTACGGTCGTGCATGCGATCGAGCTGAAGCCGGGAGCGGGCGCGAAGCTCGCGCGTTCGGCCGGAGCGAGTGTGCAGCTCATGGCCAAGGAAGGCTCGATGGCCACCGTGCGCCTGCCCTCGGGCGAGACGCGCCTGGTGCCCGCCGGCGCCAAGGCCACCGTCGGCACGGTCGGCAACCCCGAGCACGAGCTGATCTCACTCGGCAAGGCGGGCCGCGCTCGCTGGAAGAACAAGCGTCCGACCGTGCGCGGTGTGGCGATGAACCCCGTCGACCACCCGCTCGGCGGCGGCGAAGGCAAGTCCTCGGGCGGCCGGCACCCCGCGTCGCCGTGGGGCAAGAAGGAAGGTCGAACCCGCAAGAAGAACAAGGCGTCGAACAAGTACATCGTCCGTCGCCGTGGGAAGGGGCGTGGCTAGGTGCCCAGGTCCGTCAAGAAGGGTCCGTTCGTCGACGAGCACCTCATGGTCAAGATCGACGACATGAACAAGAAGGGCGACAAGCGCGTCGTCAAGACGTGGTCGCGCCGTTCCACGATCGTGCCCGACATGCTCGGGCACACGATCGCCGTGCACGACGGTCGCAAGCACGTGCCGGTCTTCATCTCGGAGTCGATGGTGGGGCACAAGCTCGGCGAGTTCGCGCCGACGCGCACCTTCCGTTCGCACTCCCGTGACGAGCGCCGGAGTGGAGTGAGGTAAGTGGAAGCGCGAGCCACCATGAAGTACGTGCGCACGTCGCCGCGGAAGATGCGGCGCGTGATCGACATGATCCGCGGCCAGCACGTGGTCGAGGCGCGGCGCATCCTGCGGTTCTCGCCGCTCGGGCCGACGCCCGACGTCGAGAAGCTGCTGAACTCGGCGATCGCCAACGCCGAGCAGCAGCCCGGCGTGATCGAGGAGAACCTGATGGTGTCGCGCGCCTGGGTCGACGACGGCCCGACGCTGCGCCGCTACCGGCCGCGCGCGTACGGCCGCGCCACGCGGGTGCGCAAGCGCACGTCGCACGTGACGCTCGTGGTGGCGACGATGGGCCAGGAAGCCTAGTGGGTCACAAGGTCAACCCGTACGGGTTCCGGCTGGGGGTCATCTACCCCTGGAAGTCCAACTGGTACGCCGGCCAGCGTGAGTACGCCGGTCAGCTGCACGAGGACATCTGGATCCGAAAGCACATCCGGTCCCGCCTGTCGCGCGCCGGCATCAGCTCGATCGACATCGAGCGCAAGGGCGACCAGATCTGGGTGTTCATCCGCACGGCCCGACCCGGCATCGTGATCGGCCGAAAGGGCGCCGAGGTCGACCGGCTGCGCAAGGACATCGAGCGCTACACGAAGAAGCGCGTCGACGTGAAGGTCGAGGACATGAACCAGGCCGCGAGCGAGTCGCGCCCGGAGACCGACGCCACCCTGCTCGCGCAGGGCGTCGCCGAGCAGCTGGCAGGTCGTGTGGCGTTCCGCCGTGCGATGCGCCGTGCCGTGCAGACGGCGATGCGGTCGGGCGCCCTCGGCGTTCGCGTGGCGACCGGCGGTCGACTCGGCGGATCGGAGATGGGTCGGCGCGAGTGGTACCGCGAGGGCCGCGTGCCCCTGCACACCCTGCGCGCCAAGGTCGACTTCGGCACGGCCGAGGCCAAGACCACGTTCGGCATCATCGGCGTGAAGGTCTGGGTCTACCACGGCGACGAGGTGCCGCACCGGGAACAGCAGACCGAGCGGGCGCTCGCACGCGCTCACGCATCGGCCCAACAGATCGACACGGCCGGACGAGGCGGCTCGACACCCGCCGAACCCACACCCGCCGAGCCCACGCCTGCCGAGCCC
>JBGGNG010000087.1:0-10426 GCA_041287635.1 Actinomycetota bacterium | reverse complement strand
CGGGGCGGCCGTCGCGCTCGCGTGCGGCATGGTGCCGATCGCCGACGGCAGCGATCTCGGCGGTTCACTGCGCAACCCGGCCTCCTTCTGCAACGTGGTGGGGTTCCGGCCGTCGCCGGGGCGGGTGCCGTCGTGGCCGTCCTCGAACGCGTGGCAGGACCTTTCGGTCGACGGCCCGATGGGGCGGTCGGTCGAGGACGCCGCTCTGTTGCTCTCGGCGCTCGCGGGGCCGGACCCCCGGGTGCCGATCTCGCTGCCCGAGCCGGGGGTCACGTTCGCGCCGCCGCTCGACGCCGACCTCGGTGCGCCGTCGATCGCGTGGGCGCCCACGGCGGGAGGCTCGATGCCGTTCGATCCGCAGATCCCTCGGCTCGTCGATGCCACGCGCGCCACGTTCGAGGCCCTCGGGTGCCGGACCGAAGCGTCGTTCCCGGACCTCGCCGACGCACGGGAGGTGTTCCTCACGATTCGGGCGCACATGTTCGCAGCCGATCTCGCCGACCTGCTCGCGGCACACCGCCACGAGATGAAGGCCACGCTGGTCTGGAACATCGAGGAGGGTCTTCGGCTGACCCACGCCGACATCGCCCGAGCCGAGCGTCTGCATACCGAGCTGGTCTCGCGAGTCGCGCGGTTCTTCGACCGGTTCGACTTCCTGGTGATGCCGGTGACGCAGGTGCCGCCGTTCGATATCGATGTCGAATACCCCACCGAGGTCGACGGCGTGGCGATGCGTACCTACCTCGACTGGATGGAGTCGTGTTGGTGCATCACGGTCACGGGGTCCCCTGCGATCTCGGTGCCGTGCGGGTTCACCGATGAGGGCCTGCCGGTCGGTCTGCAGATCGTCGGGCGTCGCGGCGACGACCTGGGTGTGCTGCGTCTTGCCCACGCGTTCGAACGCGCGACCCGGATCGGTGAACGCCGGCCGTCCCTGGTGGGCTGACGTGGTCGCCGCGAAGCAGCACGCGGGCTCATCGCGTCCGTAGACTTCCCCTATGGCGGCGGACGGGATGCTCGTGCTCGGGCGAGACGAGCTCGAGTCGCTCGCGCTCTCCTGGTCCGACGTCGTCGATGTGCTCGAAGATGCGTTCCGGCAGAAGGCTGCCGGGCTCGTGCAGAATCCCCCGAAGCCGGCGGTACGTCCGCGCGAGGATGCATTCATCAACGCGATGCCCGCCTACCTCGGCGGCAGCGATCGCGTCGGCATCAAGTGGGTCGCCGGGTACGAGCAGAACCGGGCCAAGGGCCTGCCGTACGTCTACGGGGTCTTCGTGCTGACCGACGCCGAGACCGGCCGGCCGCTCGCGCTGATCGACGGTGGGTGGATCACCGAGATGCGCACCGCCGGTGTCTCCGGCGTCGTGATGCGTCACGTGCCGGACCAGCCGGAGCGGCTCGCGATCGTCGGGGCCGGCGTGCAGGGTCGGCGGCACCTCGAGCTGCTGCTCGAGCAGCGCCCCGGCATCGAGCAGGTGAGGGTCTTCGACGCGGTGCCCGATGCGTCGCGGGCGCTGCTCGCCCTCGCGGGCGACCGGGAAGGGGTGGTGGCCTCCGACGCGCGTGATGCACTCGAGGGAGCCGATCTCGTCGTCACGGTGGTGACGGTGCCGCTCGAACCTCGGCTCGACGCCGCGAACACCCACTCGGACGCCGTGCTGTTGCCCGTCGACTACGACGACGCGCTCGGTGCGGAGGCGGCGATGGCGGCGACCCTCTACGTGGTCGACGAGCCCGGACAGTACGCGTCGGTCGCCGATCGGCACTGGCACGGGTTCCGTGACCCCGACGGGGAGCTGGCCCAGATCGTCGCGGGAGAGTTGGAGGTGCCGACGAGCGGACGGCGGATGTTCCTCGACATGGGTATCGCGATGGACGACGTGGCGCTCGGCGCGCTGTGCTACGACCGTGCGCTCGAACGTGACATCGGCCGCACGATCGAATTCCCGTGACGCACGACGTCGACCTGGAAGGGCTGCGGTTCGGGCGCCTCGCGCGGCTCCAGCGAGCGATGCGCGATCACGACGTCGACGTCCTCGTGCTCGCGAACGAGCCGAACGTGCGGTACGCGACCGGGGTGACCGCGATGCCCGTCTACGCGATGAGCACGTTCGCCCGATGTGCGGTCGTCCCGCAGGAGGGCGTCCCGATCCTGTTCGAGCACGGCAACTCGGTGCATCGCTCGAAGCTGCGTGCTCCCGACGTACGCCCGATGCACGCCTGGGAGTTCTACGACGACCCCGGATCACAGGCGGCGATCTGGGCCGACGAGACGCTGTCCGCGATGCGCGAGCTCGGAGCTCGTGGGGACCGTGTCGCGGTCGATCGCCTCGGCACACCGGCGTTCCTCGCCCTGCTCGACCGCGGGGTCCGGCCCGTCGACTCCGCCCCGGTCACCCAGCAGGCCCGTCGCGTCAAGACCTCGCAGGAGATCGAGCTGTTCGACCTCAACGCCGCCCTCGTGATGGAGATGCTCACCGCGTTCGAGGCCGCGATCGCGCCCGGGATCTCCGAACGCGAGCTGCTCGCCGTGCTCTCGGACGTGATGGTCAGAGGGGGTGGCGAGTACCTGGCCACGACGACCGTCTGCTCGGGGCCCAACACGAACCCATGGCGCGCGGAAGCCACCGAGCGACGACTGGAGCCGGGCGACCTCGTCTTCGTCGACACCGACACCGTCGGCATCGAGGGATGTTTCTTCTGCGTCTCGCGGACGTTCCCGGTCGGCGATGCCGTGAGCGCCGAGCAACATGGGATCTACCGTGAGTCGCACGAGTGGCTCGAGGCCATGAAGTCGCTCGTGCGACCGGGCGTGACGTGCGGGGAGCTCGTCGCCGAGGCGCCGCCCTTCCCGGAGCGGTTCGTCGCGCAGCGTTACGAGTGCTACTTCCACGGCATCGGGCTCGAGGAGGAGAACCCGAGCCTGTGTCATCCGGCCGACGAGCAGCCCAACCCCGGGACCGTGCTCGAGGACGGCACCGCGCTCGTCGTCGAGCTCTACGCGGGTGAGGTCGGCGGGCGCGACGGGGTGAAGCTCGGCGACGAGATCCTCGTCACCGGAGATGGCTGCCGGGTGCTCGCGCCATACCCGTACTCCGAGCGGTTGCTGGCCTGATCGCTAGAGGAGCCGGTTGAACCAGATGCCGCCGGGGCCGGCCGAGAAGCTCGCGCCCTCGCCCCACACCGCGACCGCCTTGCCGGTGTTCGTGATGTCGATCGCGCCGTAGTCGCCGTACTCGGACGCGAAACCGGCGGCGGTCTTGTACGTGGAGCCCGAGTCCGCGTCGGAGATGTCGACCTCGGCGCTCCACGACTGCCCTCCGTCGGTCGACGAGCGGTAGAACGTGTTCCAGGCGCCGGTCCGGTTATCCGCGTAGTGGATGCGGAACTGTCCGCTCGCGCCACCCGCGATCGCGGGGAAGCTCGCGTTGGCGGCGCCGTTGCCGAGCTCGACCGCGGGCGCCCATGTCACGCCGCCGTCGATCGATCGCCTCGACCAGATGTGCCCGTTCCCCCCGAGGCTCGTCGCACCCGAGTACAGCGCCACGAGCGTGCCGGCGCTGTCGCTCGCGAGCGCCGTGGTCGACGATGTCTCGAAGTTCACGCCGGTAGACACCTGGCCGAGCACGGTGCGGGTCCACGACGAGCCGCCGTTCGTCGTGCGCCAGGTCTCGATGTTGATCGATCCGCTCGCCTGTTGGCTGCTTCCCGGGTAGTCCGACGCCGACAGCACGGCCGTGCCGTTCGGGAGGACCTCGAGCCCGTTCGGGTAGCGGTAGCGGCCGGAGTCGGTGTTGAGCTTCACCGCCGGCGCGAACGAGGCCCCCGAGTTGTGGCTCGCCGCAACCCAGACGTCGGAGCTGGTGGCATAGGCGATGTAGACGTGCACGCCGTCGGGGCTCACGCCGATCCACGGCTTGTCACCCCAGGGCGAACCCGAGACCTCGATCGGTGCCGTCCAGGTGGCGCCGTGGTTCGTCGACTTGCTGAAGACCATGTCGTACTTGTTCATCCAGGTCGCGTAGACCACGCCGTTGGAAGCGACCTTCACGACCGGGTCGTACTGGAACTGCTTCACGCCCGGGCAGGGACACGGGTAGCTCTCGGCGCTCCACGTCGCGCCGTTGTCGCTCGAGACGCGGAGCAGCATCGGGATCGGCGGACATTGCTTGCACGCCTTCGGGCCCCCGAACCGGTTGTACATCACGTAGACGTACGGACCGCTCGGGTCGGCCGCGATGCTCGGCTCCCACGTGTCCTCGGTGCCGATCTTGATCTCGCCGGCCCATCCGGGCGCCGCGGCGAGGGGCTCGAGCGCCGCCGCCTCCGCTCGCGTGATCGGACCGGTCGCCGCTCGGCTGACCGCCACCCCGGCATGTCCCATCACCTCGGACGCTCGAAGCTCGCGCGCGGGGCCGGCGCCTCGACCCGAGCCGAAGGCGAAGACCGACGTGGCGACGAGCGCCACCAGCGCGGCCGTGGTCAAGACGGTGGTCCGGGTCTTCCGCATGAGTACCCCCTGTGACGATCTGGGAGGGACGCTATGCCTCTCGACGGAGCCGGTCGAATCGACGTGTGACCAGCGGTCAGGTCGACGTCGCGGGCTCGGGCTGCCTCGCCCGCAGGCGCATGGCGAGCAGCAGGCCGCCCGCCACCATGCCGATGCACAGGTACTGCGCGCCGGTCAGGCCGGCGACGGTCTCGTCGTAGGCCCGCAGGAAATCGGTGAGGAACCGCTGCGTGCCGTACCAGACGAGGAACGTCACCGTGAGCCATCCGGGCGCGACGGGGCGGCGCTGCATCCACCACAGCAGGGCGATGAGCGGCAGCAGCAGGAACAGCTCGTACATCGCGGTGTTGTGGATCACGGCCCCGACCCCTCCGTCGATCGGTTCGCGGGTCTCGCCGCCGAGGTACTCCCAGGCGAGCGGGAAGCTCGTCGCCGTGCCGAGGTGCTCACCGACCGCCATGCAGCCGAGGCGCCCGATCGCGAGGCCGGGGGCGAGGCCGTAGACGATGCCGTCGCTCACGGTCAGCCCCGGCATCTCCGGATGCCGCCGGGTGAACCAGACGATCACCACGATCGAGATCAGGAACGCCCCCGAGAACTGCAGGCCGCCCTGCCAGACCGCGAACGCCGAGAGCGGGTCGTCGGAGAACTCGCTCCAGTGCGTGAGCACGAAAAGCAGGCGCGAGCCGATGATGCCGAGCACGATCACCCACCACGCCAGCCGCGAGAGCAGGTCGGCGTCGAGGTCGCGCTCGCGCGCGTATCGCAGGAACACTCCGACTCCGACGAGGATGCCGAGCGCGACGAACACGCCGAACGTACGGATCGTCACAGGCCCGATCGAGACCTGCGGGAACGTGCGGAACGGGATGGCCGCGATCATGCGCGCACCATCCTATGGGCTGGCCTATGGGCTGGCGCGGTCAAGCCCCCGGGGCATGACCGGCCGTCGTGCAGGTTAGGCGCCTTCCTCGTCGGCCGCCTCAGCGAGCGCCTCGGCCGTGACGATGTCCTCGACCGCCGCTTCGGCGAGCGTCTCGGCCGCAGCCTCTTCGACGATCGCCTCGGCGTAAAGCTCATCGGCCGCAGCTCGCAGCTCGACGGCCGCCCCGGCCTTGTCGACGGCGTCGGCGTGCAGCACCTCAGCGGCGGCGGCCTCATCGACGGCGTCGTCGATCGCGTCCTCGGCAGCGTTCAGCAGTTCGTCCTCCACGACAGGCTCCTCCGGTTCGACGGATGTTCGTTCGCGGAGCATAGAGCGGAGCTCAGGACTTCGCGAGCACGTGCTCGGCGATCGCCGGGATCACCTTCTCGCCGTACGCCTGCAGGGTCTCGTCCTTCGCGTCGTGCTGCAGGTACACCGCGAACTGATCGACACCGAGTCCCTGGAGTTCCTTCAACCGTTCCACGTGTTCCTCGACCGGCCCGAGCACGCAGAAGCGATCGACGATCTCGTCGGGAACGAACGCCGTGTGCGTGTTCCCCGCCTGCCCGTGCTGGTTGTAGTCGTAGCCCTCGCGTCCGGCGATGTAGTCGGTGAGGGCGGTCGGCACGTCCGTCGATTGGCCGTAACGGGCCACGATGTCGGCCACGTGGTTGCCGACCATGCCACCGAACCACCGGCACTGTTCACGTGCGTGGGGCACGTCGTCCCCCACGTACGCCGGCGCGGCGACGCAGATCGTGAGGGCGTAGGGGTCCCGCCCCGCTGCCTCGGCCGCCCTGCGGACGGCGCCGATCGTCCACGCCGTGATGTCGGGGTCAGCGAGCTGCAGGATGAAGCCGTCGCCGACCTCCCCGGCCAGCTTCAGGGCCTTCGGTCCGTACCCCGCGACCCAGACCTCGGCGCGACTCTTCGACGCCCACGGGAAGCGGATCATGGAGCCTCGGTACTCGACCTCGCGGCCGTTCGCGAGCTCGCGGATCACGTGCACCGCCTCACCCAGGGCCACGATCGTCGACGGCTTCCCATTGATCACACGCACGGCTGAGTCGCCCCGGCCCATGCCGATCACGGTGCGGTTGCCGAACATCTCGTTCAGGGTCGCGAACAGGCTGGCCGTGACCGTCCAGTCGCGCGTGAGGGGGTTCGTGACCATCGGACCGACCGTGACGTTGCGGGTGTTCGCCAGGATCTGGGTGTAGATCGGGAACGGCTCCTGCCACAGGATGTGACTGTCGAACGTCCAGACGTGGCTGAACCCGAACGTCTCTGCCCGCGTCGCGAGATCGACGACACGCGCGCTCGGAGGCGTCGTCTGCAGCACCACGCCGATGTCCATGCTCGTCCCTTCCGTCACACGAGGTACTGCGACAGCTCTCGCTCGATGAACCGGCCGTGCCCCTTGCGACCCACGTACGCGTCATCCTCGATCACGATCGAGCCACGCGAGAGCACGGTGTCGACCTTGCCGTCGACGACGAAGCCCTCGTACGCCGAGTAGTCCATGTTCATGTGGTGCTTGTCGTCGATGCCGATCCGCGTCTGGGAGTCTGGGTCCCACACGACCACGTCGGCGTCCGCGCCCGGGGCGACGATGCCCTTGCGCGGGTACATGCCGAACATGCGCGCCGGCGTCGTGCAGCAGGTCTCGATCCATCGCTCGAGGGTGAGCTGGCCGGTCACGACGCCCTGGTACAGCAGCTCCATGCGGTGCTCGACGCCCCCGATGCCGTTGGGGATCTTGGAGAAGTCGCCGAGCCCGAGCTCCTTCTGGTCCTTGAAGCAGAAGGGGCAGTGGTCGGTGGAGACGACCGCGAGCTCGTTCATCCGCAGGCCCTTCCAGAGGTCGGACTGATGCCCGTGGCCCATCTGGCCGACGAAGTCCGGGTCGAAGTCCTTGGAGCGCAGCGGTGTGCTGCACACCCACTTCGCGCCCTCGAACCCCGGTCGTTGCAGCGTCTCCTCGAGGGTCAGCCACAGGTACTGCGGGCACGTCTCGGCGAACACGTTCCGTCCGGCGTGGCGGGCGGCCGCGATCTCCTCGAGCGCATCGCCGGCCGACATGTGCACGACGTAGAGCGGCACGTTGCCGGCCACCTTGGCGAGCACGATGGCTCGGTGCGTCGCCTCGGCCTCGAGATCGGAGGGCCGGGTGTCGGCGTGGTAGCGGGGGTCGGTCTCGCCTCGGGCGAGGGCCTGCGAGATCAGCACGTCGATCGCGATGCCGTTCTCGGCGTGCATCATGATCATCGCCCCGCAATCGCTCGCGGTCTGCATCGCACGCAGGATCTGCCCGTCGTCGCTGTAGAACACGCCCGGGTAGGCCATGAACAGCTTGAAGCTCGTCACGCCCTCGTGCTCGGTCAGGTACCGCATCGCCTTCAGCGACTCGTCGTCGACCCCGCCGATGATCTGATGGAACCCGTAGTCGATCGCGCAGTTGCCGTCCGCCTTGCGGTGCCAGTCGGCGAGGCCTTCCTGCACGCTCTCGCCGGTGCGCTGCACGGCCATGTCGACGATCGTGGTGACACCGCCCCAGGCCGCTGCGACCGTGCCGGTCTCGAACGTGTCGGATGCGAACGTACCGCCGAACGGCAGTTCCATGTGGGTGTGCACGTCGATGCCGCCCGGGATCACGTACTTGCCGCTCGCATCGATCACCGTCTCGGCGGTGGGGGCGGCCTCGGTGAAGAACCCGGGGGCTCCGACGGCGTCGATCGTCTCGCCGTCGATCAGCACGTCGGCGGCCTCGACCCCTGTGGGGGAGACGACCTTCCCGTTGAGGATCAGCGTGTGGGTCATCGACACTCGCCCCTTCAGCGCGCGACGATCTCGTCGTACGCGTCGGGACGGCGGTCGCGGTAGAACGCCCACCGGTCCCGCACCTCGCGGATCTTGCCGAGGTCCAGGTCCCGCACGATCAGCTCGGGTTTGAACGCGTCGCCGACTTCGCCCACGAACTTGCCCTCTGGATCGACGAAGTAGCTCTGACCGTAGAAGTCGTTGTCACCGAGCGGCTCGATGCCGACCCGGATGATCGCCCCCACGTAGTAAATGTTCGCCACGGCCGCTGCGGGTTGCTCGAGGCGCCAGATGTACTCGCTCAACCCTCGGTGCGTGGCGCTCGGGTTGAAGACGATCTCGGCCCCTTTCAACCCCAGGACGCGCCAGCCCTCGGGGAAGTGCCGGTCGTAGCAGATGTACACCCCGACCGTGCCCACGGCGGTCTCGAAGACCGGGTAGCCTCCGCTGCCCGGCGCGAAGTAGAACTTCTCCCAGAAGCCCTGCACCTGGGGGATGTGCTGCTTGCGGTACTTGCCGAGGTAGGTGCCGTCGGCGTCGATCACGGCCGCGGTGTTGTGGTACAGCCCTGGTTGCACGACCTCGTACATCGGAAGCACGAGCACCATGCCGAGCTCCTTCGCGACGCTCTGGAAGCGCTTCGTGGTCGGCCCGTCGGGGATCGGCTCGGTGTAGCTGTAGTACTCGGCGTCCTGCACCTGGCAGAAGTAGGGCCCGTAGAACAGCTCCTGGAAGCACATCACCTGGGCTCCCTGGCTCGCCGCCTCCCGGGCCGCTTCCTCGTGCTTGTCGGTCATCGTCGCCTGGTCGCCGGTCCAGTCGGTCTGCAGCAGCGCGGCCCTCACGGTCGTCATCGGCGTCGGCTCCCTCGCTCGTCGGTCGTGATCGCATCGTAGTGCCGCCCTCTCACCCGCGCACGGTCAGCGTGTCCCTCACCCGCGCACGGTCAGCGTGCGACGCAGCAGCACGGTCGCGACGGCGAGCAGTGCGACGGCATAGGCCGCGAGCACCCACAGGTCGGTCGCGACCTGCGAGGGGGCGGCGCCGACCGCGATCGAATCGTTGAGCGCCTCGATCGCCCACGCGTGCGGGGTGAGGTGGGCGATGCGGTACATCATCGGGGGGAAGATCTCGAGGGGCACCATGCAGCCGCCGAGCGCCGCGAGCACGAGTCCCAGGAACACGCCCATCGCACCGGCCTGCGACGCGTTCTGCAGCACCGAGCCCATCACCATCGCTGCGCCCGTGGCCGCCAGACCGAACAGCAGCACGACGAGCGCCGTGGTCGCCGGGTTTCCCCAATCGACGCGGAACAGCACCACCGTGCCGATCACGATCAGCAACCCCTGGACCAGCGCGATCGCGTAGCGTCCCAACGCCTCCCCGACCAGGATCGTGCGCACCGACGTGGGGGACGCGAGCATGCGGGTGCTCACCCCGAACCGGCGCGTCTCGATCAGCATCGCCGAGGCGGACAGCGACGTGAGGAACATGAACAGGATCAGCTCCTGCGCCGCCCCCGTGTCGAACGTGCCGGCGGTCGCGGTGCCAGCGGTTCGGGTGGTCACATCGATGCCCGGGAGTTCGGCGGCCACCGCGTCGGCACGTACCAGAGCGTCGTCGAAGGTCCCCGCAGCGCCCTCGGCGACCGCGAACCGCGCCGCCCTGATCCGCACGCTCTGCTCGTCGAGGACGCCGCTCACGGTGGCCTGGAGCTCTTGCGCCGAGCCCGTCGGACGGATGATCGCGGTGATCGGCACCGTCTCACCCTCGCGCACGCGCTCGTCGTACCCCGCCGGGATCACGATGCCTCCCTCGACCAGGCCCCGCTCGACCGCGGTCCGCAACCCGTCCTCATCGCGGTAAGACCGCACTTCGATGCCCTCGGTCGCCACGAGCCCCGCCCGCAGGTCTTGGCCGAGCATCCCCGATCCGTTCGAGACGACGCCGACCTGCGGGACGAAGCCGGCGCCGAACGCGGCACCGATCGCCAGGATGATCAGGAACGGGAACACGAAGACGAAGAACGCGCCCGTCTTGTCGCGGGTGAGGCGACGCAGGTTCACGCCGGCGATCGCGAGTGCCTTCCTCAGGTTCATGCGGCCACCATCCGACGCGAGCGCGCCCATGCGATCGAGCCCGTCACCCCGGCGATGACGAACACGCCGAGC
>JBGGNG010000086.1:0-4866 GCA_041287635.1 Actinomycetota bacterium | reverse complement strand
GTTCGCCGGCGGCCTTCCCCGCCGACCCAGATCGGCGGATGCGGCTGCTGCACCGGCCTGGGCCGGTAGGTAGCACCCTCGAGCCGATAGTGGCGGCCCTCGAACGTCGCGTCGTCCTCGGTGAACAGCAGCCGCAGGACCTGGACCCCTTCCTCGAGGCGATCCAGTCGCTCGGCCGTCGGGGGAAACGGGATGCCGAGCTCTCGGTGCTCCGAGTCGTTCCACGCGGCGCCGACTGCGCACTCGACCCGCCCGCCGGAGAGGTGATCGACCGTGACGACCTCGGCGGCGAGCACCGAGGGATGGCGGTGCGTCATGCCCGTGACGAGCGTGCCGAGCCGCACGCGTGAGGTCTCGCGTGCGAGCCCCGCGAGCAGCGTCCAGGCCTCGAGCGCTGGACCGCGCGGATCGCCGTAGAGCGCCTTGAAGTGGTCGAAGACCCATACACCGTCGAGGCCGGCGTCCTCGGCGAGCGTGGCGCGCGCGACGAGCTCGTTCCAGTCGAGCTGGTGCTGCGAGATGTCGAGACCCCAGCGCATCGGTCGCTCAGGCGTCGCGCTCGGCGCGGCGGACCGCACGTCGGTCGAGCCGGCGAGCGAACCACCCGCGCCGCCGGAACTGACCCTTCAGACGCTCGCGCTCGCCGTCCCTGATGCGATCGGCGTGCTGGGCCCGCATCGTCTCCCGCATAGCCTCGTTGACCTGGCGCGGATCGCGGATCATGCGTCGAGCATATGCCAGCCACTCGCGAGGGGTGGACCCCGGCTTGCGGTCGGGCCCCGCCGAGGAGAACACTTCGCTCGTGGAGCGTCCGGACGTCCAGTTCACGCGGGCCGATGACGGCGCCTACCTCGCGTACCAGGTGTTCGGGGACGGGCCGGTCACCCTGTTCTGGTCGGAAGACACCTTCGCCATGGTCGACTCGTGGTGGGACTCCGCCCCGGAGCGAGCCTGGCACGAGGGGCTGGCGGGGTTCGCGCGCATCGTGATCCACGACCGGCGTGGCATCGGCCTGTCGAGCCGCGACGTCGCCCCCGGCAACCTCGAGATCCAGGTCGCCGACATCCTCGCGGTACTCGACGCCGTGGACTCGGAGCGGTGCGCGTTCGGCGGGTTCCTCGAGTCCGGCGCCCCGAACGCATTGCTCGCCGCCACCTACCCCGAACGGGTCAGCGCACTCGTCTGGCTCATGCCGATCGCCCGCACGCTCTGGGCCCCCGATTACCCGTGGGCGACGAGCCCGGAGGTGATCGAACGGGAGCGAGAGATCACCGCGGACTGGGGGACCGAGGGGTGGGCGCGGGCGTTCGTGGACCTCTACTCGGATGCGTTGAGCGGACCGTGGGGCGACGAGGCATACATCCGGTTCCTCACGACCGTGAGCCGACGGACCTGTACGCCCGACGTCGCGGGTGAGCTCTCCTCGATCTGGAACGAGACGGACGTGCGCGGGGTGCTCCCCTCGGTGCAGGCCGCTGTCCTCATGGTCGTGCCCGAGCTCGACGCTCCGATGGATCACGCGCGCTACGTGCAGACGCTGCTCCCGAGAGCCGAGATCGTCACGTTCCCGGGCCCCGTGTTGGAGTACCCGGGCTTCGGCGCGGTGCAGGACACGATCCGAGCGTTCATCGGCGGCGAGGTCCACGCCGTCGCCTCCGAGGATCGGGTGCTCGCGACGCTGCTCATGACCGACATCGTCGGCTCCACGCAGAGAGCCACGGAAGTCGGTGACGCCGAGTGGCGGCGGCTCCTCGCCGAGCACGATGACCGCGCGAAGACCGAGATCGAACGGTTCCGCGGGATCTACGTCGACTCGACGGGGGACGGCCTGCTCGCGAGGTTCGACGGGCCGGCCCGCGCGATCCGATGCGCGCACGGCATCGCCGCCGCCGTCCGACCGCTCGGCTTCGACATCCGGGCCGGGTTGCACACAGGCGAGGTCGAGCTCGACGGGGACCGGGTGCGCGGCATCGCCGTGCACATCGGCGCCCGGGTCGCATCCCAAGCCGGACCGTCAGAGGTCCTTGTCTCGTCCACGGTGAAGGATCTCGTCGCCGGCTCGGGACTCACGTTCGAGGACGCCGGCGAACACGAACTGAAGGGCGTCCCCGATCGGTGGCACCTGTACCGGGTCGTGAGCTAGGCGGGAGGCACGCCTGAACCGCGAACGTGCCTCAATGCCTTCTGTGACTTCCCAATCGACGTTGCCCTGGTCGTCCCTCTGGGTGACGACGATCGTGGGAAGGTCCGCGGCCCACGATCCGAGCAGATGCGCCATCGGCTCGCCGTGCACCTCCATGCGGTTGAGGTCGAGCGGGAACTCCTGCGCCCGGAGCGTCTCGGGGAACGACGGCAGACGCAGGGTCATACGGACCCCCGCTCCGCGGAGCCTTTCCGGCTACTCGCCGGTCGACCCCGCGGCGAACAGCTCGTGCTCTCGCTCGAGGCCCTTGAGGTGGCGGCGGCCCATATGATCGAACGTCAGTCCCGTGGCCCCCTCTGCGAGATCGCGGGTGCCGCCCGACACGAGGACTTGACCTGCTCCTGCCTCAGCCATGACGCGGGCTGCCGTGTGAACAGCCAGGCCACGGACCTGGTCGTCGCTCATGACCACCTCGCCACTGTGGATGCCGACCCGGATCGGGATCTGGATCGCCGACAAGGCATCGACGAGCGCAAGGCCGCAGCGGATGGCGCGCTCGGCACCGTCGAACACGACCAGGAACGAGTCGCCGGCGGTGTCGATATCGCGACCGCCGAAGCCGGCGAGCACGCTGCGCACGATGTCGTCGTGCATGGCCAGGATCCGTTTGAAGGCCACGTCTCCGGCGTCGCGTGCCATGACCGTGGAGTCGACGATGTCGGTGAACAGGATCGTGGCCGTGGCGCGCCGCTCCTCGCCCGGCCGCGTATCGAAGCCGGCCCCGCCGGCCCAGTCGACCATCACGAGTTCCTCGTCGCCCTCCACCCAGGTGACGTGCCCCGGTGGGAGGTCGAAGACCTGGTCGGGTTCGACGACCAGCTCCTCGCCGTCATCGGTGCGAACACCCATCCGTCCATGGAGGACGACGCCCCGGTGGAAGAGCTCGCACGAGGGGGTACCGACCTGGGGCCGAGCGTGCTCCTCCCAGCTCCAGCCCGGCTGGAGGACATGCCGAGTAACCACCGTCCCGGCCAGGCGCACCTGGTACGTCGCTCCACGGGTGTAGGTCGACACCGCCTCGGGCTCGCCGAGGTCGCGAACTTCAAGACGCCGTCCCATGCCAACGACCCTAGCGCGGCCCACCCCCTGGATGCGCTCCGACATGCGGCCATCTGGAGCACTCACACCGCTCCCAGCCGGGCGTGGAAGCTACCCCCACTCACGTTTCAGCACCGCCTGGACTGGGCAAGGAGGCACCATGACGACGGTGCTGCTGTTTCATCACGCGCAGGGACAGACGAAGGGCTTCCTCGGGTTCGCTGACGAACTCCGCGAGGCAGGCCACACGGTTCATACCCCGGATCTCTACGACGGCCAGACCTTCGAGGACTTCGACGAGGGCGTTGGCTACGCAAAGGAGGTCGGCTTCGGGGAGATCCTCCGGCGAGGGGTGGCTGTCGCCGACGATCTGTCGGCTGACGTCGTGTATGCGGGCTTCTCCCTCGGTGTCATGCCTGCCCAATCGCTGGCTCAGCAACGTGCCGGCGCACGAGGGGCGATCCTCTGCTCTGCTGCGTTCCCTACAGATGAGTTCGGCGGAGTGTGGCCCCCGAGCGTCCCTCTGCAGATCCACATGATGGAAGGCGATCCATGGGCGGAAGAGGATCGACCCGCCGCCGAGAGTCTCGTCGAGGAGGCGGAAGACGCTGAGCTCTTCCTCTACCCGGGTTCGGGGCACCTGTTCGCCGACCCGAGCTTGGAGGACTACGACGACCAGGCGGCCACCCTCTTGAAGGATCGCACGTTGTCTTTGCTGGGTCGCGTCTAGACCAGACTCTTCCTGCACGACATTCGCGGCGCGGAGCTCGCCGATCCTGCCGTGGCCCCTGGTTTGACCACCGAAGCTTGCGGGAAAGCGAGGCCTGCCCACCCCGGCGAGGTTGTCCGATGCGGAAGGGGGCGGGGGTCGGTGGCGCAAGTCGTGCTCGACGATGTCACGAAGGTCTACCCCGATGGGACCGAGGCGGTCTCCGAGATCGACCTCTCGATCGACGACGGCGAGTTCATGGTCTTCGTCGGCCCGTCGGGCTGCGGCAAGACCACCGCGTTGCGCATGGTCGCCGGCCTCGAAGACATTTCGCACGGCGAGATCTCGATCGGCGACCGCGTGGTCAACGACGTGCCGTCGAAGGACCGCGACGTCGCGATGGTGTTCCAGAACTACGCGCTCTACCCGCACATGACCGTGCGCGAGAACATGGCCTTCCCGCTGAAGCTGGCGAAGGTGGACGACGCCGAGGTCACCAAGAAGGTGGAGGACGCGGCGCGGATCCTCGACCTCGAGCAGCACCTCGACCGCAAGCCGGCCAACCTCTCGGGCGGCCAGCGCCAGCGGGTGGCGATGGGGCGGGCGATCGTCCGCGACCCGAAAGCGTTCCTGATGGACGAGCCGCTCTCGAACCTCGACGCGAAGCTGCGCGTGCAGATGCGGACCGAGGTCAGCCGCCTGCAGAAGGAGCTGAACACGACCACCGTCTATGTCACCCACGACCAGACCGAGGCGATGACGCTCGGCGACCGCGTGGCGGTCATGCGCGCCGGCAGGCTCCAGCAGGTGGGCTCGCCGATGGAGCTGTACAACAACCCGGCGAACCTGTTCGTCGCGGGCTTCATCGGGTCACCTGGCATGAACTTCCTGCCCGCCAAGCTCGAGGGCGACGTGG
>JBGGNG010000085.1:0-20275 GCA_041287635.1 Actinomycetota bacterium | reverse complement strand
AGCGCGAGCGCCAGGAGCTTGGTCCACCGGGGAGCGTCGGTTCGTTCTCGGGTCACGAGCGGGAAGCGTACCGTCGGTCCGGACCGGGGGTCAGGACCCAGGGTCGGGGGCGCAGGGCAGCGTGCCGAGCATCGACGTCGGGATCGCTGAGAGGAACGCGGGGTCGTCCGGGCGGTCGATCTCGCCGTCGCCCCGCACGACCGCGGCCCGCGGTATCGCCATGAGGAACGCCGCCACCTCCTCGACGTTCGAGCCTTCGGCCCGGAGGGCTTCCGTGTCGAGCCAGATCTGGGTGGGGCGCATCTGTTGCACCACCCCCGCTCCGAAGGCTTCCTCGATCGAGGCGGTCAGCTCCGTGACGTCGTAGCGATCGGCGCCCGTGACGGCCGGGTCGCGGGCCATGCCGTGATCGGCGGTGAGGATCATCGCCCATCGTCCGGTTCCGACGTGCTCGTCGAGGATGCGCACGAGCCGCTCCAGCTCGCGGTCCTGAGCCCGCAGTCCGTCGAGGAGTTCCACCCCGTCGGCGCTGTAGGAGTGACCCAGCGAGTCGAGCATCTTGTAGTTCACGTAGAGCAGGTCGGGCACGTCGTCGGCTCCGAAGCCCTCGCGTTCGATCACGGCCTCGACCATGTCGGTCTGCCACGCCGAGCGCGCCGGTGTGTCCCACCCTCCGAGCAGGCTCGTGATCTCGTGGTCCCGCCAACGTCCGTCGTCGGCGCCGTCGGCCCGGTCGAGCGTTTCGATCTCGGTGAGGAACCGGTCATCGATCGAAGGATCGTTCGCGTAGGCGGGGAACGCGTAGTACGGCGCCATCTCCTCGGAGAGCTGCCAGCGCGGGGCGGAATCGTCGCCGCCGGTCGCCGCGTCCTTGGGCTCCCGGGTGATCGCCAGGTCCCGGTCGGCGCCCGGAACGAACGAGCCGCGACTCATCATCAGCAGATGGGCGGAGAGCGAGCCCACGGTGCCCACGAGGGACTCGTTGCCCATGGCGAGGTCGTACCGGTCGCCAAGGGTCGGGACGCGGAGCACACGCGGCCCAAGGTGCAGCGGTCTCTCGATGCGCCCGTCGAACCGCACGTACTCATCGGGGATGCCGTGCGTCCTCGGGAACGCCCCAGTGCCGATCGTGGCGTGGCTGGGCGGGGTGTTCGACGGCGATGCGTCGAGGGCTGCGTCCGTGAACCAGGCAGACCGACCGGCGAGCTCGCGGAGCCGTGGCCATCCCTCGTCCCAGCGGTCGAGCAGGTCCGTGCCCGCCGAGTCCCAGATCACCGTGACGACGAGACGCGGCACGTTCCGTGCGGCGGCGGGCAGCAGCGCCTCGGACAGCGGGCTGCCGTCGGGGGCGCGGAAGCCGGGGAACTTCAGGATCTCCGCCGCGGTCGGGGCCACGTCGGCGAGCGTCACCCGGCGCTCGTAGACCCCCGGACGCACGATGCCATCGCCGGTCACGAGGAGCGGCACCTGCTGGGTCGTGTCGAACGGCGAGGCGTGGGAGAGCCCGCCCGCCTGCAGCGACTCCGGCGGCAGGAGCTGGATCTCACCGCTGCGCTTCGGGTTCGCGCCTTGGACGATGCGGCGCACCAGCTCGGCGTCAGTTGCCGCACAGATCGTCCGCGGGAGGGCCTCGATCGTGGATGCGGCGACAACGGGAGGCTCGACGTCGTCGAAGGAAGCGGCCCCCTGCTGGGATGTGACACACCCCGTGGTCAGCGCGATCGCAAGCAGCTGCACCACGAGGTGGCCGCGATATCGGCGATGGGGTCCAGGCGACGACCGGGGACTCGTCGGTTGCGCGGGCATGACGAACACCCTACCGAGGGCGGGCGCTCGCGATGTCGCTTCAGGACCAGTTCGGGGTGGAATCGACGCGATCGCTCTTCGAGATGTTCTTGGGTGCCGAGCCGTTCGGCTTCACGACCCAGATCTGGTCGTGACCGGTGCGCGTGCTCGCGAAGGCGATCCAGTTCCCGCTCGGTGCGAACGACGGATGGGCATGCCTGCCCTGGCCGCTCGTGAGCCGCCGCGGCCGGGTTCCGTCGGCGTCGATCAGCCAGATCCGGCGGGCGCCGTCGCGGTCGCTGACGAACGCGATCGTGCCACCGTCGGGCGAGTAGGCGGGGGCGGTCGATCTCCCGTCGTCTCCGGTCAGCCTGCGGAGCGCGCCGCCCGAGGTGGTCATCGTCCAGACGTTCGTGTCGTCGCCTCGATCGCTGTCGAACGCGATGCGTGCTCCGTCGGGCGCCCAGGCCGGGGCTCGGTCGCGGGCAGCATGAGCGGTGAGGTTGGTCTGGCCGTCGCCGTCGGCGTCCATCACGAAGATGTCGGCGTCGCCGGTGCGAGTGCTCGTGAAGGCGATGCGCTGGCCGTTCGGCGACCACGCGGGTTGGGTGTCGGCGCCCGCTGCGACGGTGAGGCGCGCTCGGTTCGAGCCGTCGGCGTCCATCACGTAGATCTCGGCGTCGCCCGAGCGGGTGCTGGCGTACGCGATGCGCGAGCAGTCGGGCGACCACGCCGGATCGCGATCTGCGGCCTCGTGCCTCGTGATCCGGGTCTTCTGCGCTCCCTTGCGCGTCATCGTGAAGATGTCGGCGTTGCCGTCGCGCGACGAGGCGTAGGCGATGCGGCCACACGTGGCGCCCGATCCATCGGACGAGAACGTGGCCGTGAGCGAACGGGCTCGGTCCATCGTGAGCCGGCACGTTCCGGTGCCGGCGCACGAGCCGCCCCAGCCGGTGAACACCGATCCTGGATCGGGGTAGGCGCTGAGGGTCACGGCCGTCCCGCCGGCGAATCCGACCTCGCAGTCATCGGTGCAATCCACGGCGGAAGGGTCGCTGGTGACGCGTCCCTGCCCGCTACCCGAGAACGACAACGTCAGCGTCTCGAGCGTCGTCGGTGTCTCGGAGAACCGCGCATAGTAGGTCTGGGTCCTCGCGTCGACCAGGCGCCAGTCGGTGCCGGAACCGTTCCACGTGCCGCCGGCCTTCGTGAATTCTCCGCCGACGTGCAGACGGTGGCCGCCGGCATCGGGGGCCAGGGCCCACACGCCGTTGTACTTGCAGCAGATGCCCGGGTTCCACGGCGCGGCTTCGGGGATCACGCGACCGCTGTCGGGATCGATCACGACGAGGCGAGGGGCATGATGGCAGTCGGTGTTCGGATCGCTGTTCGCGTCGCACTGCTGGGCCTGCTGTTTCGCCACCCACTGGAAGTGACCACCGACGTACAAGAGCCCGTCCATCCATGCGACCGCCTGCGACGAGCCGGAGGTGTCGGTCTTGAAGACCTGGGCCCCGGTCGCGAGGTCGTACCCGGCGGCGAAGTCGGAACCACCGGAGCCGAGGTAGACCGTCGGCGCGCCCGAGCCGGGATCGTTCTGCACGATCACGCTGATGCCGAACGCGGCGCTGTGGTCGGGAAGGTTGCCCGGCGTCCAGTTCAAGACGGAGCCGGTGTCCGCGTCCACCTTGATCGCGGCCTTCGAGGCCGAGCGCGCGCCGCCCTCGAGCGTGCTGTCGCATTGACATGCGGCGACGACCGTCGAGCCGACCATGACCATGTCGCGCACCTGTGGCGGCGTGTTGTGGCCCCGCAACGAAGGGTCGGTCTCCACTTCGGGGGCGTCGTATCCGGGCGACGCCGAGCCGTTCGTCTCGAACGAGAGGAGCTTGGACGTGCCGACGAAGATGGCCCCCGACGTCGCGAGCACGCTCTTCGCGGCGGACGTGTTCGGTGCGAACGCCGCGACCGATCCGTCACTCGGGTCGAAGGCCGCCACGTTCTTCCGCGCAAGCCCTCCCACCCGGTCGAAGGAACCCGCGAGGTAGAGCAGGCCTTCGGGCCCGAGCGAGAGGTCGAACACGGTTCCGGGCCCCCCCGCCTTCGTGACGTCGGGAACGGTGATCGAGGAGATCGGCGCGCCGGAATCCGCATCGAAGACCGCCAGGCTCGATGCGGCCTGCACCGTCGTGCCGTTCGCGTCGAGCATCTCGCTGAAGGAGCCGCCGACCCAGACCT
This sequence comes from Actinomycetota bacterium, assembly GCA_041287635.1. Lineage (GTDB taxonomy): Bacteria > Actinomycetota > UBA4738 > UBA4738 > HRBIN12 > JAOUEA01. The sequence goes on along the minus strand of JBGGNG010000085.1, from coordinate 16,252 downwards.
CGTCACCGATGATCGCGATCGCTCGCACCAACCCGTCGACCATGCCGACCTCGTCCGGCCGCGTCTCCGGCATCACGGCGTTCGCCCGTGCTGCCGGGAGCAGCGAGATCGTTGCCGCGGTCAGGGTCACGACGAGAGCCTTCGCGGACGAGCGGGCGGTTCGTCCGCAGAGCATCAAGGGCTGTCCCTCCTCCGGGGGTCGAGTTGGGCGAGCGAGACTTCCGTCCTACGAGCGTCCCACGGCCGCATGCCCGCGACATCGGCCGGAAGTCGTAGTTGCGCGCCGATCCGGCTCACGACTCGCCCGCGGACGGTCCGCCTCCGTACTCGAAGTGCATGCCGTCGGGGATCAGGAAGTCGCCGCCCCAGTTGAAGCCGAGGTCCTCGAAGATCGCGACGACGCGCCGATCCATCGTGGGCACCGCCCCGAACGCGTTCTCCGGGGCGTTGATGTCGACCGCGGCGCCGTACGCATGGAACGACGGCGGGTTCGTGGGGCTGCGGGCCACGGTCCGCGCGTTGAAGCACCCGGCGGTCGAGTGGATCAGGGGCGCCAGCCCCTCGCGCCGCACCCGCCGCATCGCCTGCACGAGATCCTCCATGAAGCGACGGTGGCAGGTGAGCCTTCCGAGCAGCGGCACGGTGCGGGTGACGAGATTCCCCTCGACCCAGGCCGGGTCGATGCGGAAGAAGGCGGGATCCGCCGGGTCGAGTGCAGCGGCGAACTCGCCGAACGCCTGCTTCAGCACGACGGGAGGGTTCACGCCGTTGGCCACGCGCATGTACGGACTGTCGCCGGGGCCCTCGACTCGGATCGCTTCGTTCGCGGGGACCAGTGGACGCACCAGCCGCTCGAAGGCGTCGAGGGTCTGACGCTCGGGGAACGCCCAGAGGTATCGGTCGTCGACGATCCCGAGCCGCACGCCGACCTCCCGGGAGACGAGCACCTCGCTCCAGCCGATCAGCTCCTCAGGGACCACGGCGCCGATCCGCACCGATCGGTCGCCGAACTCGAGCGTGCCGCCCATCCCGAGCCTCCGCACCTCGGCGCTGCGTGTGCCGAGCACCCCCTGTCCCCGCGCGAGCGCATCGACCACGTCGCCGCGGACCCACGAGGGAAGGAAGGGCGCGAGCTCGAGCGGGTTCACCGCGAACGCGTCGATCGGGATCGCGAACGGCGGCTCGGGGTCGTCGATGACATCGCCATCTGCCCCGAAGGAACCTGTCAGCCAGCGTGTGTCGCCGGCGACGACGACGGCCGATCCGAGCCCACGCACCGTCCGTACCTGCGCCCGGAAGTCGAGGGGCAGCCCGCCGGGCGTCCACGCCAGGAAGTAGGGGGGAGGCTCGGGGGCGGCGGGTTCGGGGGCGTTTGGGGCGTCGGGGGCGTTTGGGGTGGCGATCCAGGCGTCGACGGTTGGTGCTTCCGACCCTGCGGCGCGATCCTCGGGCCGGGCCGCGGCCGGCACCGACCCTCCGGAGGAGCCGGACAGGGTGAGCCCGACCGCCGCAATGCCCAACGTCGTCACAACGGCCACGAAGACCCACCGCCGCGACGGCATGCGGGTCCCTCGGCCGCCCCTTCGGTGAGTTCCCTCGGATGTGTGGGCGCCCATCGCCGTGACGCCTAGGCGGCCGGGGCGCGGTGGTACTCGAAGTGGTTGCCGTCGGGCACGATGAAGCGGCCGCCCCACGCGAATCCCCATCGCTCCATCACCGCAACGAGTCGCGGGTCCTGATCGGGGGGCACGCCGTAGTAGTTGCCGGCGATGTTCAGGTCGACCGCGATGCCCCACGAGTGGTGCGAGAGCATCGCCGCGGGGTCCCGCCCGATGAACCGAGGCGCGAAGCACCCGTCGTAGGTCTCGACCAGGTCTCCGAGGCCCCGGCGCACCAGCTCTTTCACGGCGCCACGCAGCTGGGGCATCACGGAGACGTGGCACGTGACCAGGCCGAGCACTGGCAAGCGGGCGGTCTCCATCTGAGCCCGGGTCCATGTCGGATCGAGGTCGAGATAGCCCGGGCGACCGGGCTCACGACGGGCTGCGAACTCGCCGAACAGCGTCTTCAACATGACCGTGGGCAGAACCGCGTCGCCCGGCCGGAAGTACGGGGTCTCGCCCTGGGCGCGCACCTGTACCCGACCGTAAGGACCGAGCTCGGGGGGAAGGAGCCGGTCGAGGGCGCGGCGGAGGGAGTCGGTGCGGAGCGCCCGGTCGGGCGCTGGCCGCAGCAGCATCGAGCGGTCGGTCCGCACACCGATGCGGCGGCCGGTCTCGCGGGAGACCATCAGCTCGGCCGCACCGACGGCCTCGTCGGGCAGCACGGCCGCGATTCGTATGAGTTCCCCACCCGGGAACCGGAGTACGGAGCCCGGCCCCAGCCCGCGTACCACCGCCGATGTGGCCCCAAGGACCCCGTCGCCCGCCATCAGCGCCTCGACCACCGGACGATCGGCAGCTGGCAAGAAGGCCTCGAACGTGGCCGGATCGACCGCGATCGAGTCGAGCGGGATCCGGTACCCACCGCGCGGTCGGTCGACCTCCTCGCCGGCGACATCCCAAGAGCGGGCGAGCCAGGCATTGTCCTGGGCGACCGTCGTGACCCGTCCTGTCCGCTCGAGGGATCGGACCGCGTCGTCGAAACCCGCAGGCAAACCCCGCGGCACCCACACGAGGAACGTCTCGGGCGGCGTGCGGCGGCCAGGCTTCACCAGTGCTCCGTCAGGTCCACCGGCGCTCTGCGTCGCTCCACCTTGCAGCGCCGCCGTGACCATCGTGCCGACGACGAGTCCGGCGATCGCCGCCGCGCCGGGCGTCACGCCCTTGCGTACGCGACTCCACAGCCTCACGGCGATACCGCCGGTAGCCCTCGGACGGGCATCGAGCCCGCGATCGCGAGAAGCCCCTTCAGAGGCAGGTTCGTCTCCAGGAACAGGCTCGTGTCGTTTCCGAGGATTGCGAGGCGCCTCCCGAGCCCATCAGCGGCGGGCTCGAGATACGCGACGCCGCCGCCTGGCAACGTCACGCGGGTGGCATCGGGGCCGACCGGTCCGAACGCGCGACCGGCCAGGCGGCCCGGTCGCTCCCCCACGCGCAGGTAGTCGAGGCCGTCGGTGTAGACGAGCAGCGATCTCGGCGCACCCACGCCCTCCGGCGGCGCCAGGGTCGTGGCGAGCTCGAGGGAACCGGTGAACGTCGGGGTCACCGGCCGGTAGCCGAGGCGTTCGGCTAACGAAGCGATGTCGAGGATCTCCCCTTCCCAGCCCGGGATCTCGAACAGGGACGGGTCGGGTTCCCCCGCCTCGATCGAGGTGGCTCGGACGTCCAGGATCGCCGTGTTCGGCTCCTCGACCGGCAGCCCGAAACGGAGCTCCCAGTCGCGGCGCCGCATACCGTCGGCGGGGAAGACCGTGATGCGCACGGGCAGCCACGACTCCGCGTCGAGCAGGAGCTCCACGCGGTCGCCGCCGAAGAAGGGTCGCCACGTGCCGCCGAGCCGTAGGAACGGGAACATCGGCGCGGCCCGGTCGAACGTCGCCTCGACGTGCACGACCTCGCGATCTCCGGCCTGCTCCCTGCCCAGCACACGGATGCCCCTGGCCGAGCCGATGGTGCGCAGCGGTACGACGAGGTCGGCGGGAAGCGGCGCCGCGGGCGAGTACGGCGAGGTCGTCATGACCGTCGCGCGCGTCGTCGGACACGCGTCGGCGGGCAGTCCGCTCGGGCATCCGGTAGGCCCGGAACGGTAGGTCGCCGGCATGTCCTCAACGTAGGTGATGTCGGTGGGGGTCCACGCAGCGGAGGGATATGCGGTGCGGTCGTCGACCTCGAGGCGGAAACGCTGCGGTGGAAGGAACGCCACGCGCATCTGCAGGCGACGCTCGGGCACGTCGGGGGAGAGACCCCGCTCCACGATCTCGTATGTGCCTTGGAACGAGTCGAGGTCCGGCGAGGCTGCGCGCACGCCTTGGGCGACGGCCTGGGCAGAGATCGCCTCATGGTCGCGCCCGCGGAACGGTCCGCCCACGATCACGCTGCCGATCACCGCGCCTGCGACGAGCGCCGCGGCCACGGGCATCGCGCGGCGCAGCGGTGCGCCATGCCTGGGGGCGATGGTCGCGGCCCGCTCGAGGGGAGGAGACTGTTCGAGCGAAGCGACGATGTGGTCGACCAGGTCGGGCACCGGATCGGCTGGTCGGATCCGCACCGCGGTGCGTACGCGGGCCGAGCCCTCGAGGAAGGCCAGGCACACTGCACAACCCTCGACGTGCGAGTCGACATCGATCCCTCGGCGACCGCCGACGTATTCGCCGTCCATCCGGGCCGACAGCGCGAGCTGCGCTCGATCGCAGTTCATCGTCGCCTCCCATGGCCGGATCCCTCCGCCGCGTCACCCGATACGGACTCGTCCTCGGCGATCGCCGCGCACAACGCTTGGCGGGCCCGGAACATGCGGCTCTTCACCGTTCCCGTCGCGACCGCGAGCACGTCGGCGGCTTCCTGATAGCTGAGCCCGAACACCTCAACGAGCAGGAACGTCTCTCGGTGCTCGTGGGAGATCGAGCGCAACGCCTCGTCGAGCACGGCGTGGGATGTCGCGTCAGAGACCGCGCCCTCGACCTCATGGTCGCCGTCTCGCACGAGCGGGAACCGCCGAGCCCGGAGCGAGTCCATCGCGCAGTTCCTCGTGATGCTGAACAGCCACGATCCGAACTTCCGGTCGCCTCGGAATCCGTCGAGGAAGCGGAACGCCCGAAGGAACGCGTCCTGGGTCACGTCAGCGGCGAGCTCTCGATCGCGCGTGAGGTGCCAGGCGAATCGGTACACGTCGGCCTGATACTCGCGCACGAGTTGCTCGAACGCGGTCGGATCGCCTCGGCGCGCTCGGTCCAGCGTGCGGGGGTCGGCGTCGCGCACCCGTCTCCTCTCGGCCTCTCGGGCGTTCGCTCGCTCGGTTCCTCGGTCGGTTCCGTTGGCCACCTAAGCGTAGGCCCGTCGGCAGGCCCTCTGCGAGGGGACGGGCGCAGGGGCGGGAAGGTTCCCTGCGCCTCGCCCCGCGCGGGTCATGGTGGACGCCCGGCGGCTCGGTTCAGTCGGGGAGTGGATCGAGCGAGACGATCGGCGCGAGTCCGGGGGTGGGCAGCGACGCCACGGCGTCACCCGTGGCGAGGTCGAGGATGTCGATCCGCTCCCCGGCCGCCGCGAAGAGGGCCGTACCGTCGAGGGATATCCCCAGCCCGGATATCGGGCCGGGTGCGGTCCAGCTGTCGGCGAGCGTCAGGGACGCCGTGTCGATCGCGAACAGCGGGCGGTCATCGCTGGCCGAGGCCACGAAGAGCGTGTCGCCGTCGGGGCTTGTCGCGACCGACGTTCGTCCGTCGACCGTGCCCAGGTCGACCCGGCCGGTGCGCTCGACTTCGAGGGTCTCCGTGTCCATCACGGCCACGAGGCCCTGCCGTGCATCGACCACATAGAGCGACCGTCCGTCGGGCGAGGCGGCGATCGCCTGGTCACCCGCGGCGCCACCCCACAACACCTTGGGGAGCCCGGCGCAGAAGGCCCAACCCCTACGCAGGTTCAGCACGTGCACGAAGGTCTCTTCGGGCCAATAGCCGCTGGCGTCGGATTCCTCGCCGACCCCGCGTGACTCCTCTGAGTTGCCAGAGTCACTTGAGGCGCCTGGACCGCTGCCATAGGACGCGCCGCCGTAGGGACTCGTGCCGCCTGTGTCCTCGTAAGCGTCTGCGTAGGTCCCGGGGCGGTTCGAATACAGCGTGTACATCTGAGATGTGATCGGGTCGAACACCTGGCCGAGCCGCACCCCGGGCATGCGCTGCGGCGGGGTCTTGAACCGCCCGCGCACGGGCCGCACCTCGCCTGAGGCAAGCTCGAGCACGACCACCCGATAGACCGCCGGGGTCTCGGCCGGCAGGTACTGGATCATGAACAGCCGCCCGTCGTCGATCGAGAACGCCTCAGGCTCGTAGTTGCCATCGAGGCGGAATCGCATGGGTTCGTCGCCGACGACGAGGTCGGCGACCACGATCGTCGTCTCGGTGCGGGGCACGGGCACGCCAGGGGCTGCCCCGGGCGCCGGTTCCACGAGGGCGATCGCGCGGCCGGAGATCGAGGCCACCGCCACATCGAGCTCTCCCCGAACCTGCTGGGTGCCCATGGTCTCGCCCGAGCGGGGGTCCACAGACGTGATCGAGGTCGACCTCCCGGCGCTCGTTGCCTGGTAGAGCATGTCGCCGTCGGGAGCGGCGAGAGCGCCGGCCCCACCCGCGAGCAGGGCGCCCGACGTGGCGTCGATCGCGAGATCACCGCTACCGGTCGAAGCGATCAACACGCCACCCTGGGTGCGTTCCGGTCCGCCGGTGGCAGGCGGGTCCGGGGCCCGATCAGTCGTGCAGGCCGCGAGCGTCGTGACCGTGACGGCAAGGGCCGCGAGTCGCCTGGTCCGCATCGTGATCCTCCTCGAGCAAGGCGCCCCCGCAGGACGCGCTACCCGACATACCGCCCCAAGGCCGGATCGGTTCCACATGGGCTCGAGGGGGAACCTCGCGCGGCCCTCGTCGGTCTGCTCGTCGACGGCAGGACACAAGGAGGGTGATCATGCGCGCAGGGGCTCTGGTGCTGATGGCGATCGCGGCGGTGGCGCTCACGGCACCCCGGGCTTCGGCGAACGGGGGTGCCTACATCGAATTCGAGGGCGCTCACCATCTGCCCGGCGAGCAGGTGACGGGCACCGTCTACGTCTCGATCCCCGCCGGCAAGATGGACCTGCTGGAACGCGGTCCGTTCTATGCCTTCGTGCTGCCCTCGGGGACGGCGATCGACCCCGGGCGCGGGCTGCCGGCCGGCGCGATCCGCGTCGGCACCTTCACGATCCAGCAGGAGAAGGATCAGACGGAGCTGAAGGTCACGTTCACGGTGCCCCAGACCGAAGGCGACTACTACTCGTTCGGACTCTGCAACGACCCGTGCACCATCAACGGGTTCGGCGAGCCGGTGAGCGGTGTGCTCTCCGTCGTTGCCACGGAGCGTGAAGCGGCGCTCCTCGGCGACGTGAGCACGCTGCACTCCCAGCTCACCGGACTGAAGCGAGAGCTTCGCAAGGCCGAGAAGGGCGCCGACGAGCAGCTCGCCTCGGTGTCGGATGCCCTCGAAGAGAGCGAGGCCGGGCGACAGGCCCTGACCGACCGGGTGAGCACCCTCGAGCAGCAGGTCGACGTCGCGGATGCAGCGGCAGAGGAAGCTGTCGGGCGTCCGCTCGTGCATCCCTGGGCGGCAGCCGCCGTCGCGATCGGACTGATCGCGCTCGCGTTCGCGCTCGCGGGCCGCCGTCGTGGCCGCGACGTGGGTGATGGCTCAGACGACGTGGTGCCCGAGCGCGCGTAGCCATACCAGACGGAGCGGAAGGCCGGGTTGCATCACCCCGCCGCGCGGTCCAGGGTGGAGATTCATCGATCGCAGAGGGGGGGAACGATGGCCGACGATGACTTCAAGTACACGGGCGTCCATGCCTTCGTATTCATGAACGAGGTGCACCCTGCGATGGATGTCGCCTTAGGGAGCCTGAAGGTTCCGGGATCGGAGATCACGACGATCCGCGACGTGATCGATGTGCTCCGGGCGTACGGTCCCCCGCCTGAGGGCCCGGTGATGTTCGCTGCCGAGTTGCTCGGCAGCTCAAAGGGTTTCGCGCACGTTCGCGGTGAGTCGCTGGCCGAGGTTCAGGACTTCGTCGGAGGCAGCCTCTCCCGGCGCGGAGTGGCGAGCAACTACAGCACCGAGAAGGGCTGGGCGACGATCGGTCCCAGGAAGGCCGGTGCCAAGCGTGACACGCCCGAGGTGATCGCTCTCATCCGGCTGTGCGTTCGCAAGGGGGAAGTACCGTCGGTCCTGAGGGCGTTGGCCGACCAGGACGGCCCGCTGCGGGACACCTTCAAGGGCGCGTCGAGCGTGTTCGGTGACTTCGACATCCTGCTCCAGCTGGGCGCCGACACGTTCGACGAGGTCGCGGCCGCTGCGTACGGGCCGCTCCAGGAGATCGCGGGCATCGCATCGACGGACACCGCGTTCACCGACGCCCGCCGTTACGAGGACTGATCGACGCCGACCCCTGCGAGCGACGTGGCGACGCGTCGAACGCCGGCGGCGTGGCCCTTGGCGCGGTAGGCATCGAGCGCATGTCGCCATCGGTCAGCGGCGTCGTCGACCCGACCGGTGTCGTTGAGCACGTCGCCGTAGGTCCGAAGGAGGTCGGCGCGGAGCATGTCCAGGTCCGTCCCATCGAGTCGTCGCAGACCCTCTTCGGCAAGGCGGATGCCGTCGTCGACGTCTCCGAGGGACGCCTTCGCTCGAGCGCTTGCCATTCGCCACCCCACCTGCGCCTCGATGTCGAACTGTGGCGACGTCTCCGCTGTCGCCAGGGCGAGCCGATCGGCCTCCTGTGAGCGGCCCATCCGGGCGAGCACGTCGGCGAGCTGCACCGCCAACAACCCACCGTTGCCGACATCGCCGTTGTTGAGGAAGAACTCGTACGAGCGGCGGGTCACCGCCTCCGACGCCTCGAGGTCGCCGGCCTGGTCCTCGACGATGCCCCTCACCGATCCCGCGGCGGCAGCGGATCGTGCCAGTCCGAGCTCGGCGAGCTCGGCCGACGCTTCGTTGACCAAGGCCCGAGCCTCGTCGGTTCGGTCGAGGTAGGCGAGGATCTCGGCTTCCTCGACGCGCAGCTCGGCCGAGGCTGCGAGCCCGACCGTGACGGTGTCACGGATGCCTTGGAGCTCCTCGAGTACGGCTGCGAGCGGCGTCGGCCCGCGGATCGCCGCGCTGATGACGTAGTCTGCGGCGCGGCCGACGGACCGGATGTTGCCGCTGGCGATCGCGTGCTCGAGGGCCCGCCGAGCCGAAGCCTCGAAGCCGGCCGTATCACCCACGAACCACGCCACCGAGGCGAGTTGGTAGTGGCATTCGGCCACCCCTTCGTCGTCACCGAGCGCATGCAGCTGTGCGGCCAGGTCGCGCAAGGTCTCGATGAGCTGTTCGGGCGGTGTCGCTTGGGGGTCGTATAGCAGCGCGGAGGCGATCCGCAGGTGCTCGAACCGCAGCCGCAGGCGCTCGTCACCCACGTCGACGGCCTCGGCGATCGCGACCGAGACGGCTGCCTCGAGGCCAGCCGTGTCGGCCGCGTCGCTGATCGCCTGGCAGAGGGGCAGACGCAGCTGCACCCTGATCATCCGCTGGGTCGCCAGCTCCACCGCGCGATGGAGCAGGCGGATGCCCGCGGAGGCGTCGCCGCGCTCCACGGCGCGCTCGCCGGCGGCGCCGAGCCTGTGGGCGGCGCGGTCGCCCAGCGAACGCGAGATGTCGTCGTCCGTGCCGAGCCCGGCACGGTAGTCGTGTGCTTCGGCGAGGTGGTATCCGACGAGCTCGTCGAGCTCCTCCGGCCGGTCGCCGGACGCGACCTCGAGGTGGTCGGCGAAGCGTTCGTGCAGCACCGCCCTGCGCGACTTTGGCAATGAGGCGTACGCGGCGTCGCGGAGCAGCTGGTGCTGGAACTCGATCGTGCGGACGTCGCCCGCGGAGGCGACCAGCAAGTCGCGCTCGAGCAGTCGGCGGACCGCACCCTCGACGTCGATCCCGGGCTCGACGACCACCGCGAGCTCGTCGGCGGCGAACACCTTCCCGATCACCGACGCGTGCACGAGCGTGTCGCGCTCGTTGCGCGGCAACCGGTGCAATCGGGCGGTCAGCAGCCCGAGCAGGGTTGGCGGTGTCGACGCGGCTACCGTGAGGTCGGCGGGCACCTGCCAGCGTCCGTCACGCTCGACAAGGATGCCGTCGTCGACCAGCATCGCCACGTACTCCTCGAGGAAGAGGGGGTTGCCGCCCGCCGTCGCTGCGAGACGCGCGGCCGACGTGTCGTCGATCGATGCGCCGGTTGCCACGCTCCGTACGAGGCTCACGCCTTCATCCGTGGTCAGCGGTTCGAGCGAGATCGTCACGGCGTTCGCCGTGCCTCCAGCCCAGTCGGCACGCTGCTCATGCAGCTCGGGGCGTGCCACGGCGACCACCAGCTCGGCGGCGCCTCGTCCGCGCTCCACCAGTTGAGCGACGAGATCGAGGAAGGTTGGCTCGGCCCAGTGCAGATCGTCGAAGATCATCACGAGCGGCCGGGTGGCCGCCAACAACTCGAAGAACCGACGGATCGCCCAGAGCGTCTCCTCCGGCGCCCCGGGGCGTCCGCCGAGGCCGATCGCCTCACTGACGCGGTCCGCGACCCGGCTCGCATCGGCGGGTACCACCGAGGCGATCTTCGCCTTGGCGCGGGCGGCATCGTCCTCGCGCTCGATGCCGACGGCGGATGCCACCGCCTCCCCCACGGGGAAGAAGGTGATGCCTTCCCCGTAGGGGAGGCAGCGCCCACGAACCACGAGCGGATCGTCGCCCAGCCGGCCGACCGCCTCCTCGACGAGCCGGGTCTTGCCGATGCCCGGCTCCCCGAGCACCGTCACGAGTTGTGCTCGTCGGTCGCGAACGGCCCGTCGATAGGCGAGCTCGAGGAGGGCGAGCTCCTGTTCGCGACCGATGTGCGGGGTCCTCGCCTTCGGGCGGGCGTCGCCGTCGAGGTCGACCAGACGGAAGCTCTCGATCGGTTCGTCGAAACCCTTCAGGGTGAGTGCGCCCACCGGCGAGGCATGGATCGCACCGCGCGTGAGGCGCTCCGTGTCGGCGGACAGCAAGATCTCACCATCGCCCGCCTCCGCCTGCAGCCGCGCCGCCAGATTGGCGGGGCTGCCGAGCACCGCCGGGCCACCGCCGGCGAGCACGTCGCCGGTGGCGATGCCCGTTCGGACCTCGAGCCGGGTGTCCCAGCGGCGTTCGAGCTCATCGTTCAGGTCGCCGAGCGCCCAGTGCATCTCGTGGGCGGCCCGAACGGCGCGGAGTCCGTCGTCCTCATGCACCTCGGGCGCTCCGAACGTCGCGACGACCGCATCGCCGATGAACTTCTCCACCGCACCGCCATGGCGCTCGACCACCGCGCGCATCGTCTCGTAGTAGCGGGCCAAGACGCCCCCGAGTGTCTCGGGGTCGAGGCGCTCGCCGAGCGCGGTCGAGCCCACGATGTCAGTGAAGACGATCGTCACCGGACGACGTGACCCGGTCTCGTCGGCCCGGGTCACGACCACGCCGCAGGCGGGGCAGAAGCGCGCACCTTCGGGCAGCGGGGCTCCGCACGTCTGGCAGCTCATCATCGCCCGGCACCTCTCACGTCGTCCGGATCCGTTGCGAGCATCCCACGGAAGCCGTGACGCTTGTCACGGCCACATCCCCCTTGGGGGGTGGTGAGGCGTCCCCCAGCATCGATCCGGGGAATCCGCCAATTCGGGGATGGACCGGTCCCCGTCCCGGGCGGTAGCGTTCGCACTTCCTTCCGGCAGCATCGGCGCGAGCCGGTCGCCGACCCCCCTCGTAAGTCCGCACGATGGCGCCGCGGCGCCCGGATCCGAAGAAGGGGAATCGTCTCATGCAGCAGGTCGCACGGGTGGTGCTCGCCCTCGAGGCCGACGACGTCGCCGAAGAGGTCATGCACTTCCTCGACCGCACGGGAAGCGCCCGGGTCGTGGGCACCGCCGCCGACGACCGGCAGCTGATCGAGGCGGTCCGTCAGCTCGAGCCCGACGCGATCGTGGCACAGCCCACGCTCATAGGCCCGACAGCCGCGCGCGGGCCGACGGTGCTTGCGCTCGACACGCGGGAGTCGATCGCATCCCTTCGAGCCGCGATCCGAGTCGGAGCGAGCGGGTTCTACCTCTGGCCCGGTGAGCGCGACGAGCTCGCGGGCGCCGCCGCCGCCACGGTTCCGACGATGCACGCCGACGAGAAGCGAGCCACGATCGTGGCGGTGCACGGCGCCAGAGGCGGGGTCGGGACGACGTTCGTCGCCACCCATCTGGCACAAGCGCTCGCCAAGCGTGAGGTCGACTGTGTGCTCCTCGATGCCGACCCGACCTACGGTGATGTCGCCGCGGCGACTGGCATGCCCGACGACGACATGCACACGATCGCCGACCTGATCCCCATCGCGCACGAGTTGACCCCGACGCACCTCGACGATGCCCTCTGGACGCATCCAGCGGGATTCCGGGTGCTCGCACCACCGGTCGCCGAGCGGGCATCGCTGGTGACGCGTGCCGATCTTGCAGCGATCGTGAGGGTCGCCGGCGGCTCGTGCGACGTCGTCGTGATCTCGCTCCCTCGGGAGATCGGTGACCTCGCCCTGGCGTCGTTCGAGGCCGCCGATCATGTGCTCGAGGTCCTCGCCCTCGACGTGCTGTCGTTCCGAGCGGCGACCCGCGCGCTGGAGGTCATCACTCCGCTCGGGATCGGGGCTCGGATCGGTTTCGTCGTGAATCGCGCAGGGCGCAGCGAGATCACGCCCGGAGATGTCGAGCGGGTATTCGGATCCGCACCGTTGGCCGTGGTGCCTGCCGACCGGGCCGTGCCGCGAGCTCAGGACCGCGGTCGCCTCGTGCCTCCGAAGGGTCGGGTGGGACGTGGTCTCTCGACCCTCGCCGAGCGCCTCCTCGAGAGCAGGGAGGCGAGATGAGGGATCGACCGGCAGTGCCCGGGGGCCGCCGGCAACGAAGCGACCCCTCGGGTGCCCCACATCCCCTGGGTCTGCGCCGTTCCGTCCCCCGACAGGGATCGCGAATCCGCCAGGTTGGGGATTCACCTCAAGCGCTGGAGTGCGTTACGGTTTCCCTGATCTCCTCCGGCCCGCGGGTCCCTTCCCAGCCGGAAGCTCCTCTCCCTCATAGCTCGGCAGCGTGTTCGGCATGCGAAGGGAGCGGCGTGAGGGTCGAGGCGGGAGTTTGCTCGTGAACGCGGATCCTCTGGCGACGATGCGTCGGCAGCTGCGCGAGGACCTCCGCCGGCGGGTCGACTCGCGCGGCTTGGCTACGGCGCCACGCACCGAGCGACGGGTGCACGTCCGTGACGAGGCGCTGGAGCTGCTTCGGGCGAGCGGGGCGATCCTGCCCCAGCGGGAGCTCACCCGCATGGTCAACGAGGTGTCAGACGAGGTCGTCGGGTTCGGTCCCATCGAGTTCCTCCTACAGGATCCCGAGGTGACCGAAGTCATGGTCAACGGGCCCGACGACGTGTACGTGGAGCGAGGGGGGCGCATCGAGAGGGCGCCGGACGGTCTATTCGAGGGGGAGGAGGCTGTCTTGCATCTGATCGAACGCATCGTGGGACCCCTGGGCTTACGGGTCGACGAATCATCGCCTTGGGCGGATGCGCGACTTCCGGATGGCTCGAGGGTTCACGCGATCGTGCCGCCCCTCTCGCTCCGCGGTCCTGCAGTCACGATCCGCACGTTCTCCCGCGTGCCACTCACGGCGACCGACCTGGTCGGTTGCGGCACGATGGGCCCGCGCATGCTGGCGTTCCTCGCGGCGTGCGTGCGTGGCCGCGCGAACGTGATCGTGAGTGGCGGGGCCGGCAGCGGCAAGACCACCTTGCTCGGCGTGCTGAGCGGATACATCCCCGATGGCGAGCGCCTGATCACGATCGAGGACGCCGCCGAGCTCCGGCTCGCGAAGCCGCACGTCGTCGCCCTCGAGGCCCGACCGGCCAACGTGGAGGGGAAGGGGCAGGTCACGGTTCGTGATCTCGTGCGCAATGCCCTGCGGATGCGACCGGACCGCATCATCGTCGGCGAGGTCCGGGGCGGCGAGGCGCTCGACATGCTGCAGGCTATGAACACCGGCCACGAGGGGTCGCTCTCCACCGCGCATGCGAACTCCTGCCGACACCTGCTGTGGCGCCTCGAGACGATGGCGATGATGTCCGACGTCGACCTCCCCGCGGCCCATGTGCGAAACCAGGTGGCCGCGGCGATCGACGTGGTGGTGCATCTCGCCCGCCTCCGAGGAGGCAGGCGAGTGGTGTGGGAGATCGCTGTCGTCGAGGGCACACGTCGCGGTGAGCCGGTCGTGACCCCGGTCTTCCGGTATCGGGCCCGTGACGTGGCCGACGGGCACTTCGAGGCGACCGGCACCGTGCCTTCGCTCGCCACGACGCTGGCGGACCGCGGCGAGAGCGTCGACGACTGGATGTTCGCGCCTGAGGACGACCGGTGAGCGCGCTTGCCCTCACGCTCCTGGGGCTCGCGGCGTGGCTCGCCGAGCGCGGCTCGCGATCGACCCGCCGCGGGCGTCTCGGGCTCGACGAGCCCGCATGGATCCCACCGCGGGCGGGAGCGGCCGTGGGATCACGCTGGGCGACGTGGGCCAGCTGGTCTGTCGCCGGCGTTGCGGTCGGCTTTATCGTCGCCGGGCTCGGGTCGGCGATCTGCGGAGGGGTTGCGGGCCTCGTCCTGTGGCGTCTGCGCGAGCGGCGACGCGTCCGAGCCGCCGATGCCGCGCGCGACGAACAACTGGTCGACGCGGTGGCGTCGATTGCCGCCGCGATCCGGGCGGGCCGTTCCGTGCCACAGGCGCTCTCGTTCGCCTCCTCCGAGGCGCGCCCGCCGTTGCGAGGCTCGCTGCGCCGGCTCGATCGCTCGCTCGACCTCGGCGTGCCGCTCGACGAGGCGGTCGCCGCCTGGACCCGCGACATCGACACCGACGACGCCCGTCTCCTCGCCGGTGTGCTCACCCTCCACCGCCGAAGTGGCGGTGACCTCCCCGCCGTCCTCGACGAGGTGAAAGGAACGCTCAGCGAGCGTCGCGCCGCGGTGCGAGAGGTCCGCGCGCTCACCGCACAGGCCCGCCTCTCAGGCACGATCTTGGGGGTCCTCCCCTTCGGGTTCTTCGCGTTCCTGTGGCTCACGTCCCGCACGGAGATCGAAAGCGCACTCCGCTCACCTGCCGGCGTCGCCGCGATCACGCTCGGTCTCGTGCTCGAGGGACTGGCGTTCCTCTGGATCCGGCATCTGTTGGAGGTCCGATGAACGCTGCCCTCGCCTCGGGCCTGCTCGTGACGGCGGTCGTATGTTCGGCCGTCGGCGTGAACCAGGCGGTCCGCGGGCGTCCGTCCCTGAGGCTCGGATGGCGATCGTCGACGACCGACGTGCACGAGTCTGCGCCGAGCCGCCGTCGGCGAGGTCGGTTCTTCGGCTCCCGGGCCGGTACGCGACGACGAGCTGCCGTCGACGCGGAGATCCCCCAGCTCCTCGACCTGCTCGCGGCAGGATCGTCGGCGGGACTCGCCGCGCCACTGGCACTCCGGCGCGCGACCGACGGATTGGTCGGGCCCCTCGCCGAGGAGGTGCGTGCGACCGTTCGTGCGGTCGACCTCGGCGCTCGGTGGCGCGACGAGCTGGAAGGACTCGCCGAGCGTCTCGATCTCCCGGACCTGCGGCGCGCTGTCGCCGCACTCACCCGCACCGAGTCGCTCGGTGCGTCGTTGGCGCAGGCGACCTCGGACCTCGCGGCGTCGGTGCGACAGGCACGGCGGGCGGCTACCACGGAGCGAGCCCGTACCGCACCGGTGAAGATGCTCTTCCCGTTGGTGTTCCTCGTCCTCCCCGCGTTCCTCCTCCTCACGGTGGTGCCCGTGCTGCTCACCACCGTGCGGTCCATCGGATAGTGCAAGGAGGTGCACGATGCAGGTGCTGAACGCCATGTGGTTCGACGCAGTCTGGTTCATGCGTCACGGGTTCCGCCGCGAGGAAGGACAGACGACTGCGGAGTACGCGTTGGTGATCCTGGCGGCCGCTGCCGTCGCCGTCGTCCTGATCGCGTGGGCGCGGTCATCGGGACGGCTACCGGCGTTCTTCGATCAGGTCATCGACCAGGTGATCGGAGATGCCAACGGCGCGTAGGGTCCCGCGGGCACGAGGCGAGCGCGGCACGGCCGCTGTGGAGTTCGCGTTGGTGCTGCCGATCGTGCTCGCGATCGTCCTTGCCCTCGTGCAGGTCGGCCTGCTCGTGCGAGATCGGCTGCTCGTCGAGTCGGCGGCGCGCGCCGGGGCGCGCACCGCCGCCGTCGATCCGGACGAGGACGCCGTGAGGGCCTCGGTGCTGCGGGCTGCTCCCGCACTCGATGAGGGCGCCGTCTCACTTGCGATCGCTCGGGCCGGCGCTCGGGGCGAGCCCGTGACCGTCACCCTCACCTACGTCGCCGCGGTCCG
The DNA here is from genome assembly GCA_041287635.1 of Actinomycetota bacterium. Lineage (GTDB taxonomy): Bacteria > Actinomycetota > UBA4738 > UBA4738 > HRBIN12 > JAOUEA01. The sequence goes on along the minus strand of JBGGNG010000085.1, from coordinate 100 downwards.
CGTGCCGTTCGTGGCCTGGCTGTTCCCTGAGGGCGTCTCGATGCAGGCCGAGGCGACCGATCGCCAGGAGTTCACATGATCGCTCGGGATCGTGCCCAAC
>JBGGNG010000084.1:0-4136 GCA_041287635.1 Actinomycetota bacterium | reverse complement strand
AGAGGTCAAACGGAGCCGGAGAGGGGAATCGAACCCCTGACCTCCTCCTTACCATGGAGGCGCTCTGCCGACTGAGCTACTCCGGCGGCTCGCTGGCGATGATAGCAACCACGCCCTCGCGAGCCGTTCCCCCGTGCGACCATGGACACCGTGAGGACGCTCGCGGCCGCGCTACTGACGCTCGCCCCCCTGCTCGTGGCCTGCACGCAGGACGATCCGCCCGCGACCGACGACGCGGTGGGCACGATCACGTTCGACGGCGGGACCACCCTCGACGTGCGGGTCGCCGACGACCCCGACGAGCGAGCCTTCGGGCTGATGGGCGTCGAGTCGCTCCCCGACGACGAGGGCATGGCCTTCGACTTCGGCGATCAGCCGCAGACCGGCGAGTTCTGGATGAAGGACACGCTCATCCCCCTCTCGATCGCCTTCGTCGACGAGGGTCGGCGCATCGTGACGATCCTCGAGATGGAGCCGTGCGAGGCGGAGCCGTGTCCGATGTACGGCAGCGATGAGCCCTACGTCTGGGCGATCGAGGCCAACGCCGGCTGGTTCGAGCGACACGGCATCGAGGTGGGCGACCGGATCGAGGAGATCGATGGACCCATCAGCTGACGACTGCCTGCTCTGCACCGCGGAGCGTCTGACCGACTGGCTGCACGAGGACGAGGACTGCTGGATCGCGGAGTGCATCGTCTGCCGCACGCCGATGGTGGTGTGGCGAACGCACGGCCTGCCCGAGCCGGAGCACGAGGCCCGCCTGATCTCGCACCTCGAGCGTGTGGCAGCCGCGCGCTACGGCGACGAGGGCTACTACGTCGACTCCGAGCGCCGACGCATCCCCGACCATTGGCACGCGCACGCGCGCCCGGCCGGCGGGTTCTTCGACCCCACGAGCGACCTCTACGGTCGGTACGACGAGTCCTGAGGGAACGCTCGTCGGAGGAATCGGTCGAACTGCGGCACCGTGAAGGACGTCAGCCCCCGCTTCGGCGCGTACAGCAAGCCCTTGTCGATCAACCGAGCCCGCGTCTCCGCGACGCGCTGGACCGGTCGGCCCATCTGATCGGCGACCGCGCTGGTGCGCTGCGGTTCCCCGCCGAGCTCCGCCAGCGCGCGAAGGTACGTCACTTCCCCGTCGGTCGCCCGCTCGAGCCGCGTGGCGAAGAAGTCCTCGTCGAGCCGGGCCTCGACGATCGCCTGCGCCTCGACCGCCTCGACCGGACCGATGGGTGATCGCTCGGCGCGATCCCAGAGCACGCGGCCGTATTCCTGGATGAAGTACGGATACCCCTGCGTGTACTCGAGCACCGCGCGGACGGCACGCGGATCGATCTCGACGCCGAGCTCGAGCGCGGGCTCGATCAACGCGTCCGCGGCCGCCCGTTCGTCGAGCGGTCCCAGCCGAGGGAACCGGAAGAGACGTTCCGCATACGACTTCGCCTCACCGGCCAGGCGTGGGAGCTGTGGGAGACCGGCTCCGACGAGGGTGATCGGCAACTGCCGCTGCACGGTCTTGTGGATCGCGGCGATCAACGCCTCGAACGGCTCGTCGTCGAGGAACTGGATCTCGTCCATCAGGAAGACCACACCGCGCTCCTGCTCCTGGGCGGCTTCCCCGAGGGCCACCAACACATAGGTCAGGTCCTCCCCCAGATCGCCGCTATCGGCACGGCCGGCGAGCGGCTCGAGGTCGAGGCTCCCGGTGACCGAGCCATCGGTGGAGATCGTGAGCGAGAAGGACTGGAGGATGCGACCGGCCCTGCGGGCCCGTTCCTTCCACCGTTGCGTCGGGGCGATCTCGAGCAGCGCTCGCTTGGTGAGATGCGCCATGCGGTCGGCGAACCGGGTGGTCCGCGTGATCTCGGTCTCGACCGATACCCACGAGGCCGCGAGCGCCCGCTCCCGGAACGCGCCGAGCAGCACGGTCTTGCCCACCCCTCGAAGGCCGGTGACCAGCACCGACCGCTCGGCGCGCCCGCGTTGGAGGCGGGCGAGGAGCACGTCGAACGCGTCGAGCTCATCGTCGCGGCCCACGAGCGCGGGTGGCTTCGCTCCCGCGTTCGGCGTGTACGGGTTCAGCCCTGGATCCACCTGCAGAACTTACCGTCGTTCTCGGAAGTTCTCAACTCTTGAGAAGTTCGGGGAACTCCGCAAACTCGGCATCAGGCCGACGGGCGGAGCTCCCCGCCGTAGCGGCGCTCCGCCAGCCGCCTGCCGATCTCGGCCGCGAGCACGATGCCGAGCGAGGCCACGAGCACGACCGACGAGACCGCGAGCAGCTGCGGCAGCTGGCTCGGCACTCGGAGCTGCGCGAACAGGTACACGGGCCACGTCGGCGTCTCCCCCGCCAAGAACGACGCGATCGCGTACTCGTCGAACGACAGCGTGAACGCGATCATGAACGCGGACACGAGCGCCGGCATCAGCAACGGCAGCGTCACGCGTCGGAACGACTGCCACGGGCTCGCCCCGAGGTCCTTCGCGGCCTCCTCGAGGTCGACGCTCAGCCGCTCGAGCAGCGGCACGATCGTGAGCACGGTGTACGGCAGCGAGACCACGACGTGGCCGATCACGACCGTGTGCAGCCCGAGACCGATGTAGGAGCCGGTGCTCGACACGAGGAACTTGTCCAGCGCCGTGAAGATCACGAGCAGCGAGATCCCGAACACGACGTAGGGCACGACGAGCGGGGAGAACACGAGCGCGGAGACGCCGGACTTGCCGAAGAAACGACGCCGCAGCAGTGCGAACGAGGCCGCGACGCCGAGCGCGACCGCGATCAGGCTCGAGATGCTCGCGACGATCGCACTGCGCTCGAGCGATTCCAGGATGTTGGGGTTCGAGAAGAACCGGCGGTACCAGTCGAGGGTGAATCCCGCGAGCGGGAAGCTCACGTCGCCGTCGTTGAACGAGAACACGGCCAGGATCACGATCGGCGCGTACAGGAACACCACGAGCAGCGAGAAGAACAGGATGAGGCCGCGCCTGGTGTTCGGCGAGGTCGCGATGTCGCTCACTGCACCACCGCCCGCATCCGGAGGAACCGCCCGAACACCGTCATCAGCGCCGCGACGACCGCGAGCAGGAAGAACGCCAGCGTCGACCCCGTCTGCCAATCGAGCCCCTTCGTGAACAGGTCCTGGATCGAGTTGCCGAACATGTACCCGCTCGTGCCACCCACGAGCAGTGGCGTCACGAACTCCCCGATCGTCGGGATGAACACGAACAGGAAGGCCGCGAAGATCCCGGAGAGGCTGAGCGGCAGGGTGACCCTCACGAACGTGCGGAACCGGCTCGCTCCCAGGTCCGCCGCCGCCTCGAGCAGGCTGCGATCGAGGTTCTCGAGGCTGACGAAGACCGGGAGCGCAACGAACGGCACCCAGATGTAGGCGAGCACGAGCATCACCGTGAACTGGCTGTACAGGAGCCAGCTCACCGGCTCGTCGGTGATGCCGGTCGTCGTGAGGAACGAGTTGATCACGCCCGCGTCGCCGAGGATCACCTTCCAGGCGAGCACGCGCAACAGGTAGCTCGTGAGGAACGGGGCGATGATCAACAGCAGCAGCACGTACTTGCGGCGTCGCACGCACAACGCGAGGAAGTAGCCTGTCGGGTAGGCGAGCAGCACGACCACGGCGGAGACCGTGAGCGACATGCGGATCGACTTCCAGAACAGGCTCATGTAGACGGAGCCCCCGGTGAGCAGGCGCTCCCAACTCGCGAGGGAGACGACCCCGGTGTCGGTCGGGAACAGCGTGACGGCGCCGACGCTGTAGGCCGCGACGAACGCGACCGGGATCACGAAGAACAGCAGCAACCACAGCAGCGGCCCGGCGAGCAACCCGACCGTGCCGCGACGGTCGTGTCGACGCCATGCCCGGTCGGTGGTCGTCACCTCCCGGGTCGTCGCCATGCGCTACCCCCGGCCAGGTGGCCGGCTCAGGCCGCCTGCACCTCGCTCCAGTACTGCTGGTAGATGCTCCGGCGTGGGATGAAGGTCTCGGGGTGGGCGTTCGGTTCGTCGAGCGCCGTCGGATCGTCGAGGCTCAGCGCCGTGCGCACGCCCTCGGGCACCACGTCGAGGTCGGCCGTCGTGTTCGTGTGCCCGTAGTAGTAGTACGCGAGCAGGAACT
>JBGGNG010000083.1:0-53985 GCA_041287635.1 Actinomycetota bacterium | reverse complement strand
ACACGTCCGCTCCCCCCGGGCGGCGTCGGGGCCGGGTCCGATCGGGACCCGGCCCCGTCCACGTCCAGGGCTCGATCTCGAGCAGCTCAGGTTCGCGTGGTGTCGAAGAACGCGGTCCAGTCGGCGTTGGCGCCCTCGCCGGTTCCGACGATGAACTGCTCGACCATCTCGCGAGCCATCTCGTCGCTGAACTGCACCGGCGGGCTCTTCATGAAGTAGGCGCTCGGGCCGATGATCGGCCCGCCGATGCCGCGGTCCTTCGCGATCTTCGCGCAGCGCACCGCGTCGATGATCACGCCGGCCGAGTTCGGCGAGTCCCACACCTCGAGCTTCATCTCGATCGTGAGCGGCACGTCGCCGAAGTTGCGGCCTTCCAGGCGGATCATGGCCCACTTGCGATCCTCGAGCCACGGCACGTGGTCGCTCGGGCCGATGTGGATGTCGTCCTTGTCGAGCGGCTCCTCGAGCTGGCTCTGCACCGACTGGGTCTTCGAGATCTTCTTCGAGATCAGGCGTTCGCGTTCGAGCATGTTCTTGAAGTCCATGTTGCCGCCGAAGTTGAGCTGGTAGGTGCGATCGAGCTCGACGCCGCGGTCCTCGAAGAGCTTCGCGAGCACGCGGTGGGTGATCGTCGCGCCGACCTGGCTCTTGATGTCGTCGCCGACGATCGGTACGCCGGCGTCGGAGAACTTCTTCGCCCATGTCGGATCGCTCGCGATGAACACCGGCAGGGCGTTCACGAAGGCGACGCCCGCATCGATCGCGCACTGCGCGTAGAAGCGGTCGGCCTCCTCGGAGCCCACGGGCAGGTAGCAGACGAGCACGTCGGCCTGCGTGTCGCGTAGCGCCTGCACGACGTCGACTTCGGGCGCGTCGGACTCCGTGACGATCTCTCGGTAGTAGGTGCCGAGACCGTCGAGCGTGCGGCCCCGCGAGACGGTCACGCCGAGCGGCGGCACCTCGCTGAACCTGATCGTGTTGTTCGGTTCGGTGAAGATCGCCTTGGCGACGTCCTTCCCGACCTTGTTCGCGTCGACGTCGAAGGCGGCGACCACCTCGACGTCACGCACGTGGTAACCACCGAGTTCCACGTGCATCAGGCCCGGCACTCCGTCCGCCGGGTCGGCATCTTTGTAGTAGGTCAAGCCTTGCACGAGCGATGACGCGCAGTTGCCCACGCCGACGATCGCGATCCGGACGGTGCTCATGAGGTGTGCTCCTTCCTACTGAGGACCGCCGTGCGGCGGGTCCTCGCGCCCCCTCGTTCGAGGTCATCGCCGGCGCGCCGGCCGGCCTTGTCACGTTCGTTGCTGGTCAGGTCGTCGATCCAGGCGATGTCGGCCTCGGTGGCAGCCCGCCCGTGTTCCATCACGGCGAGCCGGTAGTCGTCGGCCTCGTCGCGCCCTGCGTCGATCGCGGCATCGAACGAAGCGAGCCGTTCGGTCAGCGCCGCTCGGCGCCGTTCCAGCAGCCGGATGCGCGTCTCGGGCGGTAGGTAGCGGAAGAACGCCAGCCGCACGCGGAAGCGAGCGTCCTCGCTCGAGGTGTCCCCGGCCGTCTCCTGCAGCAGCTCGAGGAACGCCCTCTCACCTTCGTCGGTGATGTCGTAGACGGTTTTGCGACGGCCGCCGGTGGGCTCGCCGGTGATCGGGGCCACCAGGCCGTCGCGCTCCATGCGACGAAGCGTCGGGTAGAGCGAGCCGTAGGAGACCCGCCAGAAACCGCCCAGGGACTCACCGAGCTCCCGGGAGAGCTGGTAGCCGTGCATGGGCTGCTGCTTCAGCAAGCCGAGGATCGCGAGTTCCAACATCCGGACGAGTACCCTTCGATCGATGGATGATGCTGCAGGACGATATATCGACCTTACATATCGGTTCGATATATGTACCGCGCGATGAAGACTCCGTCAAGTCGCGGGGTCCCGGGCTGACGCGGTCCGCCTCCACCTCGAGCCGGATCGGGGGCGCTGGTGGAGCGTCGTGAGTTCCTCCGGCGGTCGGTCGTCGGCCTCGCACTTCCCGGGGTGTCCGCGATCCTGGCATCGTGCGACCCGGAGTCGCCCGACGGAAACGTCGACGCGGCGCCGCGAACGTCGACGGAGGACGCCCGATCCCTCGCCGCCACTCCGCCGATGGGGTGGAACAGCTGGAACGTGTACGGACCCGACATCGACGAAGGCAGGATCCTCGCCATCGCCGACGCCATGGTCGATACGGGCATGCGCGATGTCGGCTGGGAGTACGTGATGCTCGATGACGGCTGGCAGAGGACGCGCGGATCGCGCTTCCTGCACGACCTCGAGCACGATCCCGACAAGTTCCCCAGGGGGATCGGGTTCCTGGCCGACGCCGTGCACGAGCGCGGCCTGAAGCTGGGCGTCTACTCCGGCCCCGGGGTCGAGACGTGTGCCGGGTACACGGGCAGTGGCGGCCACGAGCGCGAGGACGCGGAGCTGTTCGCCTCGTGGGGTGTCGACCACCTGAAGTACGACTCGTGCTGCTGGCCTGGCAAGGGATCGCCAGATGTCGCGGACCTGCACCGCACGATGGCCGACGCGCTCAGAGCCACGAGCCGCGACATCGTGCTGCACGTGTGCCACTGCGGCTGGGACAACGTGTGGACCTGGGCTCGCGAGGTCGGCGGCCACCATTGGCGGATCGGACAGGACATCAGCGACGATTTCGACCTGCCGGGGCATCGCGAGGGCTACTACTTCGACGTGCTCGACATGATCGACCGCGGCGTAGGACTCGAGGAGTACTCGGGCCCCGGGGGTTGGAACGACTACGACATGCTCGTCGTGAACCTCAGGGGGGAGGGGGCGCTCGTCGGGGACGGCGCCACCCGAGAGGAGTACCGCACGCACTTCTCGATGTGGTCGATCCTCGCGTCGCCGCTGATCCTCGGGAGCGATGTGACCAGGATGGACGACTACACGACCGAGACGCTGACGAACGTCGAGGTGATCGAGCTGAACCAGGATCCGCTCGGGATCCAGGCCGCTCGCGTTCGCAAGGAAGGCGACCTCGAGGTGTTCGCCAAGCCACTGGAGAACGGCGATCAGGGAGTCGCCCTGCTGAACCGCGGGCGCGCCGAGGCGGAGATCGGTGTCGAGTGGCGGGATCTCGGTGTCGACTGGGACGCCGCCGTGGTTCGAGATCTCTGGGCTCATCGCGACCTCGGCTCCTTCGGTGAGGGGTTCGCCACGAGCGTCGGACCTCACGAGGCGACGATGCTGCGCCTGTCGCCGTCGTGATCTTGCCTCGGTTGTCGATTCGGACTCCGATCCGGGGCAAGATGGCGCGCGAGGTCGACGAACACGAAAGGCGCCCGCCGGTGCAGCAGACGATCCGCATCCCCGACGACGTCCGTGGTCAGTTGCGGCTGCTCGCGACGATCACGGGGATCGACGAGGAGGAACATCTTCGCCGCGCGATGCGCGGTTACCTCGAGACCTCGGGACGAGACGCCGAGGTCCGCGCCTTCACCGATCGTGCGCGCGAACGCTATCGCCGCGTGCTCGATCGGTTGGGGGAGCTGTAGACCCGCTCCGCCCGCTCACGATGGACGACGTGGTGACGATCGCCCGAGCCGAGCTCGGATCCACCGTCTCCATCGATGCCGACCGGCTCGCCGAGGCCGTCGCCGAGCCACTCCGCCGTGAGGACGACCGCGAGGCGTACCCGGGCCCCGTGCCGAAGGCGGCCGCACTGTTGCTCGCGATGCTCCGGCTGCGACCGTTCGGACCGGGAAACGCACGGGTCGCGCTGCTCGCGACGGTGGTGTTCCTGAACCGCAACGGCCTCGACCTGCAGGCCGAGGACGACGAGCTGATCGCGCTCGTGGCGGTCGCGGCGACCGGCGAGCTCACGGTGCTGCAGACGGCCGCCGCGCTCGAGCGGTTCGTGGTGCCCTTGACGCCGCCGGTCGAGTGAGCGACCAGTCACGCGGTCCGCTCAGGCGCCGGGGCGCCGGTAGTCGGACACGTAGCCGGGAACCGACGTGCGCTCGGCGAGCAGCGGGTCGGGGATCGGCTCGCCTGCCACCGTGCGCAGCGGCAGGATGCCGGCCCACACGTCGAGCGCGAGATCCTCGTCGGGTTCCTCGGGGAAGCCCTGGCTCACCTTGGCGCTGCACTCGTCGAGCGCGATCTTCACGAACGTCGTCTGCTTCAGCTCGGCGTCGGTCGGTGGGCGAGCGTCGGCGCTGCGCCCCGGCGCGACGTGGTCGGTGATTGCGTCGAAGACCCGGACGAGCTCGTCGCGGTCGGTGACCTCCTCGGCGGTGCCGTACACGACCACCGTGCGGTAGTTCATGGAGTGCTCGAACATCGAGCGCGCGAACCGGATGCCGTCGACGAGGGTGATCGCGATCGCGACCGGCAGGCCGGTCCTGATCGCGCGGAGCGTGCTCGAGGCGGCCGAGCCGTGCACGTAGAGCTCGTCGTCGAGGCGGGTGTGGATCGTGGGGATCACTCGCGGCTCTCCGTCGTCGCCGACCCACGAGAGGTGGCAGTAGATCGCCTCGTCGACGATCTCGTTGACCCGCTCCCTCTCGTACACGCCGAGCTCGGGGAGTCGACGAACGCGGGTGCGTGGCGTGGGCGCCTGGCGGCTCATGGCCGTGGGAGCTCCTCTCCGGACGCGGGGATATAGGTGGGGAGGGCGATCGATGCTCGGAGGTCGGGCGACGAGCTCGGTGGCCCGACGACCGTCCGCAGAGGAAGCGTGCCGGCCCACACATCGAGTGCGAGGTCTTCGTCGTCGTCCTTGGGCGGGCCGGTGCGCACCTTCGCGCTCGCCTCGTCGATCGCCAACGCGAGGATCAGCGTCTGGCGCCAGTCCCCGTCGTCGGGCTCGGCGGCGTCGAGCTCTCGGCCGGGCAGCACGTGGCGGGTGATCGCCTTCGCAGCCTCCGACAGTTCCTCATGGTCGGTGACCTCGCGCCCGCGTCCGAAGAGCACCACGCTTCGGTAGTTCATCGAGTGCGCAGGCGATGTGCGAGCGAGGACGAGCTCGTCGACGACCGTGGCCACGACACAGACCTCGGTCCCCACGGCCGCCGCCTTCCATGCCCTGGCGCCGCGGGAGCCGTGCAGGTACAGCGTGTCGCCGATGCGCGCCTGGATCGTGGGGAGCGCTCGCGGCGCACCGTCTTCGTCCACCCAGGACACGGTGCACAGCAGGGCCTCGTCGAGCACCGCATGGATCGTCGCCGGGTCGTGGTCGCCGCGCTCCGGATGACGGTGGACGCGGGTGCGTTCGCTCGGGGCCTCGGTCATGGCCCAGGATGCTACCGGGACACCTCCAGGCGCATCCGCCTCGCGGCTCGGTCGAGCGCGCCGAGCAGCGGGCGGCCCAGCACGAGCACGAGCACGGCGTTGCCCACGGCGCGGAACGTGTCCCAGGCGAACGAGCTCGCGGCGTAGAACGCCAGATAGTGGCGTAGGTTCGTCGCCGCCCCCGCCGTGGGGTCCCAGTCGACCGCGGTGCCCGTCGTGAGGAACGGCCACGACCACAGGTTCATGATCGCGCCGAACAGGTAGCCGGCGATCGCCCCGTACACCGCGAGCGAGCCGATGCGGACCGGCCACGACGTTTTCGGCAGGAACCCGGCCCCCATGCCGACCCACCCCACGGCCACCATCTGGAACGGCAGCCATGGGCCGAGCCCGCCGAGGAAGAGCCCGCTCGCGAACGTGCCGACGGCGCCGAGCAGGAAGCCGAACCCCGGGCCGAACGCGTTCCCGGCCACGAGCACCACGATGAACATCGCGCTGAAGCCCGCCACGAACCCGGGCAGGCGAAGCGCGACCATCGCGGCTCCGAGCACACCCATCAGGGCGATCGTCTTCGGACCGAGGCCGCCGCGTCCGAGCTCGACGAAGAGTACCGCCCCGAGACAGATCACGAGCACCGCGAGGATCACCGGGCCGTCGTTCGCGTGGTTCTCGTTCACGCCCGGGGTGACCGGCAGGACGAACGGCCAGAGGAACGCGAGCAGCCCGACGAGGTTGATCACGACCAGGGTGACGAGACGCAGCCGGGATCCACCCGTGAGCGCTCGGGCTCGCGCGGAGAGGTCGGGCGCTGACCCCGGCGCTGTCGGCGGCGATGCGAGGGTCCGTTCCTCGGTGATCATGCGAGGGCCCCCGCGACCTGTTCCGGGGTGAGCCATCCCGCGCCGAACGCACGCGTCATCTGCGGCGCGAACACCGTGGAGTCGCCCAGCACGACACCGGGGTCGCCGTCGGCGATCACCTCGCCGCCCGCGAGGATCACGACCCGGGTGGCGACCGCAGCGGCGAGCTCCACGTCGTGGGTCGCCACCATCACGGCGCCACCGCCCGAGGCGTGCGAGCGCAGGAACCGAGCGAGCCGGTCCTTCGACGAGGGGTCGAGTCCCCGCGTCGGCTCGTCGAGCAGCAGCACGGGCGCGTCGGCGGCCGCGATCGCGGCGGTCGCGACGAGCAGGCGCTGTCCGGCCGAGACGTCACGGGGGTGCAGGGCGGCGAGATCGGCGATGCCGAGCGCGTCGAGCACCGGCATCGGATCGTCGGGAAGCTCGCGGGCCCGTCGCGTGGCCCGCACCTCGTCGGCGACCGTCTCGGCGAAGAGCACGACCTCCGGCTCCTGAGGGCACAGCGCGACGTCGACGCCCGGTGTCGGGGCGTGGCCGTCGACCGCGATCGAACCGCGCGTCGGTTCGTGGACGCCCACGATCGATCGGAGCAGGGTCGTCTTGCCTGCCCCGTTGCGGCCCATGACGGCCACGACCTCGCCGCGCCTCACCTCGAGGTCGATGCCGCGCAACGCGGTCGACTCGCCGTGGCGAGCCTCGAGACCGGCGACCCGCACGAGGGCCTCCCCGGGCGTGGCTGCGGTGGAGGCACCGTCGACCGCCGGCAGCTCGAACGGCGCGAGCCGGCCGCCGAGCCCTCGGGCCTCGCGCACGGTCAGGGGCACGGGGTCCCAGCCGACGAGCCGGCCCAGCCGGGCCACCGGCGGGCCCATCGCCAGCCGGCGGATCACCTCGGCCGGCTCGCCGGGCACGACCGTGCCTCGCTCGAAGCCGAGGGCGAGATCGACGAAGCCGGCGACCCGTTCGAGTCGGTGCTCGGCGAGCAACACGGTCATGCCCTGGTCGTGCACGAGCCGCTGCAGGGCGGCGACCACGTGCTCGGCGCCCTGCGGGTCGAGCTGGGAGGTCGGCTCGTCGAGCACGAGGATGCGAGGCCCCGCTGCGAGGGCCGCTGCGATCGCGACCCGCTGCTGCTCGCCGCCCGAGAGCGACCGCACGCTGCGCCGGCGCAGCGGTTCGACGTCGAGCAGGTCGAGCATCTCCTCGACGCGCCGGCGCATGTGCACCGGGTCGACCCCGAGGTTCTCCATGCCGTAGGCGAGCTCGTCCTCCACGCGGTCGAGCACGAACGAGGCCGCGGCGTCCTGGGGCACGTAGGCGACGGCGTCGGCGAGGGCGCGTGGGGCGTGCTCGAGCGTGTCGCGACCGTCGACGACCACACGCCCGGAGAACCGACCGCCGGTGAAGTGGGGGACCAGGCCGTTCGCTGCCCGCAGGAACGTCGACTTGCCGGCGCCGGTGGCCCCGACCGCGAGCGCGAACGTTCCCTCGTCGATCGAGACCGAGGCGTCGTGTAGCGCGGGCCGGTCGGCGTCAGGGTAGGAGAACGAGACGGCGTCGAAGCGCAACGCGCTCATCGGACCGGCCCTTCGTCGTCGACCGATGGCCTGGACAGGAAGGCGGGCACGAGGAGCAGCCCGATCGTGGCCAGGAGCCGAGGGTCGGCCTCGGGCCAGGTGAGGGGGAACGTCGACGGGTGCAGCGCCGGCGAGCCGGTGAACGCGGCGACGAGGAACTCGCCGGCCGCGATCAGCGACGCGGCGACGACGACGATCGCGCCGAGGGTCCAGCGATCGGGCCGGTAGCGCGAGCGGCGTCCGCGTCCGTGTCCCCGGGAGTCCATGCTCTCCGCGAGGGTCACGGCTTCCTCCATGCCGGTCTCGAGCACGGGGACCGCGAGGGTCGGCAGGGCCCGCCACGCTGACGGGTGCATGCCGCGCAAGCGCTGCGCCTCGCGCACCCGTCCCACCATCGAGATCGTGCGGGGGGCGATCGAGAGGGCGAGCGCCGCGGCGAGCGCCGGCTCATGGAAGCGCCGCGGCGCGAGCCGCACCACGCCGAACGGATCGGTGACGGCGTTGAACGTGCCGAACACGATCAGCAGGGTCGCGAGGCGGGCACCCTCGAGGGCGGCGAACGCGACGCTCCCGGCGTCGACAGTGCCGAGGAAGACGAGCGCGGTGCGCACCGCCATCGTCACGAGCCCCGCGATCGCGAAGACGCGGAACGACCGCTCGGTCGGGCCTGGCACTCGCTGCGCCGCGTAGACGAACCACGACACGGCCACGACCAGTCCGAGGTAGAAGGGATCGGTCGTGGTGAACGCGACGAGCCCCGCGCAGGTCGCCCAGACGATCCATGCGGCGGGGTGCACGATCAGCGCCCCTGAGCGTCGCGGCGACGCAGCGTGAACCACCCGGCGACGCCGAGTCCGCCGATCATCGCGAGCGCGACGAGGCCGGCGATGGGCGGGCCTTCGCCGCCCTGGCTCGTGGCAGAGGCGAGGGCTGCGACGTCGGCGGCGGGGGTCGTCGGCGCCGCGACCGGAGAGGGCGTCTCGGTGTCGGCCCGCTCCTGGGCGTCACCGCCGTCACCGTCACCGTTCTCGGACCCTCCGTCACCCTGGTCCGACCCGCCGGCTCCCGACCCCGATCCCGACCCGTCGTCGCTCGGGTCATCCGCGGACCCGCCGTCACCGGAACCCGTATCGCCGCCGCCCGACCCGCCGCCGGCGCCTTCACCGCCCCCGCCGGAGCCACCGCCTCCACCGCCCCCTCCGCCGGAACCACCGCCGCCTCCGCCCCCTCCGCCGCCATCGTCACCGGGCGGGGGCTCGGTGAGGGCGTCGCAGACGTCGTCGATCGAGAGCGCAGGCGGGGCGGGGTGCGTGGCGCCCGAATCGCCCGAGCCCCACGTCCAGCCTTCGACGTCGCCGTCGCCGATCGAGGCGCTCGCTGCCCCCGACCCGGCCCACGTCCATCCGCCGCCGCCGTTCCCGTGCCAGTACCCCCAGAAGTCGGGGTAGTCGGCGAAGCAGTCGCCGCCGGTCGGGCCGACGCCGGCCAGCTGGCACACGGCCTGTCCGCCGAAGCCGAGCCGGTACTGCAGGCCGTGTTGCGCCGACGCGAGCTGGATCAGCTGGAGACCGGTCACCGTCGGGGCGTCGAGCGTCACGCAGTAGGTGATCGTCTGGCCCCCGGTGCCGACGACCAGGGCGGCGTGCGGTGCGCCGGCAGCTTCGGCGGCGCATGCGACCACCGAGCCGCCCGCCGCCGGCGCGAGCGCCGGCAGCAACAGGACGAGACCGAACGCGGCAGCGCGGAGGCCTCGCACGGCGGTCAGCCCGCCCAGCCCGATGTGGGCGCCGCCGGGACGATCGGCAGCGGCACCTGCAGGATCGCCGGCACGGCGCCGATCGTGGCGCCCACGTCAGGGTCGCTGGGCTCGGCGCCGACGTAGTTGTAGGCCCAGGCGCCGAGCACCACGTCGGGCTGGAGCGCCCGGAGGGCGTTCAGGCCGCCCGACGGGACCCCGAGTTCCGCGGCCGCGTAGGCCTGGATGACCAACGCGGTCGAGTTCGCGTCGGTGCCGAATCCGGGCGAGTACTCCCATCCCTCGTGCACCGCGTCGCGCGCGCTCTGGAAGAACGCGATCGGGTCGGCTGTGTAGCTGTCGCGTCCTACGTGCTCGAGGGCCATCACGGCGTAGGAGGTCGTGTTCGTGTCCGCGGTGAAGAAATCGTCCGCGCTGCCGTTCCAGCAGCTCTCGTCGTCCTTGGTCGGCCGGTACGGGTTGTCGAAGGACCACCCGCCGACCGGGCATTGTGCCGCCAGGAGCCAATCGGTGGTCGTCCGCCGAGGCTTCGTCCCGCCCGCCTCGAGCGCCAGGATCGCGAGCGCCTGATCGAACACGGTCGCCCCGCCGATCTTCCCGCTCTCCTTGATGCGGGAGCGCAGCCACTGCACGAGATCCTTCCCGCCGAAGCTCCGTGGGTCCCTGCCCGCCGCGGCGACGGCCTGCACGACCTTCGCGACGAGACCGACGGTGTTCACGTTCCCCTTCTCCACCTGCGCGCGCAGGTAGCCGAGCGCCGCCTTGCGCGACGGCGACTCCGTGTCCGAGGCGACGAACGCCAGCACCGCGTCGGCCGTCGAGCCGATCGGGGAGAACGCCGGAATCGACCCGTTCGGTTTCTGCTGGGTGGTGAGGTACGCAGCGCCGGCGTCGGCGCGGTCCCCATCGGTGAGCCCGCCCGCGCTCGCCGCCACGGCGAGCAGCACGAAGGCAGCGGTGAGTGTAGCGACGAACCGTCGTCGCGTCGAAAGCATGTGGTGCTCCTTCCCGGGCGTCCTCGCGCCCTGTCGGAACGCTCGGATCGCGGGAACGGAAGGAGTCGCGGGGCCCGATGCGGCGCCCGGCGGCCGGCCTCCCCGAACCTCGAGGGAGCGTTCAGCCTCGAGTCGCGCAGGGCGGCCTGGCTCGTCCGCCGTTGGCCTCGACGGCCTGGTGCGGACCTACAGTTGCGGGACAGCGCCGGGATCTGACCGGACTTCGCCTGCGTGACGCGGTGTGGCTCGCACGCTAGCAGAGCGGTGCACAGGCTCGCTACCGATGCATGGGTTCGGGCGTGACCGGCGGGTCAGCCGAGCCGAGGAGGCTCGTCGCCCCCGCTTTCCCCCCGCAGGAACCGCTCGATCTCGGAGGCCAGCTCGTCACCCGAGGGCACGTTCTCCTCGCCGCTGATCGACTCGAGCCGCTCCAGGTACTCGCGGGCGTCCTCGTCGCCGCCGACCGCGGTGTCGAGCCGCTGCCGTTGGCTGAGGGCTTCCTCGGGAAGGTCGCCGAGGGGGAGCTCCACGCCCACGTGACGACCGAGCTGCTCGAGCAGCGCGATCGCCCCCGCCGCGAAGGATCCGCCCACGTAGTGGGGCACCTGCGCGTAGAAGCCGACCGTGGGGATGCCTGCACTCGCGACGGCCATCTCGATCACCGAGAGCGCCGCGGCCGGGACGCGCAGGAGACCCTGCGGGCCCAGGTCGACGTCGTCGTGGAGCAGGCCCTCGCTCGACGCTGTTCCGAACACGTGCACCGGACGGGTGTGCGGCACGGCGGCCGGGATGGCGCCCATGCTCACCCACTGCACCACCCCGAGCCGCACGGCCGTCTCCATCACCTGCTCGCCGAGCTCACGCCACCGGAAGTCGGGCTCGGGACCGTGGAGCACGAGCAGGTCGCGGCCGCCCTCGGATCGACGCGCGATCGAGATCTGCGGCCAGTCGAGGTTGGACAGGGTGCCGTCGACCACGTCGAGGACGGGCCGGCGCGAGCGGTAATCGAACAGCGCGTCGGCGTCGCCCGTCGCGATCGTGTCCGTGCCCTCGGCCAGCCGCTCCGCGGCGCCGGACGCCGCTCCGCCCGCGTCGATCCAACCGTCGAACGCCCCGATCAGCACGGGTGCGCTCAGGGTGGGCAGGTCATCGCGCAGCCGGAAGAGGGTCATCGCGACCAAGGATAGTCCGCGCCGCGTGCAAGCCGGTCGCCGGGTGCCTGCACGAGGGGGTCGTCAGCCGACCTTGCGCAGATGCTCGATCTCCCGTTGGATCTGCCGCTCGCTCGGCTCGCCGAGCCGGTACGTGTCCCACGCGTGGAACCCGATGCCGATGCCCCAGCCCAGCAGCGGGAAGACCGGCCAGAAGAACCCGGCGCCCGTGACCGCCCAGATGCCGATCAGCATCGCGTTCACCAGGACGTAGGCCAGCAGGTGGGCGTGGAACTCCTGCTTCTTCTCGATGTGTTCGAGCGCGCGATCGCGGATCGACGGGTCGTTCCGCTCGGGAAGCACATCCTCCTTCATCGTCGTCACCTCCATCGCCATCGTGCGCGTTGGACCGCGGTTCGGACCGGGCGCATCGGCCCGTCGTATCGGGGTACGTCGTCCCCTCCATGCTGCTCCCTCACCCCCAGAACATGCGGTCGGGATCGGCCGCTTCGAACAGCACGACGATGTTGCCTTCCCCGAGCCCGAACCCGCGCACCACCGCGGCGGCGACCACCTCCAGCAGGGCCGGGACCTGCTCGGGAGGCCGGTTCGCGAAGACCCGCACGATCGCGGGGTGGGTCTCGGCGGGTTGCGTTGCGGGCGCGTCGGTTCCCTCGGCGAAGTGGCCGGGCGCGATCGGTCGGTAGATCGCCCACGTCCCTTGCGGATCCTCGTCGAGGAAGGCGGCGACCTCGGTGGTCACCGCGCCGAGCCCGGTGGAGACGTCGAGGCCGTCCGCGGGGGCCAGGGTCGCGATCTCGATGATCGGCACCTCACGCCTCCCCGTCGCCGACGATCGTCTTCAAGGTCGCCATCGCGTTCATCGCGGGCGGGAACCCGGCGATGGTCGCGGTCTGCAGGATCACCTCGCGGAGCTCATCGGGCGAGAGCCCGGCCTTCAACGACGCCCGCAGGTGCTGGGGGATCTGTGACGAACGTCCCAGGGCCACCAGCGCCGGGACCGCCGCCAGCTCCCGGTCGCGCGTCGACAGGCCCGGCCTCGCGTACACGTCGCCGTAGACCGTCTCGACGATGATCCGCCCGAGGTCGCCGAGACCCTCCACGGCGCCGAGCGCCCTCTCGTCGTGAACCTCGAGGAACCGCTGGCGGCCCCGGTCGTACCGGTCCTGATCCATCGTCGCCCCCCGCGTCGTCCGTCGGACGACCACCGTATCGCCCGAACGTCCGGGACCGGCTAGGGTGGCGACCCATGGCCGCCCGACCCTCCTCGCGCGGGTTCGACGACGCCTACATCGGCGTGCCTCCCTGGGACATCGGGCGTCCACAGCGCGCGGTGCTCGCGCTCGCGGCAGCGGGCGAGTTCCGGTCTCCGGTACTCGACGTGGGATGCGGCACGGGCGAGAACGCGTTGGCGCTCGCAGACGGTGGCCTCGAGGTGGTCGGCATCGACGCCTCGCCACGCGCGATCGGCAAGGCGATGGACAAAGCGCGCGAACGCGGGTTGGCATCGGCCGACTTCCTCGTCACCGACGTGTTCGGGGTCGGGGGGCTCGGCCGCCGGTTCGCCTCAGCCCTCGACTGCGGGCTGTTCCACGTGCTCGACGACCACGAGCGACCCGTGTACGCGGCGAGCCTGCGCGAGGCGTTGGAGCCTCGGGGCCTGCTGCACCTGCTCTGCTTCAGCGACGGGGAACCGCCCGGGTGGGGTCCCCGCCGGGTCGGCGAGGAGGAGCTTCGCGAGGCCTTCTCGGCGGGCTGGGAGACCCGCGAGATCGTCGAGGCCGCCTTCGAGACGAACCTGGAGACCGGCGACGTGCGGGCCTGGCGCGCCACCTTCGCGAAGGCATGAGCTCGAGCGACATCGTGCGTGAACCGGCGATCGAGGTCGCCGGGCTCACGAAACGGTTCGGCGACCTCGCCGCGGTCGACGGACTCTCCTTCGCGGTCCCGCGCGGGCGCGTCACGGGGTTCCTGGGACCGAACGGGGCAGGCAAGACCACCACGATGCGCGTCGTGCTCGGCCTGGCCGAGCCGACCGAGGGTCTGGCCACGATCTTGGGCAGGCGGTACGCGACCCTCGATCAGCCGCTCGCGCACGTGGGGGCGATGCTCGAGAGCACCGGCTTCCACCCGGGACGCACGGGCCGCGACCACCTGCACATCGCGGCGAGGGCAGGGAGCATCGACCGCGAACGCATCGACGCCGTGCTCGACCAGGTGGCGATGCGCGAGTACGCCGATCGACGGGTGGGTGGCTACTCGAGCGGCATGCGGCAGCGGCTGGGCCTCGCGACCGCGCTGCTCGGCGATCCGGAGGTGCTGGTGCTCGACGAGCCCGGCAACGGCCTCGACCCCGCCGGCGTCGCATGGCTGCGTGGATTCCTTCGGGCGTTCGCCGATGCGGGCCGCAGCGTCTTCGTCTCGAGCCACCTGCTTGCCGAGATGGCCCAGACCGTCGATCGCCTCGTCGTGATCGACCGCGGCCGGCTCGTGCGGGAGGGACCCGTGGAGGCCATCACCTCGTCGGTGGCCCAGGACGTGCTCGTGCGATCGCCCGACGCGGCGAGGCTCGGCCCCGCCCTGGTTGCGGCGGGCGCGACGGTCTCTGCTGGCGACGACTCCGCCGCGATCTCCGTGGCGGGCCTGCCGATCGAGCGGGTCGGGGAGATCGCGGCGACCGAGGGCGCCGTGCTGCACGAGTTGCGCAGCCGGGAGGCGTCGCTCGAGGAGGCGTTCCTGCAGCTCACCAGCGGGGGGGCCGATCGACCGCAGACTCCCGCGATCCCGCCGCCCCCTAAGGATGTCCGGTGAACGCCGTGTTCCCGCTCGTCCGTGTCGAGGTCGCCAAGGTGCGCACGACCCGCATGTGGATCGGATTGCTGCTCGGCGCGGCCGGCCTCGCCACCCTCGGTGCGATCGCCACGCTCGCGATCGCGGGCACCCCGGACGGTCTCGAGGCGGGCCTCACGCCGATCGAGACCGTCGAGGACGTGCGCGACTTCGTCACCACGGGGTCGATCGCCGGCGTGTTCGCGCTCGTGCTCGGGGCGACCGCGATGACCACGGAGCATCGCCACCGAACCCTCTCGGGCACGTTCCTCGCGACCCCGAAGCGGTGGCCTGTCGTCGTGGCGAAGGTGATCGCGTACGGCGTCGCGGGGTTCGCCTTCGGGGTGGTCGGTGCTCTGATCCCGCTCGTCGCCGTCGCAGTGAAGTTCGCGGTCGGAGGTGAGGTGGTGCCGTTCGGCGCGTCCGTGATCGTGGCGGTCCTCGCCGTGGGCGCGGGGGCCGCGTTCTCCGGAGCGATGGGCGCGGCCGCCGGCGCCGCCCTCCGCAGTCAGCTGATCGCGATCATCGGGGTGCTGGGGTGGGCGCTGGTGGTCGAGTCGCTCGTCGGCGCGATCCTGCCGGCGACCGTGAAGTGGTTCCCGTTCTCCGGGCTCGCGACGTCGCTCACGCAAACCGGAACGGATCTCCTCTCGCCGGCGGCGGCGGGTCTCATGATGGCCCTCTACCTTGCGATCGCGCTCGGCGTCGGCCTGGCGGTCACGATGGCTCGCGACGTCGAGTGACCGGCGACGACCGCCCGCACCCACGGCCTCGTCGGCCGCTCATGCGGCCAACGTCTCGGCCCAGTCGGTCGCGAGCAGCACGTAGAGCAGCCCCGCATTGATCCCGATGTCGAGCAACAGCCACGGGTTGAAGTAGAGCATGGCTACCATGAGGCCGATCGCAGACGCGGTGACCGCGAGTGGCACCCAGAACGCAGCGCCGAACAGCAGCGCGATGCCCGCAGCGACGAAGACAGCTGTGGCGCTCACTGCGAGCGCCACGCTCACGCGGTGCGGCGTCTCACCGGATCCGAGGAGCCACGAGTGGTCGGCGCGGAACGGCGCGTCGACAGTCGCCGGCGCCAGCCACACCGTGAGATGCACCAACCCATGGGTGACCAGGAAAGCGGCGAACACGAACTCCCACATCTCACGCCTCCTTTCATGTGGAAGGTCCTCGCCTCGAGCCTGATACCCACGCAGTGGGGTGACCACGCACGAGCGTCCTGCTTCCGATGGGTCGAGTGACGGCTCGCCTCTGATGCGGCGCGTCAGCCCGTCGGGATCGAAGCCCCACAGGCGGTGCCCACGCGCCGGAAGCCCACCCGCTCGTACACGCGGGCCACGTCGTCGTCGTCGGCCGACAGGAACACGGTCTTGACACCTCGCTCGAGGGCGTCGGCGACCAACGTGCCGGTCACTGCGGCCCCGAGCCCTCGCCGCCGGAAGGCCGGTAGGGTCGCGACCCCGACGATCTCGCTCGCCCCGTCGAGCGGCTGGTGCCAGCCCACGGCCGCGAGGACCCCCGAGACGCGGGCCGCGGCGGCCACGGTGAGGCCGGCCAACATGCGGCCGCGCTGGAACGCGATCGTGTCCGCGCTCTGCCTCGCGGCCGCGGCCAAGGCGTCGGCCGCCCCGGGCGTCCCGGTTCCCGTCCCGGGCGCGGCGAACCCCACCTCGGCGACGGCGCTGAGCGCGGCCAGGTCGTCGTCGGGATCGACGATGCCGACCTCGACACCCTCGGGCGGCCCGAGGGTCGGCGCATCGCCGGCCAGGACCATCAGCGGATGATCGACGAGACGCATGCCGTCGGCCCCGACGACCTCACCCAGGGCTGGTGCGAGCTCGGCGATCCACTCGAATGCCTCCGGCTGCGACAGCTCGCGCTGACGGCTCCGGACGGCACGGACCGCCTCGCTCGTGAACCCGTTCGCACCGGGAGACGGCCGGGCGTAGTAACGCCACCCATGCCCCTCGTTCAGGAACAGCGTGAACGGGCCGATCGCCTCGGCGGTGGCTCCGGTCCTGGGTGCCGCATCCAGGTAGGCGTCGATACGGCGCAGCAGATCGAGGTCGGCGGGCATCTCGGCGCGCAGCCTATCCCGGAAGGCATCGGACGCGAACGGTTCAGGCGGGTTCGATGACCTCGAAGTGCGCCACGGTCGTCTCCCGCTCGACCAGGAAGCGGCCGTCTTCGGGGTAGAAGACCGCGCGCTCGACGTCGTCACCCGCGAAGCCGCGGACGGCGTCGAGCGACTCCCACAGCGTGAGGGTCACGAACTCGGTTCGCTCGCCGACGTTGCGTCGCAGGATGTACGCCGCGCGGTTCCCCTCGGTCGCTCGGTACTCAGGGATGCCGGTCCGCTGCAGGTACTCGACGTACGCGTCGGCGTCGTCGGCGCGCGTCCACCCTCGCCAGGTCCTCGCGATCACCCCACCCACCCCTCTCATCGTCCCCGGGCCTCGTCCACTCGACCTAGGTCGAAGGTCTCGAGTTCGCATCCCCCGTACGGAAGGGGACTGTTCCGTTGCCCCGCACCCCGTGTAGCGTACGACTGAACCGGTTCGTGCTCCTGCGGCCGCATCGCATCGGGCGTCGCACCGGACGGAGAAGGAGAGGCCCCTGATGACCCGATACCTGTGCGCCCACCCCGGCCACGAGCGGAAGAGCCGGGCTCGGGCGGTCGACGTGACCGCCCAGGTCCGTCTCGAACGCGAGTTCCTGCCCCGCGAGTCCGCCTACCTCGCGTCGACCGAGGACGTGATCGCCAGGGTGGCCGCGTTGCGCACCGGCGACCCGGTCGACCGGATCGCCCAGGTTCGCCGCGTGTTGACCGGCACCGCGGCCCCGATCGACGTCCCGGTCGTGCTCGCAGCGAGCCAGACAGACCGCGTTCCCGGGCTCTACGAGCTCGACGAGCTCCGGCGCAGCGATCCCGCGATCGAGGGCCTGATCGACCGGCGGTTCCACCCCGCTCCCGGCGGCGACGACGTCGTGGTGCTGACCGATGTCCAGACCCCGCCGCCGTCCGCTGCGTCGCCCACGACGGAGACGATCACCGCCACCCAGCTCGAGCAGGTGCAGCGGGCCCGTGTGCTGCCGCAGGGCCTGTTCCCGGTGATGGAGCTGTCGGCGCGCATCGCCGACGCACAGCCGACCGACGAGGCCATCGTCGAGGCGATCAGGTCCACGCAGACGATGGAAACGCCGCTCGACGAGCGCACCGGTCCGTGGCGTGTCGTGATCGAGTGCCCGACGCCGGTCGGTGACCCGCCGGTGAACCATCGCGTGATCTTCACCGGCACGGGCGACCACGAAGCCGCCGAAGTGCTCGGCACCCCCGCGGTCGGATGGGACGTCGCGCTCGAGGATGCGGCGGGCGCCGACCTCGCGCCCCCGGCACCGAGCCGCCGGGCGGAGCGGCGCCTCAAGGCGGTGCTGATCGCCGAGATCGCCGTCGCCGCGCTCGTCGCGGTGCTCGCCTGGGCTTCCGGCGCGCTCGCCCACGCCGTGCGCGAGACGCCCGGGTGGCTCGGCTTCGCCGCGACGATCGGGGTCGCGGCGATCGCGATCGGCCTGATCGGCCTGCTCGGGCGCAGCGACGCCGACGGCAACGCCAACGACACGTTCGTGCTGCGTCGCCATTACGCGAGTCGCACCCAGATGCTCGCCACCTCGACGATGATCTCGGCCGGCATCTTCGCGCTCGCGCTCGCATCGGCGATCGTTCCGCCGGTGCTCGACGCGGAGCCACCGGTGCCCGCCCCGATCATCACGTTCGCCGCGGGCAACCGGGTCGTCACGGCGACGGTGCAGGTCGACGGACGTGATCTCGCGACCGACGACGTCGTGACCGTGGAGATGCGCCAGTACTCGGCCGAGGAGGCCGAGGGAGTGTTGATCGGCCGCGTCACCGCGACCGGCGACTCCGCCGGTCGTGTGCTCGTGAGCGAGGCGATGGCGTTGGACCGCGGGGCGCGCTACATGAGCGTGCTCGTGACGGTGGGCGACCGGTCGGCCGAGACGTGCACGCCGGCGGGCGCGAGCGGCACCGGGTGCACGATCGTGTCGGTGCCGCCCCTGGGAGCCGGCATCATCCGGTTCGTGCCGAGCGAGTCCCTCGACGCGTTGCTCGAGGAGACCGTGCCGACCGCGAGCCCGACCCTGTCGTCCTCGATCGCTCCGACCGTTGCGCCGTCGGTCACGCCGAGCCCGGTCACTTCGGTCTCGCCCGAGGCCTCGGTCTCGGTGTCCCCCGCGTAACACGGCGTCGACTGGTCGGCGCGGTTGCGTCGACCCGACGTCCGTCGCCTGGGGGATGCGCCCGCACCACCGACGTTCGGACCATCGGCCGAGCACATCTCCGCCGTGTTCCCGATGTCGTGGACCACGACGACTGACAGTGTCGGGGGATGCAGCGCGAGCGGGAGGAGATGGTCGTCGATGTCGCACGCGACGTCATCTCCCTCCCCGAGATCGCGAGCGCCGGTGAGGTGGTCGACGGCATCCCCGACGGCATCGACTGGCGATTCGAGCCGGACTGGGACGGTCTGCGGGTGTCGGCTCGCCTCGGACCCGGCGCGGCCCGTCTCGTCTCGGACCGGCGTCGGGCGTTCGATCGTTACTTCCCCGAGGTCGTGCGGTCCCTCGCTTCCCTCGATGTGGGCGAGGCGATCGTGAAGGGCTCGTTGGTGGTGGTCGGACCCGACGGTCTCGACTTCGCCACGGTCCGGCGTCGACTGATCCCGTCACCGTCCGTGGTGACCGATCTCGCCGAGTCGACCCCGGCGACCCTGGTCGTCACGGACGTGATGACGCGCGGCGCTACCGACCTCCGATCCATTCCGTTGGCTGACCGGCGCCGGGCGCTCGAAGGCCTGGCCGGCCAACTCGGGATGCCACTCGCGCCGACGAACCTGCGTCGTATCGCACCGGGAGAGCCGTTCGTCGTGACGCCGCAGACGCTCGATCGCACGACCGGCCACGTCTGGCTCGACGACCGCGATGCGACCGGACGCGACGGTCTGATCGCACGCCACGCCGACGGGCGACGGTGGTTGCGGGTGCGGCGCGTCCGCACCGCCGTGTGCGTGGCGACCGGCTACCGCCACGCCGGCTCGGGCGTGGGCTCCATCCGCCTCGGGATGTACGACGAGGGCCGGCTCATCGACGTCGGCCGCACGGTGGCGTTCTCCCGGGCGCCCGTGCGCCGCGCGGCCGCCACCGCCCTCGCCAGTGTCTCGCCGGGCGGCGCCGTCAGCTCTGTGGGCGCCGATTGGGTCGAGGTGCTGCCAGCGCTCGCCTGCGAGGTGCGGTACGAGCGACTGCGCGGGAGCCGGTTCCGCCATGCCGTGACGTTCGTGCGCTGGCTGCCCGACCGCGACCCGTCGACCTGCACGCTCGGCCAGCTCTGCTAGTCCGAACGGGACTACTTGGCCGATCGCACGTGCCTCCTCGGCCATAGAGTTCCGCTCCTGTCGGATTGCCCGGATGCTGCTCGCGCGAGGAGCGATGCAGGGCACTGGGCGTCCTATCCTGCGTCATGAGCTCAACGCCGATCGCCGACCATGCGTTGCTCTCCGACTGCCATTCCGCGGCACTCGTGACCACCGACGGCTCGATCGACTGGCTCTGCTTCCCGCGGTTCGATTCGCCGTCAGTGTTCGGTCGTGTGCTCGATGCTGCCGCCGGCCATTGGTCGATCGCCGCCCTCGACGAGATCGAGCGCGAACGCCGCTACCTCGACGGCACGATGGTGCTCGAGACGACCGTGCGCACGGCCACGGGCGTGGCTCGGCTGACCGACGCTATGGCGCTCGGGGCCGAGCAGGACGGGCACGACCTCGGCCTGGGCGCTCCCGGCATGGTGCTGCGTGACATCGAGGTCGTCGAGGGCGAGGTCACGTTCGAGATGGTGTTCGCCCCGCGCCCCGAGTACGGACTGATCCATCCGCTCCTGACGGTCCCCGACGGCGGAGTGTTCGTGCGCGGAGGCGCACATCTGCTCGCCTTGTCGTTCCCGGTGAAGGTCGAGATCGACGGCGCGACGGCGACGTCCAGGGTGCACCTGCACAAGGGCGAGCGCGTGAGCACTGCCCTCCATCACCAACCGCTCGAGGACGGGCCCCCCACGATCGAACGCCCCGACGAGATCGAAGGCCGACTCGCGGGCACCGTCGATGCGTGGCGCCGATGGTCGTCGGTCCATCAGGCGTACGAGGGTCCGTGGTCCGACCTCGTCTACCACAGTGGCCGGGTGCTCCAGGCGCTGATGTACCAGCCGACCGGGGCGATCGTCGCCGCACCCACCACGTCGTTGCCCGAGCAGATCGGCGGTGAGCGCAACTGGGACTACCGGTTCGCCTGGGTTCGCGACGCGAGCTTCACCCTCGATGCGCTGTGGGTCGCGGCATGTCCCGACGAGGCACACAAGTTCTTCTCGTGGATGAGCGGGGCGGTGGCCTCAGGGCTCGACCTCGGTCGCGATCTCCAGATCATGTTCGGGGTCGGCGGCGAGCACGATCTCAGCGAGCGGGAGCTGCCTCACCTCGCCGGGTGGCGGGACAGCCGGCCCGTCCGCGTGGGCAACGGCGCGTGGTCACAGCGGCAGCTCGACGTCTACGGCGAGCTGCTCGGGGCCGCCCACCGGCTCCGCTCGTACCTCGGGCCGCTCGATGACTCCACGAAGCGGTTCCTCCGAGCGGTGGCCGACGCAGCTGCCGATCGGTGGGAGTCCGTCGATCACGGCATCTGGGAGGTTCGCGGAGAGCCCCGCCACTTCCTCTACTCGAAGCTGATGTGCTGGGTTGCGCTCGATCGGGCGATCGAGCTTGCCCCCACGATCGGCTCGGGCGATCGGGTGCCGGCGTGGACCACGACACGGCGGGAGATCCGCGAGGCGATCCTGCGAGAGGGCTGGAGCGAACAGGCGGGCGCGTTCACCCAGTCGTTCGGTGACGATCACCTCGATGCCTCGGCACTCGTGATGCCGATCGTGGGGTTCCTGCCCGCCGACGACCCGCGGGTGCTCGCCACGATCGACGCGATCGAGCGGCGCCTGACCGACGAGCAAGGGCTCGTCTACCGGTACCGCGTGCAGGAGACCGACGACGGCCTCGAGGGCGAGGAGGGTTCGTTCCTGCTCTGCACGTTCTGGCTCGCCGAGGCTCTCGCCCTCGCCGACGAGGGCGATCGAGCCGCGGCGGTGTTCGAGCGGGCCGCAGCCCACGTCAATGACGTCGGGCTCATGAGCGAGGAGATCGATGCATCCTCGGGCGAGCTACTCGGCAACTTCCCGCAGGCGTTCAGCCACGTCGGCCTGATCAACGCTGCATGGGCGATCGCTCGACTGGAGGTCGGTCTCGATCCGGGGGGTCCGAAAAGTTGAGAGAGGCGGAATCCCGTCGAGTGGATGCGCGCGGCCGCGGCGTACGCTGGCCTGCATGCCCCACATGGAGCCGCTGAGGCGTGAGGACCACCCTGAACTCGAGGGACTGTTCGGTCACTACGACCGCACGCTCTCGTTCGTGCCGAACAGCCTCTTCACGATGGCCCGGCGTCCGGAGATCCTGCGCGCGTTCAGCGAGCTGATCACCCAGATCTGGAACACGGGCACCTTGCCCACCGAGCTGAAGCCGCTGATCGGCATCGTCTCGAGCGTCTCGGCCGGTTGCCGCTACTGTCAGGCACACGAGGCGGTCGACGCTCGCGAGCGCGGCGTCGTCGACGAGAAGATCGCCGCGATCTGGGACTTCGAGCGTTCCCCCCTCTTCGACGAGGCCGAACGCGCGGCCCTGCGGTTCGCCCGCGACGCCTCGCTCGTGCCGAACGAGGTGACCCCCGCCCACTTCGAGGAGCTTCGCAAACACTGGGACGACGGGCAGATCGTCGAGATGCTCGCCGTCGTCGGGTTGTTCGGCTTCCTCAACCGCTGGAACGACACGATGGCGACCGAGATCGAGGAGGAGCCCTTCGTGTTCGCGACCTCCCGCTACGGTGCGCGGTGGGAACCCGGCAAACACGATCCGACGGCGGGAGAACGCTGAAGGGTCAGGTCGGTTCGGACGCGGGCAGCGGCGGCATGGGACCGGGGTCGCCCCCGGTCGCGACGACGGCGAGGCGCGAGCCGAAGAGCCGCCACCCTTCCTCGTGCATGGCGGCGGCATGACCCGAGGGGAGTCCCGAGTGCTCCAAGGTCAGGGTCGTGGCCTCGCCGACCGCGGCGAGCTCGATCTGCACGGTCGTCGACCCCGGCGGGACCTCGTCGTCGCCCTCCCATCCCCACGTGAAGACGACCAGGTCGGCTCTGCGCTCGATGAACCCGGAGACGATGCGGGCCCACTGCTCCAGGCGACCGGTGTCTCCCGCCACATCGCAGGCCGCGACGAGGCTGCAGCATGCCTCGGCGACCGTCTCGAGCATGTCCGCCTCGCCACCCGTGGCCGCGGCCATCGCCTCGTCGAGGCGATCGAGGCCATCGTCGACCCGACCGAGCTGGAGCGCGGCGAGCCCGAGCTCGGCGAGGGCGGCAACCTCGAGGTCGGCATCGCCGAGTGCCTGCGCCGTCGAGAGCGCTCGATCGGCGAGTTCCTCCCGGACCGCGGGATCCACTTCGCGCTTCGCCAGGGCGAGGTCGAGCTGCCCCTTGGCGCTGGTCGGCGCATCGCCGACGAGTCGCCGGGCACGGGCGAGCCATCCGTTGGCGACGGCGTCGTTCCCGTAGACCGACAGGTGCTCACGCGCCAGCCAGATCGCGATCTCTGCGGCCCTGGTTGTCTCGCCGGCAGCCTTGTACGCCGCGAACGCCTGTTCCCGATGGTCGATGGCGAGATCGGCGGAACCCAGCCACCACATCGTGCGTCCGAGACCGTCGTGGGCTCGCGGCTCGTCGTGTTCGGCGAGCGACTCTTCGAACAGTTCGCGTGCCTCGGTCCACCCCCGGAGGCGAGCGCTTCCTCGGCTCGTGTGAGGGTGGTGGGAAGCGCCTGCGACATCCTCTGGGTCCTTCCGATGCAGCGCGTCAGTCATCTTCGCGCATCTCGCCGTGCGTCGAAAGAGGGCGCCGCCTCCGCTGTGCACGACCGACACGATGTGGTCTACGGTTCGCATCATGACCGCAACCGTGAAAGGAAGGGGCACGCCCGACGACCCGTGGACGCTGCAGACTCCGAGCCTCCAGGGCGAGTTCCAGATGGCGCGCGACCCCGACGCCGATCCGCCCGCTCTGATCTGCACCGTAGGCTCGACCGAGTTGCGCTACCACCTGCGGGCGATCGAGGATCTGCACGCGATGCTCGTCGAGCACGGCGACTGGGTTCCGCTCGGGAGCGCCGACGAGCAGAAGCCGGCCAAGGAAGGCACCGTCGAGGCATGGGCGCGTGACCCCGACAATCCCGTCGGCGGGTGGTACGGCCTCAAGAAAGGACTGCGGGGCCGCTTCGGCAACTACGTGCCCCCGGTGCTCGAGGCGCTGGGGCTCGTTGAGGTCGAGCACAACGCGCGGAACAACCGCATGCGGGCGATCTAATCGGAGGGGACCGGGGTCGGGAAGAAGGTCCCACCCCCACCCGAGGCCATCGTCTGGGGTCAGTGAGACGGCGCCTCCCTACGATGGGTTCATGGCTCGTCGGCTGCCTCGATGGATCCGTTGGGGATTCGTGGGATTGCTCGGCTTCTTCGTCGTGATTCAGTTCGTGCCGTACGGGCGAGACCACACGAATCCTCCCGTCACCCAGGCAGCGGCGTTCGCTCCCGGACCCGGCCTCGAGCTCGCCCGAGGCACCTGTTTCGACTGTCACAGCAACGAGACCGCGTGGCCCTGGTACACGAACATCGCGCCGGGATCGTGGCTCGTGCAGCGCGACGTGGACGAGGGGCGTGCCACGCTGAACTTCTCGGAGTGGGATCGCCCCCAGGCCGAGGTCGACGAGCTCCTCGACGTCGTGCAGGACGGAGAGATGCCGCCGTTGAGCTACCGGCTGATCCACCCGTCGGCGCGACTGAGTGACGCCGAGCGCGCGACCCTGTTGGCGGCCATGGAGCAGATGCTGCAGGACTCGCCGCCGATCCAGGGCGAGGGCGAACCCGAGGACTAGGGCGCGATCGACGAAGGCTCAGGTCGGGTCGGTCTTGCGTCGATGTCTCACACATCGTGACGCACGACGGTCAAGCGCCGGTCGCCCTGAGCCTCGAGGTGGGACGTTTGTTCGAATCGTTCCCGGAGGCCTCCTTCGTGTTGGGCGACGGGCGCATCGAATGGGTGAACGAGCGTCTCACGCAGCTGCTCGGCCACGATCCGACGGGCAGCGACGTGGAGGCGAC
The DNA here is from genome assembly GCA_041287635.1 of Actinomycetota bacterium. Taxonomy (GTDB): domain Bacteria; phylum Actinomycetota; class UBA4738; order UBA4738; family HRBIN12; genus JAOUEA01. Next base: position 29,192 of record JBGGNG010000083.1, on the reverse strand, counting down.
GATCCCCGATTGGCGTGAGGGCCTCGACGCCGAGGTCCCGTTCGAGGCGTCACTGCTCTGCCCGGGTGGCGGCTCTCTCCCGGTCGAGCTACGCGCTCGCGCGCTGGGCGATGGCCGGACGATCGTGGCCGTCCGCGATGCCCGTGAGCTGCTCGCAGGCAGAGAAGCGCAGGCAGCTCTCGCCGAAGCCGAGTCCCGCTACCGCAGCCTGGTCGAGCAGATCCCGGCGGTGGTCTACGCCGACAACGGCAACGTCACGCAGTACGTGAACCCGCAGATCGAGCAGATCCTGGGCGTGACGCCCGAGGCGTACCAGGCCGACTCCGACATGTGGCTGCGGATGGTGCACCCCGACGACCGGATGCGTGTGGAGGCGCAGAGCGAGGCGTTCATCGCAGGCTCGGGCGGCGATCTCGACGACTACCGCATGGTGCGTCCCGACGGACGGGTCGTCTGGATCCGCGACCGCGCCTACGCGCATCGAGACGCCGACGGCAGGGCGACGTTCGAGCACGGCATCCTGTTCGACGTGACAGAGCTGAAGGAGGCGGAGGCTCGCATCGCGCACCTCGCCTACCACGACGGACTCACCGCGCTCGCGAACCGCCAGCTGTTCGAGGAGACGCTCGTCCTCGCGGTGGAACGCGCCAAGCGCGACGGCACCGCGGTCGCCGTCGTCTTTCTGGACCTCGACAACTTCAAGCTGGTGAACGACTCTCTCGGTCATCACGCCGGCGACCTGCTGCTCTCGGAGCTCGCCGAACGTCTGCGCACGTGCACGCGGGAAACCGACCTCGTGGCGCGCCAGGGCGGCGACGAGTTCCTGTTGCTGCTCGCCGACCTCGATCCCGCGGAAGCCGAAGCTGCGGCGGAGCGGGTCGCCGAGCGTGCCGGCGAAGTGCTGTTGCACCCCTTCGGGCTGCAGGGCACCGAGTTCCACGCGCGGGGATCGATCGGCATCAGCCTCTACCCGCGTGATGCCCTCGATGCCGAGACGCTGCTGAAGAACGCAGACATCGCGATGTACCGAGCCAAGCGGATCGAGCCCGGCGGTCACGTGTTCTTCGCGAGCGAGAGCGACGACGCCATGGTGCGCCTCTCGTTCGAGCAGCGTCTGCGCAAGGCCGTCGAGGCTCAGGACTGGGTGCTGCACTATCAGCCCGTCGTGGACCTCGCCGATCGGCGGGTCGTCGGCGCCGAGGCCCTGATCCGCTGGAAAGACGCACACGGCATCGTGCCGCCCGGCGAGTTCATCCCGGTGGCCGAAGAGCTCGGGCTGATCGAGGCGATCGGCGACTGGGTGCTCGACCAGGTCGCGCACCAGCAGCGAGCCTGGCGCGACGGGGGCCTCGAGCTGGAGGTCTCGTTCAACCTGTCGCCGCGTCAGCTGTGGACCCCGCGCCTGGCCGAACGACTGCTCGTCAAGCTGCGCGACGCGGGCGTCGACCCTTCGACGGTGCAGGCCGAGATCACCGAGTCGACCGCGATGGCCGATCCCGATCGCACGCAGCGCACCCTGCGCGAGCTGCACTCGTGGGGGCTGCGCCTGGCGCTCGACGACTTCGGCACCGGCTACTCGTCGCTGTCGCGCCTCAAGCACATGCCGGTCGACGTGCTGAAGATCGACCAGGAGTTCATCCGCCACGTCGACCGTGACGTGCGGCTCGCGGGCATGGTGCGGGCGATGATCCAGGTCGCGCAGTCGCTCGACATGGTGCCGCTGGCCGAGGGTGTCGAGTCCGAGAGCGAGTACGTGTTCCTGCGCTCGAACGGTTGTCGGCTCGCGCAGGGGTTCTGGTTCGCCCACCCGATGCCGGCCGATCAGCTCGAGGCGATGGCCTCCACGACGTTGCCGCTCGGGGTCTGAGTCGGTCTCGAATCCCGAGCGAGGGTCTCGCTACCAGCGCTCGCGGTGCACGACGTCGCCGAACGGTCGTCGGTCCGGCTCGGCGATCGGTGCGAGCGGGCGGTCAGCCGGTCGCCCGAGCGCGATCAGCCACATGCACTCGCGGTCGTCCGGCAGGCCGAGCACATCGCGGGCGAGCGGTTGGTCCTCGACGGCAGCGTGGCAGCTGCCGATGCCGAGGTCCGCGGCCGCCAGCATGATGCTCATGCTCACCTGGCCGAGGTCGAACTGGTTCGTCTCGCGGCCGTCGGGGTCGGTCGTCGCGGGCGCGATCAGGGCGATCGTCGCTGCTGAGCTCGCCACGTGCCCCGCGTAGCGCCAGACGCGCGAGAGCCGGACCAGGTCGTCGCGTTCGGTCACGACGACGAAGTCCCACGCCTGCTGGTTCATCGACGAAGGCGAGCGCCGAGCCGCCTCGAGGATGCGATCGAGCTCGCCGGGCTCGATCGGCTCGCCGGTGAACGCGCGCACGTTCCGTCGCGAGCGGATCGCGTCCCAGGCTTCCATCGAGCTACGGCGCCACGATGCGGAAGACCTCGCTCGTGGCGACGCACACGTAGTCGTCGTCGACACAGAGCGAGACCGCATAGCGCCCAGGCCGCAGCGGCCACACACCCTCGGACCCTCGCGTGAAGCGCACGGCGCCGTTCACGTTGCCGTCGATGTAGCGCCACTGTCGGAGCGGGCACGCGCTCGGGTCGAAGCAGTTGCGGTTCAGGCTGAGCCAGTCATACCGGTTGCCCGGCGCGCCCGTCCATTCGACTCGGATCGGATCCCCCGGCTCGTAGCGACGCTGAGTCGCCGCGACGGTCGCAGGCGCGCCCCGCTCGACCAGTGTGACGCCCGAGGTGGCGACCACACCGCCGTCGAGCAAGGCGACCGTGTAGTCGCCGGGACCACCGGCATCGGTGTCGATCGACACGACGCCGTCGCCCGCCGCGTCGGGGATCGGGACCGCTCCTCCGAAAGCCGGCGGGTCCGACTCGGGGTCGTCCCCGCGCGCCCAGAGCCCGATCGTGCGACCGGGCGAGGCGGCGTCGTGGAACGCGATCCGCACGCGGTGCCCGAGCCAGACGCGCTCGTCGAGCGGAGCCGCGAACGGCTCCGGCTCGACCGGCGTCACGTCGACCGTCGAGACCACCGCTCGGTGGTCGGTCGGCCAGGGGCGGCTGCGGATGTCGGTGAACGGACCGCCTTCCCCGACGACCTGGCTGCGCACGACGCCGATCGGGCCCGCCGAGTACACGTAGTCGATGCGGTCCCACGTGTCCCAGCGGCCGCAGGCGGGGAAGAACCGCACGCAGTAGGTGAAACCGGGCTCGGCGATCGGATCGGGGTTCGCCTCGCGGTAGGTGTCGGTGAAGCCCGCATCCTGCATCGCGACGGTCAGGGGCCACTCGACCACGAAGCGCTCCCCGGGCGGGTCGAGCGTCGGTGGCTGCCATCCGAGCGCATCGACGGCATCCTGGGTCCAGTCGAGGTGCGACGGGGTATTCAGGTCGCCCACGAAGAACGTCGGCACGCCGGCCGCGATCGGGCCCGCCACCGCGTCGAGGTGGGGCTGCGTCCAGTCCATCTTGCCCTGTTCGCGGGCGAGCACCTCGGCCTCGTCCTCACCCTGGAGCATCGCGTACATGCCGCTCGGCCACCACGGAGTGTGGGTCTGGGCGATCGCGGCGACCGCCCCGTCGCCGAGCAGCAGGTAAGCCCAGGCCCCCTCGGGGATCCGCCCGCCCGGCGAGCCCGCGACGCGGCTGCCGTCGGGGTGCACGATCGGGAAGCGGCTCACCATGTGGAGGCGGGGGGACGCGTACCAGCCGAGCAGGCGCGCGATCTTCCGGGTCTTCCCGAACGCCTCCTGCAGCCCGACCACGTCGGCATCGGCACGCTCGATCGCCCTCACGACGGCGTCGATCGTGGAGTAGGACGCTCCGTACTGGATGTTGAACGACATGACCCTGATGCGGATCGGCACCGGGTCGCCGGCCGCGGCCGGACTGCTGCTCGAGAGCGGGGTGAGCGCTGCGGCACACACGATGATGGCGGAGACGATCGCTGAGCGCTTCATGCGGCGACGCTAGTGAAGTCGCTGCGCCACATGCAACCCGCGGTCATCGACCCGCGGTCACTCGGCGCAGCGACGACGCCCTTGTTCCGGCGCACCGCCTCTGGCTACCCTGCACGGGTTCCCTGCGGAGGTGTGGTGTCATGGGCGTCATCGACGGTCTGCGCTTCGCGATCCAGCGGTCGCGAGGCACGACCGGTCGATGCGCGCATACCGAGATGATCCGCGACGTCGAGCCCTCGGGCGGTGCGTGCGAGCCCTGTCTGCAGCTCGGGGATCGGTGGGTGCACCTCCGCGCCTGCGTCACCTGTGGCCTCGTGGGCTGCTGCAACTCGTCGAAGAACAAGCATGCCGGCAGGCATTCCTCCACGGCCGGCCATCCGATCGCGCGGTCGATCGAGCCAGGTGAGGACTGGCTCTGGTGCTTCGTCGACGCAACGACTGTGGAGGCGCCCGCGGGGTGAGTGGCGAGCGTCCTCAACCGATGATCGTCGCCTTCGAGGAAGATCCACCGGCGCGCGAGCGGATCGAGTCCGAGCTCCGCAAGCGGTACGGCGCCGACTACGAGGTGGTCGTCGGTTCGATCGATGAGGCCCGGCAGATGCTGCGACGACTCGGGGGATCGGAGGTCGTGCTGGTGATCGCCGGTGCGCCGGAGCACACACCTGCGCTCGACGTGCTCGCAGAGTCTCGCGTGCGCTTCCCGCTCGCGAAGCGGTGCATCTCGCTGGATTGGGGAGACCGCTCCGCGACGGATGTGCTGCTCCGGGGCGCCGCGATGGGCGACATCGACTACTGGGCGGCACGACCCTGGCGAGCCCCCGACGAGTCGTTCCACCGGGCCATCTCGGAGTTCCTCGCCGATTGGAGCAGGGCGAACCGGCCGCCGTACGAGATCGTGCGGCTGATCGGGAACCACTGGGATCCTGCGACCTCGACGCTTCGCGACCTGCTCACCCGCAACAGCATCCCGTTCGGTTCCTACGAGGTCGGCTCATCCGAGGCCGAGGCGATCCTTGCCGACGCCGGCGTCGGCGACGACCGATCGCCGGTCGTGGTTCTCTACGACGGACGGGCGCTGGTGCAACCCTCGGGAACGGAGCTGGGGGCTGCGTTCGGCCTCGCCACGAGCGCTCCGCAGGGTCTGTTCGACGTCGTGATCGTGGGCGCCGGCCCCGCCGGTCTCGCCGCCGCCGTCTACGCGGCATCGGAAGGACTGCGCGCAGCCGTGGTCGAGCGTCATGCGATCGGGGGCCAGGCCGGCACGAGCTCGCTGATCCGCAACTACCTGGGTTTCCCGCGTGGCGTCAGCGGTGCCGAGCTCGCGCAGCGCGCGTACGAGCAGGCATGGCTCTTCGGCGCGGAGTTCGTCTACGGACTCGACGCGGTCGACCTGTCGATCGACGGCGATCGGCGGGCGATCGTGCTCTCGGACGGCAGCGAGGTCGATGCCCGCGCCGTCGTCATCGCGAGCGGGGTCTCCTATCGCATGCTCGACGACCCTGAGCTGATGCGGTTCCAGGGGGCAGGCGTCTACTACGGCGCCGCGACGTCGGAGGCTGCGGGACTCGCCGGCGTCGATGTCGCCGTCGTCGGTGGTGGCAACTCTGCGGGGCAGGCAGCCCTGTATCTCGCATCGCACGCGCGCCGGGTGACGATGCTCGTCCGCGGGGCGTCGCTCGCGGAGAGCATGTCGGAGTACCTGATCCAGGGGCTGGGGCGCGCGTCGAACATCGAGATCCGATACGGAGCGGAAGTGATCGGTGGACGTGGAGACCGTCGTCTCGAGGGTCTGGAGGTCCGCGACGTCGGTTCCGGAGAGCGCAGCATGCTGTCGGTGGCGGCCGTCTTCATCCTGATCGGAGCGGAACCTCGCACCAGCTGGCTCCCCGACGCCGTGCTCAGGGACCGATGGGGGTCGATCCTCACCGGCGCGGATGCCGGCCCGGGCGCGGGGCGCGCGGGACTCGAGACCAGTGTGCCCGGTGTCTTCGCGGTCGGTGACGTGCGACACGGAGCGGTCAAACGGGTCGCTTCGGCCGTCGGAGAGGGCTCGGTCGCGATCGGATCGGTGCATCGGTACCTCGACTCGATCGACCGCGACGAAGTCCATTGACCTCGTCGGGCGAGGAGGGTGTCCCGCGTCCTCCCGGAGGATGACGCCGGAGCCCGCCATCGCGGGCTACCGTCGTGGCGTGGAACGGACCACCTTCTGGGAGCGCCTGCGGCGGGTCGACCCGCTGATCTGGGACTCGCTGCTCGCGGCGACGATCGCGATCGGGTCGGTGGTCGGCGCGGTGGTCGGCGAGCACGCCTCCAACGACCCGGCGCGCGGTCCCGTCGCTCCCGAGGCGTACGTGCTGCTGGTGGGGGGTTCGGCGGTCTTGGCGGTGCGGCGCCGGTGGCCGATCGCCGTACTCGTCGCTGTGTCCGGGGCGTCGATCGCTCTCGCCTTCGTGAACGGAGCCTTCGACCTGGTGTTCCCCGTCGTCCTCGCCACGTACACGGCCGCGGCTCACGTCGACCGCGAGCGATTCGTCAGGCTGTCCCTGCCGATCTCGATCGTCGGGGCCGTTGCCGCACTCCTCGTCGCCTACCCCCGCACGAACTGGGTCGAGGTCCTGATCAGCGCGACGTTCGCCGCGGGCCTGCCGATGCTCCTGGGCAGGATCGGCTTCAACCGGCGACGCCGCATCGACGTGGACCGCGAGCGAGCGGCCCGCGACGCGGTCGCGGAGGAACGGGCTCGCATCGCCCGGGAGCTGCACGACGTGGTCGCCCACGCGATGAGCGTGATGGTGGTGCAGGCGGGCGCGGCCCGGAGCGTGCTCGACGACGATCTCGCGGCGGCGAGGGAGGCGATCGGCCGGATCGAATCCACGGGCCGTGACGGCTTGACCGAGATGCGCCGGTTGGTCGGCATCCTGAAGTCCGATGGGGCCGAGGCCGACCGCGCGCCGCAGCCGGGACTCGGCCAGCTCGAGACCCTGCTCGAGACGGTCCGTGGCGCGGGCGTGCCCGTCGAGGCCGTGACCGAGGGTGAGCCGAGGCCGCTTCCGACCGGGCTCGACCTGGTCGTCTACCGCGTCGTGCAGGAGGCGCTCACGAACGTGATGAAGCACGCGGGCCCGGCGAGCGCGAGGGTGCTGCTGCGGTGGGGCGATACGGCGCTCGATGTCGAGGTGGCCGACGACGGCCGAGGGCCGTTCGTGGCGACGGACGGCGGGCTGGGCTTGCTCGGCATGCGCGAACGAGTCGCGCTCTACGGGGGCACGATACGCACGGGGCCACGTCAGGGCGGTGGATTCACGGTGCACGCCCACGTGCCGTATGAAGGAGGACCCACCGCGTGAGTGAGGGCGCGACGATCCGGGTGGTGATCGCCGACGATCAGGCGCTGATGCGCGGGGGGTTCCGCATGATCCTCGACGCCGAGCCCGATCTCGAGGTGGTGGGCGAGGCGATCGACGGTGCCGATGCCGTCCGGGGGTTCGAACGCTGGCATCCCGATGTGGTGGTGATGGACGTGCGCATGCCGTCGATGGACGGCATCGAGGCCACGCGTCGCATCACGGAGCTCGACGATTCGGCCAGGGTGCTGATGCTCACGACGTTCGACCTCGACGAGTACGTCTACGACGCGCTGCGTGCGGGGGCGAGCGGCTTCCTGTTGAAGGACCGTCCCCCCGAGGAGCTCGTGCAGGCCGTCCGCGTGGTGGCGGCGGGCGACGCCCTGCTCGCGCCGACCGTGACCCGCCGGCTGATCGAGGAGTTCGCTCACCGGCCGGCTGCCCCGGCCGCGCCGCGGGGACTCGACGAGCTCACCGAGCGTGAGCGTGAGGTGCTCGTGCTGATGGCACGCGGGCTGTCGAACGCCGAGATCGCCGGTGAGCTGTTCGTCGCCGAGACGACGGTGAAGACCCACGTGGGCCGCGTGCTGCACAAGCTGCACCTGCGAGACCGTGCTCAGGCCGTGGTCCTCGCATACGAGTCCGGCCTCGTGCAGCCCGGCGCCTGACCGCGTCATCCCACGGGAGGACCCGAGGTCGGTACCTGCGGGCGACGTCGTGTCGCCGCGCCGCTCCTAGCGTGGACCCGTCGGGAACAGCTCCCGCGCGAAGGAGGGAACGCGATGCTCACCACCACCAACCAGACGGGCTCGGCGGCGCCGGCCGGTGCGACCGAGCCGATCGCCTCGCCCGCGATCGTGGCTCGTGGCCTCACGAAGCGTTTCGGCGCCGTGATCGCCGTCGAGGACCTCAGCTTCGAGGTCCGACCGGGGCTCGTGACGGGCTTCCTGGGACCGAACGGGGCCGGCAAGAGCACAACGATGCGTATGGTGCTCGGGCTCGTGCATCCCACGGCGGGGACGGCCACCGTACTGGGCCTGCCGTACGCGAGCCTCGACCGTCCCGCGACGGCGGTCGGCGCCGTGCTCGAGGTCCAGAGCTTCCATCCCTTGCGGACCGGCAGGAATCACCTGCGGGTGCTCGCGGCCGCCTCGGGTGTGCCCGACGGGACGGTCGACGACGTGCTCGAGATCGTCGACCTCGAGGGCGCGGCCGATCGCAAGGCCGGCGGCTACTCGCTCGGCATGCGTCAGCGGCTTGCGCTCGCGGCGGCGCTGCTCGGCGACCCGCGGGTGCTCGTGCTCGACGAGCCAGCGAACGGCCTCGATCCGCAGGGCATCAGGTGGCTCCGCGAGTTCCTGCGGTGGTTCGCCGGCCGCGGCAACGCGGTGTTCGTCTCGAGCCACCTGCTCTCTGAGATAGCCCAGATGGCCGACGACGTCATCGTGATCGACCAGGGCCGGCTCGTCCGCCAGGGATCGATCGCCGAGCTCACCGGAGGACGGTCGTCGCTGCGGGTCGTCTCACCCGACCACGAGGGGCTCGGTCGCGCGCTGATCGCCGCCGGGCTCGAGCCGCGCAGCGACGACGGGGGGTACCTCGTCGCCGACGCGCCCGCCGACCTCGTCGGCGAGATCGCGCTGCATGCGGGGGTGGCGCTCAGCGAGCTCGCGCCCCGCGAGACCACCCTCGAGGAAGCCTTCCTCGAGCTCACGGAAGGAGCGGAACGATGAAGGATCAGATCAAGGCCGAGGTACGGAAGCTTCGCACCACCCGCAGCGTGTGGGGCCTGCTCGCCGGCGCCGTGGCGCTGGCGAGCATCGCTGCGTGGGGGATGGTCTCGACCGGCGCGTTCGGGACCTCGGTGGCGCTGACGACCCTGCCCGGCTTCGCGGAGATGATGGCGATCGTGCCGATCTTCGTGGTCGTGCTCGGCATCCGCTCCTACACCGACGAGGCGCGGCACGGCGCGATCGTGCCGACGCTGCTGGCCACCCCTCGCCGTCGACGGGTGGTGGCGGCGAAGGCCGTCGTCATGGGAGCGGCGGCCGTGGTGTTCGCGCTGGCCTGCACCGTCGCGGTGGCGGGCGTCTCACTCGCCCTGCTCGCGGCCGACGGCGTGGCCGTCACGGTGAGCCTGGCGGCGTTGGCGATCCTGGTCGGAAAGGCGGTCGCGATCTGCGTGCTCTGGTCCGTGATCGGGTTGGGGCTGGGGCTGACGGTCCCACATCAGGTCGCGGCGATCGTGGGCTCGATCCTGTGGATGCTGATCGGCGAGAGCATCATCGAGATGCTCGCGCCGGGGGTCTCGAGGTTCCTGCCTGCGCACGCGAGCACGTCGGTGCTTGGGATCGTCCCGGCCGACATGTCGGTGGTGGCGCCGGCGGTGGGAGCGGCGCTGCTCGGCGGGTGGGCGGCGCTCTCGCTCGGAGCCGGGACCCGCTCGCTGGCCCGGCGCGACATCGCGTGACCCACGGTCGTGTCGCTCACCTCGCTCGCCCGGCGCTATGCGCCGGGCGAGCGCACGCCCACCTCGTCGAGGTGGGCGAGCAGGTCCGCCGGGTCCTGGTAGACGCGGTAGGCGCCCGCCCGGGCGAGCTCATCCTCGCCGTAGCCCCCCGAGAGCAGGCCGATCCCCAGCGCGCGGGCGCGACGTGCCGCCAGCAGATCCCACACGCTGTCTCCCACGACGACCGAGTCCTCGATGTCGGCGCCGAGCTGCTCGGCCGCCGCGAGGAACAGGTCGGGATCGGGCTTCGCGTGCGCCACCTGATCGCGGGTGACCACGGGCACGCCTTGGGGCACACCCAGCATCTCGATCATCGGCGCGGCGCTCTCGATGTATCCGCTCGTGGCGATCGACCATGGCACGTCGAGCTCGGTCAGCCGGGCGAGCAGCTCGACGGCACCGGGCAACGGGCGCACCTGGTCGAGGTGCTGGGCGTAGGCCTCCGCGTGGTATCGGCGCAGCCGATCGGCGTCCTCGGCGGTGACCGGGCGCCCGATCTCGCGCAGCATCGCGTTCGCGAGCAACCCGCCGCTCATGCCGATGCGTCGATGGATGCGCCACACGGAGAGGGAGATGCCGTCACGGGCCAGCGCCGCCTGCCACGCGAGCACGTGGTGGTACACGCTGTCCATCAGCGTGCCGTCGAGATCGAAGAGGAACGCCGGCCCGGCCACGATTCGACCCTACCGGGAAGCGGCGGCCCGAGCTTGACCGGGTTGCGAGGTTGCGCCGCCGGTGCGACGCTGGAACGGTTCCGGCCGGCTGGGGGGAGCCCGCCCTCCCATCGAGGGAAGGGAGCAGCGATGCAGGAGCACCCCAACGTCACGCTCGTGCGTGACATGTTCGCCGCGATGGATCGGGGCGACATGCAGTGGATCGACGACCACACGTCGGACGACATCGTGTGGCACACCGGCGGCAACAGCAAGGCCGCGGGCGTGCGCCGAGGGAAGGACACCGTTCGGGAGTCGATGGCGGCGATGTCGGACCCCGGAGCGATGAAGGCCGACGTGCACGACGTGATCGGCAACGACGACCACACCGTCGTGCTCGGCACGGCTGTCGTCACCGCACCGAGCGGCACGAGCGCCGAGTACAACTACGTGAACGTCTTCCACATCGCCGACGGCAAGGTCACCGAGGTGTGGGGGCTCGCGGAGAACGATGCCGTCACCGACCCCATCTGGGACGAGTTCGCCTAGCCGGACCGTCGTCCCTCGCCGAGGCCTCTCAGCTCGGTTGACGCACCCGAACGAGCTCGAGCCGCTCGCTGCCGCCCGCCAGCGTGTACTCGCGCACGATGCCGAGGCCCGGCGCGTAGATCTTGCCTACCATCACGCCCGGCTCCAGCCGGGTCCACTCGAACGTGCGCACGGCGTGGTCCACCGGGCCGTACAGCACTTTGAGCGAGATGCCGCGTTCCACGACCCAGCCCTGGTCTTCGGCCTCGCCCGTGTAGATCTCCTGGCGGTAGGCCTCGGTCGGCAGGGGATCGGCAGGCATGATGACGCCAGCCACCGCGCCGTCGACGCCGGCTTCCCAGGAGCCGTGGGTGCTGATCACGTCACCGAGCTCGTCATACTCGGCGGTACGCTCGCCGAAGTACCAGACCATGCCGGTGTCGTCGGGCACGTACCAATCGACGGTCTTCTCGACGAGCACGCCCTTGTGTCGGATCACGTCGCGGACCACGGTCGTCGTGATGCCCTGGATCGTCTTCGTCCGATCGGTCACGACGACGCGCTCGACGAGTCGTTCTCCGGCCTCGGTGCCCTTCAGCGTGGCCGCCCAGCCGGGCTCGAGCGGGAAGTAGGGGTTCGGCTGGGGATCGTCGAAGTCCGCCGGGTCCGGCAGGCCTTCGGGCCCACTCGGACGGCCTGAGCCCGGCGTGGCGGTCACGGCCGCTCCGCCGAACGCCGAGACCGCCACCATCGCGATCAGGGCAAGGGCGGCGGGAGCCCCGTACTTCGTTCGACGTGTCATGACCTCGCTCCTTCCCTCGGCGATGCGGCCACCGTGCACCGGCCGTCCTGACCCGGCACTGAACGCTCTGCCCCGGCGCTTCAGCCACCGTTCAGCCGGACGCGCGACGATGGGTGCCCCACGTAAGGAGCGAGCCGGTATGCGGGTGCTGGTCGTAGAGGATGAAGCGTCGTTGGCCGAAGGCCTGCGCCGAGGTCTCGAGGCCGAGGGCTTTGCGGCCGACGTCGCCCTCGATGGCATCGACGGACTGCACATGGCCCGCGAACGCCCCTACGACGCGATCGTGCTCGACATCATGCTTCCCGGCATGAACGGCTACCGCGTCTGTGCGGACCTGCGCGAGGCCGGTGTGTGGACCCCGATCCTGATACTGACCGCGAAGGACGGCGAATACGACGAGGCGGAAGCGCTCGACACGGGTGCCGACGACTACGTCACGAAGCCGTTCTCGCACGTGGCCCTCATCGCACGTCTGCGGGCGTTGATCCGGCGAGGAGTGAGCGAGCGCCCTCCGACGCTCGAGGCCGGTGACCTTCGCTTCGACCCCGGCGCCCGGCGGACGTGGCGCGGCGAGACAGAGGTGCGCCTGACCGCCCGGGAGGCGTCACTGCTCGAGTTCCTGATGCGCCGGTCGGGCGAGGTGGTGTCGAAGTCCGAGATCCTCGACCACGTCTGGGACGATCGGTTCGAGGGCGATCTCAACATCGTGGAGGTGTACGTGCGCCACCTTCGGAACAAGCTCGACCGTCCGTTCGACCGCGCCTCGATCGAGACGGTTCGCGGCGCCGGATACCGTCTCGTCGTCGACGGCGGCTGACGGGGCTCGCGAGCCGGCCGGTTGCGATCTCGTTTTCGGTGGGTTCGAGCTTCGCGCGTGACCGGCGCTCGGTTCAGCGTGCAGTCAGGTGCCCGCCCGCATCATGATGGTTGAGTCATAGGCCCGAGCCAGGAGGTACGAAGATGCGCACGAAGACGAAGGTCATCAGCGCGACAGCCGTGGCACTCGTGATCGCGGGCGCCGCGGCGACCGTCAGCATCGCGACCGGTAACGACGACGTCTCGCTGCAGGGCGACGAACTCGAGCGCGCCACGGGGGCAGCCCTGGCGCACACGGGCGAAGGCGAGGTGGTCGAGAGCGAGGCGGGTGACGATGGTGACGCCGCCGCCTACGAGGTCGATGTCAGGCTCGACGACGGCAGCGTGGTCGAGGTGCAACTCGACGAACGTTTCGAGGTCATAGGCAGCGCCGCCGACGACGACTCGAGCGAGTCCGGCACCGACGACGGAGCCTGACGTAGGCCCTGCCGATCCTCAGCGAACTTCCACCGCGTGCGACGCGGCATCGGCCGCCGAGAACGTCAGCATTCGGGTCCCTTCTTCGACGACGGCGGCACGGGCTCGCTTCGGCACAGCCACGGCGGGCTCGACGACGAGGGTCGCCGCGTCGCCGTCGCGCAGGACCGTCCACGTGCCCGCCACGACGCCGTCGAGCAGGAACGTGTTGACGGTCTTCGTACCGGCTGCCGCCATCAGCTCCCTGCGGTACTCGTGGCTCACGAGGCGGGTTCGATCCGCGTGGCCGAGAAGCAGGTTGTCGTACTCGGGCAGGAACCGTGGCGGCGCCGGCGTGTCGGGATCGGGGCGCGGCGCGTCGGGCAGATCGAACACGTCGCGGCCGGCCTCGTTGCGGTCGACCCGCAGTTGCGAGCGGAGCCGCTCGAACACCTCCTTCAGACGGGTGAGGCCCGACCACGACTGCATGTCCATCACCGAGGCCGGTCCGAAGGCGCCGAGGTAGCGGACCACCAGGTCGTCGATCGAGGGTCGCTCGTCGAAGGGTCTCCCGAGCCAGCGTTCCATCGACGCCCAGGTGGCTCGGCCGCCCTTGCCCCACACGCCGCGCGGCGGCACCTGCACGAGGGGCACGAGGTACTGGACCGCGTAGCCCATCGCGTCGGCGTCGGCATCGGGCCACCGCTCCGCGAACGCGGCGACGAGGTCCGCGCGTGTTCTCGGCCGATCCTCGACCGACGCGCGGCCGAGCTCGAGCACTTCATCAAGGTCGACGCCGCGTAGCCGTCGGCCGTAGGGGCTTCCCGTCGTGAAGGTGCGCTCCAGCACGGGCTGCACGAGGGGTCGCAGGCGCACGGCGTCGCGGGCCGTGACGAGGTGGATCGTTGCTCGCATCAACGCGGCCCTCACAACCCGCCGATCCTCGACCATCGTCCCCAACTCGCTCGGGTCGAACGCGTCCAGGCGAGACCAGAGCCCGACGTAGGGATCCTTCGGCACCTGCGCCTGCTGGCCGACCAGGTGCTCGATCGCGTCGGCGACGGCCATCGAGGTGCGCTCCAGCAGCAGCTGGCGTGCGAGCAGAGCGCGGTTCAGCGCCCGCTGCCCAACCACAGCGGTCATGCCGGCTCTTCGTCGGGTCGTGGATCGTTTCGTCGCATCGCCGGTGTCACTCCATCGCGTGACGTCGCAAGCCCTCGAGCGCGCACGGTACGGCCATGGGATACCACGACGCCGCGCCTGGGGCCCCGCCGTGCAGAGGGGGTGACGGAACATCCCCATCCCTGCCAGGGTTCCGCCAGCATGGAGATCGGTCTGTACACCTTCGCCGAGCTGTACCCCGATCCGGTGACCGGGGAGACGATCAGCCCCACGCAGCGGATGAGGAACCTCATGGAAGAGGTCGAGCTCGCCGACCAGCTCGGGCTCGACGTCTTCGGCATCGGCGAGCATCATCGGCCCGACCTGATCGTCTCGTCGCCCGCCGTCGTGCTGGCGGCCGCGGCGGTCCGCACCAAGCGCATCCGGCTCACGAGCGCCGTCACGGTGGTGAGCTCCGACGATCCCGTGCGGGTGTTCCAGGACTTCGCCACGGTCGACCTGCTCTCGGGCGGCCGTGCGGAGATCATGGCCGGTCGAGGGTCGTTCACGGAGTCGTTCCCGTTGTTCGGCTTCGACCTCGGGGACTACGACGAGCTCTTCGAGGAGAAGCTAAAGATGCTGATCGCCCTCCGCGAGGGCGAGCGCATCAGCTGGCGCGGGAAGCACCGCCCGCCGCTCGACGGCAGCGTCGGCGTGTATCCGCGCCCGGTGCAGGATCCGCTGCCGATCTGGGTCGCGGTCGGTGGTGCTCCCGAGTCGGCGTTCCGCGCGGGCACGCTGGGCCTGCCGATGGCCCTCGCGATCATCGGCGGACGTCCCGAGCGGTTCGCGCCGTTCGCTGAGCTGTTCCGAGACGCGGCACATCAGGCTGCCCACGATCCGCTTCCGGCCTTGAGCATCAACTCGCACGGCTACGTCGCCGAGACGTCACAGCAGGCGGTCGACGAGTCGTTCCCCCACGTGGCCCAGATGATGAACACGATCGGCCGAGAGCGCGGGTGGTCCCCCCTCACGCGCGAGCAGTACGAGAGCGAGGCGACGCTCCGCGGCGCGAACTTCGTGGGCTCGCCGCAGCAGGTGATCGAGAAGATCCTGTTCCAGCACGAGATCTTCGAGCACGACCGCTTCCTCGTGCAGTTCAGCATGGGGACGCTGCCGCACGACCGGTTGATGCGCTCGATCGAGTTGTTCGGCACCGAGGTGGCGCCGGCCGTGCGCGCGGAACTCGAGCGAAGGAAGGTCTCGACGCCGGCGAGATAGCCCGGACAGGTTTCCGGTCTCGGCCCAGTCGTGAAGCCCCGCCAACCGGCATCATGTCGTCGATGCCTCCCTGGCGCTCGAACCCCGTGTGGCGCACGGCGCCCACCGTCCTGCTGCGATTCCGGTCGCTGTTCGCCGCGTTGGCGGTCGGCACGTTCCTCGTCACCGTCGTCGCCGCGGCGTACCCGCTGTTCCTCTCGGCGTCGGAGAACGAGCTGCTGGCCTCGGCGATCGACGTCGCCACGGTCACGCCGTACGGCATGGGGATCGCCCACCGCAGCACCGAGGTCGGCCTGCGAGAACGGGCCCCCGACGGCGAGGGACTCCTGTGGGAGCGGCGGGGCGACGCGTTCGCCTCCGTCGCCGACGGCAACGACTCCCTCGGTCCGGTGGAGCTCGCGATCTTCGGTGGCGTCGTGACGGTCACCGACCTCGGTGGTGCGCCGCCGCCGAGCGGTGTCGTCGAAGGGCGGCTCTTCGCGGGCACCGATGCGATCGCGCACGTGGAGGTGATCGCGGGGGAGGAGGGTCCCGGCGTCTGGCTCCCCGACATCGTCGCGACACCGCTGGCGGCGGAACCGGGCGACGAGGTGGTCCTTCACTCAGGCTCGCAGCAGCAGCGTGTCCTCGTCGACGGGATCTATGTCAGCCTCTACACCCAGCCGCGGCAGGGCTACTGGCGGCTCTGGAACGACGATATCTACCCGTGCCCGGGCGTCTTCTGCTTCCCCCCGCCGCAGTTCATCGTGGCCGAAGCCGAGCAGCTGCTGGACCTCTCGACCGCGCTCGGCGTCCGTCGAGCGACGTTCGCGTGGCAGGCTCCGGCGGACACCGAGCCGCCGATAACCCTGGAGGATGCATCGGAGCTCGCGGCGTTCTCCGACCGCTTCCTCGAGCGCGCGAGCCCCGGCGGCGACCTGTACGAGGTGCTCCGCTGTTGTGGCCGATGGTTCTCGAGACATGGCGCGAGCGAGATCACGATCACGCAGAACGCAGGGTTGGTCGTGCGTGAGGTGCGAGCACGCAGCGCGGCCGTGCAGGGGCCGATGCTGGTGCTGGTGGTGGCCGGGCTCGCGATCGCGCTCGCGGCCGTGGCCGCCGGCGGTGTCTTCTCGTTCGTGGGCCGACGGATCGAGGTCGGCGTGCTCACGATCCGCGGGTGGGGTCCGCTCGCGTTCGGTGCGAAGGCGTCGCTCGAGACCCTGCTGCCCGCCGCGATCGGCGGAGTGCTCGGGTGGGTGACGGCGACCTCGCTCATCACGTGGGCGGGACCGGCCGCCCTCGCATCCGCGGCCGCCAGGGCGACGTCGATCGTTGCCGCCCTCGCCGGCACGCTCGCATCGATCGCGATCGTCGGCGTGGTGTCGGGCGTCGCGTTCGTCGCGCGCCACGAGCACCGTCATCGCTTCACGAGGATCGTCGCGGCGGTGCCGTGGGAGATCGCCGCCTTCGCGATCGCATGGATGTTGGCGGGCCGACTCGCCGAGGGCGGGGTCGTGGAATCCGGGGGCATCGAGCGCCCCGAGCCGGCGGTCTTCCTGCTCCCGTTGATCGTGGCGCTCGGTGCCGGCATCCTCGCGGCGCGGGTGACGAGACTCGTCGTGCGCCGTGCCGCGCGATCGGGCGGGGCCGGCGCCACGGCTCCGTGGCTGGCGATCCGACGCCTGCGTGCGGGCCCGGCCCTGACCTCCCTGTTCGTCGTCGCCGGCATCCTCACCCTCGCGGTCTCGTCCGCGGCGCTCGCGACCGTGGCGTCGCTGCGAGCCACGGTCGAGGCCAAGGCGAGGATCTTCGTCGGGAGCGAGGTGCAGGTGCAGGTGGCGAGCGATGCGACGCCTGCTCCCGGCTTCCCCTACCCGGTCTCGCGGGTCACCAGGTTCCGTCAGGCGGGATCGCTCGACGACGACGAGGCGTCCTACGACCTGCTCGTGATCGAGCCCGACCGCTTCGCGTCAGCGGCTTACTGGAACGATGCGTTCTCCGCGGATCCGCTACCTGTCCTGCTCGAGCGCCTGAGTGCCCCGGTGGACGACGGCGTGCCGGTCGTCGTCGCGAACGGTGGCGGGGCGACGCCGGACACGGCCTGGATCGGGCAGGTGGACGTGCCGGTCACCGTGGTGGGCACCGCGGTCACGTTCCCTGGCACATCTTCGGACAGCCGTCCGTTGGTCGTGATGGACGCCGCCGCCCTCGCCGCGGCCTTCCGTGGTCTTCCCGATCCGCTCGCGACCCCTCGTGCCATCACGGAGATCTGGGTCGACGGACCGGCCGCCGAGGTGCAGCAGCGGATCGACGAGCTCGGTGTGTTGCCGCAGCTCGTGCTCTCGGCCGAGGAGGTCGAGGACATCCCATTCATCGCGGCCGCCGTGCAGACGTTCCTCGTGTTGCAGGTACTCGCCTTGTCGGCAGTGGCGCTCGTGGTGGTCGTCGCCGTCGTGTACCTGCACGCGAAGCAGCGCAGCCGCGTGGTCGCGACGACCCTCTCCGATCGCATGGGCATGCCCCGACACACGATGCGTGTGGCGTCGATCGCTGAGCTGGGTGCGATGCTGCTCGTCTCGTTCCTCGTCGGAACGATCGTGGGGGTGCTGTCGGCATCGATCGTCGTGCCGAGCATCGATCCGCTCCCGACGATCCCGCCGGCCCCGTTGATCGTCACTCCGGTAGTCGCGGTCGTCGTGACCGCTGTCTGCCTGGTGGTCGCATCGGTGGTGGGTGGTGCGATCGCTGATCGTGGAGCGCGGCATCGTTCGACCGCGGAGGTGATGCGCGTTGCCGAGTGACGAGGCCGTCCGATTCGAAGGGGTCGTCCGCACCTATCGAACCCCGACCGGCGAGGTGCGAGCGCTCCGGGACATCTCGGCGACGATCCCGCGCGGCGGTGTCTCCGTCGTGGTCGGCCCCTCCGGGAGCGGCAAGTCGTCGCTGCTCCGGCTCGTGGCCGGCCTCGACAGCCCCACGGCGGGCTCGATCGACGTGATGGGTGTCGAGATCGGACACGCGTCGTCGCGAACGCGGCGGGCGGTGCGGCGATCGACGGTCGGCTACGTCTTCCAGCGGCCGTCGGACAACCTGCTCGGACATCTGACGGTCGGCCAGCATCTGCGGCTCGCATCGCGGGCCGGATCGGCGGGAGTCCGGGACATGATGGCGACCGCGGACGCGCTCGGCATCGCGCACCGCCTCGATCACCGGCCGGAGGAGCTGTCCGGCGGTGAGCAGCAACGCGTGGCGGTGGCCCAGGCCCTCGTGTCAGGAGCGACGGTGGTCGTCGCCGACGAACCGACCGCGGAGCTCGACTCCGAGGCCGCCGAAGGGGTGCTCGCGCGCATCGCCGAGCTCGCTCGCCATGAGGTGACCTTCGTGCTCGCGACGCACGACCGCTCGGTGATGGCGATCGCCGATCACCGCTTGACGCTGGAGCACGGTGTCGTCGCCGGCTCGGAGGCATCCGCGAGCGGGGTGCACGAGCCTGAGGGGTGGACGGCGCTGCGGTGGCCGCTGCCGGCGTCCCCCGAGACTGGGTGGCTCGCCGATGCGAGCCAGCCCGTGCTCAGCATGACCGGCGTGACCAGGACCTACGGGCGCGGGGACGAGGAGGTCCACGCGCTCGACGGCGTCGATCTCCACGTCGAGCCGGGGGAGCTGGTCGGTCTCGTCGGGCGATCGGGATCGGGCAAGACGACCTTGTTGAACGTCGCGGCGGGGTGGGACGACCCCGACGCCGGGACGGTCGATCGACCGGGCGGGTCGGCTCCGACATGGGGCGACGTCGCGGTGGTGCCGCAGCACCTCGGTCTGATGGACGAGCTGAGCGTGCGCGAGAACGTCGAGTATCCGGCGCGCCTCGCGCGGTGCCTCGACGATCGCCGCGAGCTGATCGAGGATCTGCTGGAGCGTCTCGGACTCGCCGGCATGCAGCACCGCTCGCCGACCGAGACGTCGCTGGGGGAACAGCAACGCACCGCCGTCGCGCGAGCCGTGGTGCTCGCACCCTCGTTGCTCGTGGCGGACGAGCCCACGGCGCACCAGGACGCCGGCTGGGCAGCGGCGGTGCTGCGCACGCTGGGCGATGCGACGATCGCCGGGAGCACGTGCGTGGTCGCGACCCACGACCCCGACGTGCTCGGGGCCGTCGACCGCACGATCCGCATCGCGGACGGACGGCTCGACGAGCGATGAAGTCGTGAGAGCGTTCTCATCCCATGCTTACGCCGTGTTCACGTCGGAGTGACACGCTCCTCGTGTGCCTGCTCGTCCCTGAGGCTCACGGAGAGAGAGGAGACGCCCATGCAGAAGATCACGATGCTCGCGCTGATCACGGCCTGCGCAACGATCCTGACCGCTCCGGCCGCGCACGCGGAGGAACGGACCTGCCGCGGTTCGCTCGGCCGCATCACGGTCGACAACCTGCGCGTGCCCGACGGCGCGACGTGCACCCTGAACGGCACCACCGTCAAGGGCACGATCAAAGTGGAGAGCCGTGCGACCCTCGTAGCCGACTCGGTCCGCGTCGTCGGCAACGTGCAGGCAGAGAACGCGAAGAAGGTCGTCGTGCGCAACGGGTCGCGTGTCGGTGGCAGCGTCCAGATCGTGCAGGGCGGCATCGGTCGCGTGGTCCGCACCAACGTGCAGGGCGACATCCTCTACGACGACCAGGGCGGGAAGGTCGCGGCGATCCGATCGACCGTCGGCGGCAACATCCAGGCGTTCCAGAACACCGGCGGCGTCGGGATCCGTGGGAATCGGGTCGACGGCAACCTGCAGTGCAAGGAAAACCACCCTGCGCCGGTCGGCGGGAACAACATCGTCGACGGCAGCAAGGAAGACCAGTGTTCGAGGCTCTGAGCCGTTAGGTTTCCGGCGGGATGTTCTGGTTGTGCCGGAACAGGTTCCTGGGGTCGTACTGCGCTTTGATCGAGCGCAGGCGATCCCACGTCGGTCCCGGGTAGGCGTGGCGCACGCGTTGCGGACCCTCGTCGACCAGGAAGTTCACGTACGCGCGGAGGTCGTCGCCGGCCAGGGCTGCGGCGAAACCCTCGACCCATTCCTGGTGCGTGCTCTCGTCCTGTGGCTGCTCGTACAACGCCGCGGTGTTCACCATGATCGCGCGGTCCCGGTGGGCGTAGGCGGTCGCATCGTTCGGCACCGCGGCCACGGCGCCGCCCAGCACGCGGATCTGCGCCACACGCATCTCCGCGGTCGACGCCTCGAGGTGCTGGATGATCGTCTGGGCCTCGGCCGTCCCGAACGCGTCGACGAAGAGCGATCGGACGACGCCGAGCGGGTGGTATCCCTCCTCCTCGGGCATATACATCTCCGGATACGTCATGGGGCGCACCATGTCGGCGATCGGCTGCGCGATCGAGCGCAACGGTGCGATCGCTCGTTCCCCCGCCTCGACGTCGCCAACATGGGTGAGCATCGCGAGGATCACGAGCGAGCCGTGGAACTCCTCGGGCAGGAACGGCATCGGCGGCGCCGGCATCACGTTCGCGATCGTCGTGAGCTCGTCGGGCGCCGCCTGCGCCTCGGCGATGAACGCCGTGATCGTCTCGGGCGTGGCCGGCAGGAAGAGCAGTCCCCCCACGACCGTGCCGACATCGTGGAGTCGAAGATGCAGGCGGGTCGCGACGCCGAAGTTGCCGCCCCCTCCCCGGATCGCCCAGAACAGATCGGGGTGATGCTGGTCGTCGACGTGCAGCACCTCCCCGTCGGCGGTCACTATCTCGGCGGCGAGCAGGGAATCGATCGTGAGCCCATACGGTCGGGCGAGGAACCCGACGCCGCCGCCGAGCGTGATGCCGCCGATGCCGACCGAGCCGGCATCGCCGAACCCGGTCGCGAGGCCGTGCTCGGCCGCCGCCGCCGTGTACTCGCCGGCTGTGAGTCCCGTTTGCGCCTGTGCGGCGCGTTCGCCGGCATCGATCTCCAGCGAGCGCATGTCGACGAGGTCGATCACGAGCGCGTCGTCGATCACGCTGTGACCGGCGCCGCTGTGTCCGCCCCCGCGCACGCTGAGCGGTGTCTCGGTCTCGCGTGCGAACGTCACCGCCCGGGCGACGTCGCCCGCGTCGGCCACCCGAGCGATCGCGGCCGGCCGACGATCCATGCCGCCGTAGAAGAGCTGTCGTGAGTCGTCGTAGTCGTCGTCGTCGGGCATGATCAGCCGCCCACGCAGGGCGCCGCCGAACTCTCGGAATCGTGAAGTCGTCTGCATCGTCAGGCTCCGTCGTGTCGTGTCTTCAGCAGATCTTGCTGGCGCTCGAAGAAGAGCAGCCATCCGGCGAGCGCCTGCTCGTACTGCGCGGCGGGCATGTTCCCGCCGAGCTGGGTGAAGGTCATCCTGGTGCGCCCGTCACCCAGATCCTCGAGGTCGACCGTGAGCTCGTCGAATACCTGATCGGCCACGAACTCCTGGTCGGTCAGTGTCAACACGAGATGCGAGGGCTCGTCGACCTCGCGGTAGTGGCCCCAGAACACGAGCTCCGTGTCGGCGCCGACGAGCATGACGACGCGCCATGCGCCGCCGGGCCGCACGTCCAGCGTCGCGGCGTCGGCGGGCACGTCCGAGCCGTGCTCACCGAACCACTGCGCGAACGCCTTCGGTTCGGTCCACGCCTTGAAGACCTCCTCGCGCGACGCTTCGAAGATGCGGACGATCGTGAGTCCTTGGTCGTCGCTCTCGGCGGTCACCACGTTCTCGGGATGTTCGTCGCTCACGTCGGTGCTCCCTTCCGTTGCTCGGCGAGGTAGGCGTCGAGCCGATCGAGCCGGCGTTCCCATTGCTGTCGGTAGTGCTCGATCCAGGCGCTCGCGTCTTCCATGTACCCAGGAGCGACCCGGCATTCACGGATCCGTCCGCGTTTCTCGGTCGAGACGAGATGGGCCCCCTCGAGGATGCGGACGTGCTTCATCACGCCGGGCAGCGAGATGCCATAGGGCCGAGCCAGTTCGGTGATCGAGGCCGGCCCGGCCGTCAGGCGCTCGAGGATGTCGCGGCGCGTCGGATCCGATAGGGCGGAGAACGTCCGGTCGAGCACCTGAGACTGAACCATATGGTTAAGTATGGACGGGTTCGAGCCTCTGTGTCAACGTGCGCGGCCCTCGCGCAGCATCGCGACCGACGTGTCGATGCGACGTTGCCGCGTCTCGGCCGCTTTGGCCCCGTCGATCGACAGCACGTGCCATCGCTGCTGGCTGTAAGAGAGTCCTTCGAAGAACCGCTTCGCCTCCGGCTCGGCCGCGAGCGCGCCCGCGAAGTCCTCCGGCACCTCGACCGTCCGCGGCTCGGTGTCGAGCTCGACGTCGACCTCGACCTCGTCGCCGCTCGCGACCCCCGCGGCGTCACGGTTCTCCGCACTGAGCGGAAGCATGAACACGTCACCGTATGCCGCCACCGTGCTGCGGTACGTGTGGCCCCCGATCGTGACTCGGACCGGTGGCCGCTTCCCCCTCCCGAGTTGTTCGACGACGCTCGTCGGGACCGGGATACCCGTGGCGGTCTTGCCCTCGAGTTGGATCGTGGCGCGGAACCTCATCCTGACACGCCTCCTCACGGTGACTGGATCCTCCGGGCATCATCGGTGATTCGGCCTCGAGGGGGCGTGCGCGGTGACGATAGCTCCCGCAGCACCCGTGAGACGATGCGGCCGTGAGCGACCGGCATCCACGCATCCAGTCGGTCTCGGAAGAGGCCAGGGTCACGCCGATCGAGCTGTTCTTCGACCTGGTGTTCGTCTTCTCGCTCACGCAGGTGACCGCCCTGATGGCCGACGACCTCTCGGTGCGGGGGGTCGTGCGCGGCATGCTCGTGCTGGGACTGCTCTGGTGGTGCTGGGTCGGCTACGCATGGCTCGGGAACGTGGTGCAGGCCGACGAGGGACTCGGTCGCGTCTCGATGTTCGGCGCGATGGCCGCGATGTTCGTGATGGCCCTGACCGTGCCGGAATCCTTCGACGATCTGGAGGGTGGGCTCAGCGGTTCGGTCGTGTTCGCCTTCGCCTACCTGGCGGTGCGACTGCTGCACCTCGCGATCTTCTGGATCGCGGCGGGTGAGAACGCCGACTACGCGCTGCGCGGGCAGCTGCTCCGGTTCGCCCCGTCGGTGCTGGGGAGCACCGTGCTCCTGCTCGTCGCCTCGCAGCTCGACGGTCGCGCGCAGACGCTCACCTGGGTCGCGGTGCTGATCGTCGACCTCGGTGGCACGCTCCTCGCGGGCGCGTCGGGGTGGCGACTCAACTCCGCCGGTCATTTCGCCGAGCGGCACGGGCTGATCATCATCGTCGCCCTCGGCGAGTCGATCGTGGCGATCGGCGTGGGCGTCGCCAAGCTCCCGATCTCGTGGCCGATCATCGTCGCCTCGGTGCTGGGGCTCACGCTCACCGCGTCGCTCTGGTGGGCCTACTTCGACGTGCTCGCGATCGTGGCCGAGCGCGCCCTGCGGCGTGCGCAGGGCGAGGAACGAGCGCGCCTCGCCCGAGACGCGTATAGCTACCTTCACCTGCCCATGATCGCCGGCATCATCCTCGGATCGCTGGGGCTGAAGAAGGTCCTGGAGTACGTGGCGGACACGAGTCACTACGAGCTCTCGGAGCCCTTGGCGACCTTGCCGCTCTGGGCGCTGTACGGCGGCATCGCGCTCTACCTGCTCGGACACGTCGGGTTCAGGTTCCGCATCTGGCACCACGTGTTCGTGCAACGGGTCGTGGCGGCGGCGCTGGTGCTCGCGGCGATCCCGCTCGCCGCGGTGATGCCGGCGCTCGGTGCCCTCGGTCTGCTCACGGCCTTGCTGGTCGGTCTGATCGCGTTCGAATCCACGATGCATTCGGAGTTCCGCGAACGGGTCCGCCACGAGGACGACGTGGCCGGTCCCCGCTCAGAACACGAACGCTAGACGGAGGGGCTCGGGTCTCCGCCGGGCGAGAGCGCGTCACACCGCCCGGTGCGCTTCCCCGAGCAGCTGCCAGTGGTTCACGCGCAGCGGTCGGTCCTCGAACGCGAGGACGTCCATGGTCCCGACGAGCTCGAAGCCGAGCGTGCGGCAGATGCCGTTCGAGGGCGCGTTCGTCACCCCCGGGTATGCGTGGATGTCGCCCCACCGGCCGTCGGCGCGAGCGCGCTCGATCAGCGCGGCCGTGGCGGCCCTGCCGATGCCCCGCCCTTGGAACTCGGGCAGGATCATCCAGCCGATCTCGCTCTCTTCCTCGCCGTGGTCGTCGTGTCGCCACAACACGACCGAGCCCATGGGTTCGTCGTCGTCGGACTCGACGATCGAGATCCAGTACTCGTCGCGCTCGACCGCCTGGACGTCGCGACGAAGCTTGTCCGGCACGCCGTCACGGGGGAGCGGCCCCCCGAGCTCGGCCATCATCACGGGATCGCAGCGCATGCGAAGGTAGAGGTCGAGGTCGTCGAGCGTGACGTCGCGAAGGTGCACGATGCTCAGCGGTCTCTCCAGTCCCACGTGAACATGACGCCTGCCGGTTCCGCGGTGCCGAGGGACTTGCGATACGTCGCGATCGCCGCCGCGTTGTCCTGCTCGGTGAGCACGAACATCTCACCGCATCCGCGTGCGTCGCCGAGCTCGATCAGCGCCCGCATGAGAGTGGTCGCGACCCCGCGCCGACGGAAGCCCTCGTCGACCCCGAGCTCGTATACGAACATCTCCGACCGAGGCTTGTCCGGGTGCGATAGCTCCACCCCGGAGACGAACCCAACCGCATACCCGTCGATCCGCGCGAGGAGCAGCACGTGCCGCCGGTCCTCGAGGAACGCCAGGGTCGCGCCGTCGTCGACGGAGTGGTCGAACAGGTGGGCCGCCGTCCTCACCGAGGCGAGCGAATCGGCGACCTCGATCTCGATGTCACCTCGTGCCATAGGAGCAGGGTAGGTCAGTCGAACGATGAGTTCTTCGTCGTCGAGCGGTCGTAGGGTGGTGCCCATGGTTCGCGCGCCAGAAGATCTGGAGCTGCGGCTCGAAGAGCATCGCCGCGAGCTCACCGCCTACGCCTACCGCATGCTCGGCTCTGGGTTCGAGGCCGAGGACGCCGTGCAGGAGACGATGCTGCGGGCGTGGCGCGGCTTCGAGGCGTTCGAGGGTCGCGCGGCGCTGCGCTCGTGGCTCTACCGCATCGCGACCAACGTGTGCCTCGACATGCTGAGCGGGAAGGAACGCCGCGCGCGTCCCATCGACCTCGGACCCGCGCAGGCGGCGGAGGCGTCGAACCTCGGGGAGCCCTTGCCCGAGGCCACGTGGATCCTGCCCATCCCCGACGGTCGTGTGATGCCGGCCGAGGGCGACCCCGCCCAGGTGGCCGAGGCCCGCGAGACGATCCGCATCGCCTTCATCGCCGCGCTCCAGCACCTGCCGCCGAAGCAGCGTGCGGTGCTCGTGCTGCGTGACGTCTTCCGCTGGAAGGCCTCCGAGGTCGCCGAGCTGCTCGAGACGTCGGTCGCCTCGGTCAACAGCGCCCTGCAGCGCGCCCACGCGACGATCGAGGCGGCTGAGATCTCCGACGCCGAGCCGCTGCGTCCGATGGACGCCGACCAGCGCTCGCTCCTCGCTCGCTACGTCGACGCGTTCGAGCGCTACGACATGGACTCGCTCACGTCGCTGCTTCGAGACGACGCGGCGTGGTCGATGCCGCCCTACGCGCTCTGGTTGCAGACCCACGACGACATCGCCGCCTGGTGCCTGGGCCCGGGTATCGGGTGTCGAGGCTCGCGGCTGATCGCGACCGAGGCGAACGGGTCGCCCGCCTATGCGCAGTACAAGCCGGGCCCGCAGGGTGGGCACGAGCCCTGGGCCTTGCAGGTGCTCGAGGTCTCAGGCGGTCGCATCGCCGGCATCAGCTTCTTCCTCGACACCGCCCACCTGTTCCCACTCTTCGGGGTGCCCGACCGGCTCGACGACTGACCCCGCTGCCGACGGGATCGCGTCGCAGAGGCCGGCGAACGTCAGCAGGTCGTCCAGTTCGGCGCTCGTGTCGCGTAGCACGATGCGACACCCGAGCCTCAGCGCGGTCAGGTGGAGCCGGGCCAGCGCCTCGATCGTGACGGCGTCGGGGCGCATGACGGCGCTGACGTCGCAGATCACCGGCCCACCGTCGGCGCCCTCGAGCAGAGCCTGGGCGCGATCACAGTAGGTCGCGATCGCCGAGCGATCGGGTGCGCCGTCGAAGATCAGGATGACCGCCATCCACCCAGGCAGACGGCACCGGAGCGCGGAACTCATCGCAGCAGGTTTGCCGCCAACTCCGCGACGCGTGAGGCTGTGCCAAGGGATGGGGGGGTAAGCGATGGGGAACGAGGAAGGGCCTGGAGCCGATCTCTGGGAGCGTGCGGACCTTGTCACGCCGATGGCGATCCGGGTCGCGGCCACGCTGCACGTCGCCGATCACATCGCCGCGGGAGTGCGAACGTCCGCCGAGCTGGCGCGGTCGGAGGGGGTCGACGCCGATGCCCTCGATCGGCTGCTGCGCCACCTCGTGTCCGTCGGGGTGCTCACTCGTGATGGCGAGGGCACGTACTCCCTGTCTACGTCGGGCGAGTCGTTGCGCGACGATCATCCGTCGGGAACGCGCGATGCCTTGGACCTCGAGCGCGCCGTCGGCCGAGCCGAGCTCGCTTTCACCGAACTGCTGCACTCCGTGCGCACGGGGGAGGCCGCCTTCCCCGCGAGGTTCGGGCGCTCGTTCTGGGACGACCTGTCGGCCGACCCCGAGCGCGCCGCGTCGTACGCGTCGCAGATGGGGTCCGACGTCGCGGCGTGGGCGCCCGCGATCCTCGCCGCTCGCGACTGGGGGTCCCTCGGCCACGTCGTCGACGTCGGGGGCGGCGGCGGCTCCCTGATGGTCGCGCTGCTGCAGGCGTATCCGCGGCTGCGAGTCACCGTCGTCGACCTGCCCGATCCCGTCGAGGCGGCACGGGCGGCGTTGGAGACGGCGGGTCTGGCCGATCGCGGTGAGGCCGTCGTCGGCAGCTTCTTCGAGGCGTTGCCGCCCGATGCCGGGGCATACCTGCTCTGCGCGATCCTGCACGATTGGAACGACGAGGCCGCGCGTGCGATCCTCCGACGCTGCGCCGAGGCCGCCGGCTCGAAGGGTCTCGTCCTCGTCGTCGAGAAGGTCGGCCCCGACGGCGAGACCGTGCGCACCGAGATGGACCTGCGCGTGCTCGCCTACTTCGGCGGTCGCGAGCGGGGCGTCATCGAGATCGGCGAGCTTGCGGCGGATGCCGGGCTGCGCCTGCGCGCCGTGCACCCCTCCGGGGATCTGTCGGTCCTCGAGCTCTCCGGCCCGTGATCGGAGTGGCCGCCGACCGATGCTCGCGGCGGTTCGCCGCTCGTCACTCGGGTGCGGGTCGCTCCTGCAGGGCCCAGCCGTTGCCGTCGGGGTCGTCGAAGAATGCGAATGCGTTCCAGTCGCCGCCCTTGCCCTCGAGCCACTCGCCGTTCTCGAAGTGCCGGACCTCGGTGATCTCGACGCCGCGCGCGGCGAACTTCTCCCGCGCGGCCACGATGTCGTCGACCACGAGCTGCACGCCCTGCACCGATCCCGGCGCGGTGTCGATCGTTCCCTTGCCGATCATGATCGAGCAGGCCGACCCGGGAGGGGTCAGCTGCACGATGCGGAAGTCCTCGGTCGGGCTGTGGTCGACGTCGACGACGAAACCGCATCGTTCGCTGTAGAAGGCTTTGGCACGGTCGACGTCGGTCACCGGCACCGGCAGCAGCTCGAGCTTCATGTCCATGGCTCGGGTCGTTCCTTCCCTGTCGGGCTCGACACGGGGCTCAGGCGGCATCGGCCGCGTCTTCCAGCCCCTTGATCTCGATCTTGCCCATCTGCAGCATGGCCTGCATGGCCCGCTGCGCCCGCGCCGGGTCGGGGTCGTCGAGCAGTTCGTACAGCCGAGTGGGAACGATCTGCCAACTGAGACCGAAGCGGTCCTTCAGCCACCCGCACTGACTGGGCTCGCCGCCGCCCTCGATGAGCGCATCCCACAGCCGGTCGACCTCCTCCTGGTCCTCGCAGGCCACGGCGAACGACACCGCCTCGGTGAACGAGAACTGGGGACCGCCGTTGAGCGCCGTGAACTCCTGGTCCGCCAGGCGGAAGCTGACCGTCATCACCTCGTCGGTCGGTCCTGGTGCGCCCTCGGGGTAGCGCGAGATTCCGGTGATCTCGGCATCGTCGAAGAGCGAGACGTAGACGGTCGCCGCCTCCTCAGCCTGGCTATCGAACCACAGGAACGGAGTGATCTTCTGCATCGTGATGTCCTCCTCGTGATTGTCGTCGACGGACTCAGGTGGTCGGCTTGGCGAGCAGCTCGTCGAGCTGCTCGAAGCCCTCGTTCAGGCCGGTCTCCATGCCGGACTGCAGCATGCCGTCGCGGTCCTCGACCGTCTGGAACACCGAGTTGAGGTGGACCACCGTCGCGCCGTCGACCTCCTCGAAGGTCGCGGTATCCAACTGCACGTGACCCGGGTAGCCCTCGAACTCGAACGTCTGCACGATGCCCTGCGGCGACGGCTCGCCGTGGAAGACGCCGTGGAACCCGTACTCGGTGCCGTCCTCTTCCATGTGGACGTACCGCCACGAGCCGCCGTCGCGCACGTCGAAGCGGTCGATCTTCATCGTGAGCCGGCGCGGCCCGAGCCACTGCACGAGCAGGTCCGGCTCGGTGAAGGCCCGGTAGACCAGCTCGGGCGGCGCGTCGACCTCC
>JBGGNG010000082.1:0-14901 GCA_041287635.1 Actinomycetota bacterium | reverse complement strand
CTCGTTCAACGACTCGAACGTGCTGGCCTTCCCGCTCGAGGGCCTGACCATGAAGTGGTACGGCGAGGCGTTGTCCGACCCGACGCTCCGCAAGGCGCTCGCGAACTCGTTCGCCGTCGCGTTCGTCGTGGCGCCGCTCTGCCTCGTGCTCGGCACGCTCGCGGCATTCGGGCTCACCCGGTTCCGGTTCCACGGCAGGGCGGTGATCGGAGGGCTCGTCGGCGCGCCGCTCGTGCTGCCGTGGCTGATCATCGGCATCGCCGCGCTGATGGGATACGCCCGCGCCGACATCGACCTCAGCCTGAAGACCGTCGTCATGACCCAGACCGTGTGCACGTTCCCGCTCGTGACGGCGATCGTGGCCGCGCAGCTCTTCCGGTTCCAGAAGGTGCAGGAGGAAGCGGCGATCGACCTCGGGTGCTCGCGGTTGCAGGTGCTGCGGCACATCATCCTGCCGCACATCGGCCCGGCGCTCGCGGCCGCAGGCATCTTCGCGTTCGCGTGGTCGTTCAACAACTACGAGATCAGCGCGTTCACGCTCGGCTTCCAGCAGACGTTCCCCGTCTGGGTGTACTCGAACGTGCGCAGCCCCGACCACACCGCGATCGTGAACGCGATCTCCGCGCTGATCTCGGCGGCGCAAGTCGTGCTGATCTGGTTCGCGCTCAAGCTGATGCGGATGAGGAGCGGCGATCAGGCGACCAAGGACATGATCGCGGGCACCGAGGCGGTCGCAGCGGCGGCGAGGACGTAGCGATGGCGGAGCTGCAGGAGACGCTCGGCGTCGGGATCGGCGCTTCCGACGACACCGGCCGCGCTCGGCGGGGCCCTCGACGGCCCGGCGGGGCCCGCGGCGCGTTCGGCATCCTGTTCGCGCCCGTCACGCTGCTGATCGTGCTGTTCCTCGTGCCGTTCCTGATCATGGTGCAGATGAGCGTGGTGAAGTTCCCCCCGCGCGTCGACAGCGGCTACACGCTCGATCACTACGTCGAGGTGCTGACGAACCCGCTGAACCCGCACATCGCTTGGACCACGTTCACGATCGCGACCACGGCGATGATCGCGATGCTGCTGGTCGCGATCCCGCTCGCCTACTTCATGGTCTTCAAGGCCGGGAAGTGGGAGCTGTTCCTGCTGCTGGCGCTCGTGCTCGCCGACGAGCTCGCGCCTGTCGTGAAGGTCTACGCCTGGCAGGTCATCCTGGGTCGCAACGGCATCCTCAACTGGCTGATCCCGGGACCGCCGGTGGAGTGGCTGCTGTACAGCCAGTTCGCGGTGATCCTCACGCTCTCGACGACGTACATCACGTACACGACGATCCCGATCTACGCGGCGATGAAGGCGATCGAGCCCGCGACGTTCGAGGCCGCGACCGATCTCGGCGCGGGGTGGTGGCAGCAGGCTCGCAAGATCCTGATCCCGCTCGCGGCGCCGGGCATCTTCGTCGCGATGATCCTGGTGTACATCCCGATGCTCACCGACTTCGTGACCTCCGACATCGTCGGGGGAACCGGGTCCTACATGATGGGCCAGCGCGTGCGCGACCTGATCCTCGGCCAGGGGGACTGGGGGGTTGGCTCCGCCCTGAACTTCTTGCTGCTCGCGATGTCGGTGTTGCTGGCGCTCGTCGCCTACCGGCTCGCCCGACTGAACAGGATCGAGTCATGAGCGCATCGACCACGCACGACGGAGGCGGCCGCGCCGGGGAGATCCTGGTCGAAGCCGTCACGAAGCGGTTCGGCGACGTCGTCGCGGTGAACGACGTCTCGATCACGATCCCGGGCGGCGAGTTCTTCTCGATGCTCGGGCCGAGCGGCTGTGGCAAGACCACGACCCTGCGCATGATCGCGGGCTTCGAGGCGCCCGACGCCGGGCGCATCGTGTTGCAGGGCGCGGACGTGACGCACGTACCACCCCCGAAGCGCAACGTGAACATGGTCTTCCAGGCGTACGGGCTCTTCCCGCACATGACGGTGGGGGAGAACGTCGCGTTCGGCCCGAAGATCAAGAAGTGGTCGCGCGAGGAGACGCGCGAGCGTGTCGCCGAGGCGATCCGAACGGTCCGCCTCGACGGGTTCGAGGACCGTCGCCCGGGTCAGCTGAGCGGTGGGCAGCAGCAAAGGGTCGCGCTCGCGCGTGCGCTCGTGAACCGCCCGGCCGCCCTGCTGCTCGACGAGCCGCTCGGCGCGCTGGACCTGAAGCTGCGCAAGGAGATGCAGCTCGAGCTGAAGGACTTGCAGCAGCGCACCGGCACGACGTTCGTCTACGTCACCCACGACCAGGAAGAGGCGATGACGATGAGCGACCGGATCGCCGTGATGAACGGCGGGGTGGTCGAGCAGCTCGCGACGCCGAAGGAGCTGTACCAGCGACCCGCGAGCGCGTTCGTGGCCGGCTTCATCGGCACGTCGAACCTGATCGAGCTCCGGGTCGACCGCCGCGACGACGGCTTGCTCACGATGGATCTGGGTGACGGCCAGCGCATCCTCGCCGTGGCCCCCGAGGGCGCCTCCGGCGACGCGACGATCACGGTGCGTCCCGAGTGGATCAAGCTGTCGACCGGCGAGGTCGGCGATCGAGCCTGTCACGTCGGCGGCACGGTGGTCGACGTCGTGTACCTCGGATCGGTCACCCAGATGATCGTGCTGCTGCCGACCGGCGAGCGTCTGACCGTGCACCGGCTGAACGACGAGGTCGGCGCCGACGAGCCCCGTCCCGGCCAGCAGGTGATGCTGCACTGGGCCGCGGAGCACAGCTACGTCGTGGGCTCGGAGGCCGGCGCCGCCGAGATCGCGGCCGAGGCCGGGGCACCGATCGCCGACGTCACCACTTCCTGACGAGAGAGGACCAGCGCCATGGCAACCGAGGTCGCGTCGCTCACCGCCGAGCAGATCGTCGCCGATTCGAAGCGGTACACGCTCTACGACTGGCAAGCGCAGTCGAAGGCGTCGCCGCTCGCGATCGACCGGGCGGAGGGCGTCTACATGTACGGGGTCGACGGCCGACGCTGGCTCGACTTCAGCTCGCAGCTGATGGGCGTGAACATCGGCCACGGCGACAAGCGCGTGACGGAGGCGATCGCCCGCCAGGCCGAGAAGCTGCCGTACATCTCGCCGTTCCAGGCGTTCGAGGGCCGGGCGATCCTCGGGCGCAAGCTCGCGGAGCTCTGGCCCGGCGACCTCGAGAAGACGTTCTTCACGCTGGCCGGGGCCGAGGCGAACGAGAACGCGGTGAAGATCGCGAAGATGGTGACCGGACGCCAGAAGGTGCTCGCCCGGTACCGCAGCTATCACGGCTCGACCTACGGGACGATGATGCTCACCGGCGACCCGCGTCGCTGGCCCAACGAGCAGCCGCCGATGCCCGGCGTGGTGCACGTGCTCGATCCGTACCACGGGCCGCAGCGTGAGGTCGACGATGCGCAGACCGCGTTGGCCCTGCTCGAGGAGACGATCGAGCTCGAGGGGCCCCACACGATCGCGGCGTTCATCCTCGAGCCGGTCACCGGCACGAACGGCATCCTGATCCCGCCCGACGGCTACCTGCAGGGCGTGCGCGAGCTCTGCACGCGCCACGGCATCATGCTGATCGCCGACGAGGTGATGTGCGGGTGGGGCCGCACGGGTGCGTGGTTCGCCGTGAACCACTGGGACGTCGTCCCCGACATCATCACGACCGCGAAGGGGCTGACCTCCTCGTACGCGCCGCTCGGCGCCGTCGGCCTCGCGCCGCACGTCGCCGAGTACTTCGACGAGAACGTGTTCTGGGGCGGGCTGACCTACAACACGCATCCTCTCGGCGTGGCGGCCGCGATCGCCGCGGTGCAGGTGATCGAGGACGACGACCTCGTCGGCAACGCCAAGCGGCTCGAACCGGTGATGCGCGCGCACCACGACACGCTCGCGGCGAAGCACCCGAGCGTCGGCCGCTCCCGCAACATCGGGCTGTTCGGCATCCTGGAGCTCGTGAAGAACCGGGAGACGCTCGAGCCGCTCAGTCCCTTCAACCAGATGAACGAGACGATGCAGCAGGTGAACCGGTTCCTGATCGACAACGGGCTCGCCACGTTCATCAGGTGGTGGAATGTGATGACGAACCCGCCCCTGTGCATCAACGAGGAGCAGCTGGCCGAGGGCTTCGCGATCATCGACCGGGCGCTCGACATCGCCGACGCCGCGATGGAGGACTGACCGTGGGCGAGCGCATCGGGTTCATCGGGCTCGGCATCATGGGCAAGCCGATGGCTGGGAACCTGCTCGCGGCCGGCTTCCCCGTGGCGGTGCACTCCCGCGGCCAGGGCCCGGTCGACGAGGTGGTGGCGGCCGGCGCGGTCCGGGCCGATGGCCCGGCGTCGGTGGCCGCAGGCAGCGACATCACGATCACGATGCTGCCTGACACAGCCGACGTCGAGCAGGTCCTCGTGGGTGCGGGCGGCGTGATCGAGGGTGCCTCCGAGGGCTCTCTCGTGATCGACATGAGCTCGATCGACCCCGGGCCGACACGGACGATGGCGGCGGCGTTCTCCGACAAGGGTGTCGCGATGCTCGATGCCCCCGTGAGCGGAGGCGAGCGGGGTGCGATCGACGCGGCGCTCTCGATCATGGTCGGGGGCGACGACGCGGCCTTCGCGCGCGCGACCCCTGTCTTCGACGCCTTGGGAAAGAGCATCGTGCACGTCGGGCCGAGCGGGGCGGGACAAGTGTGCAAGGCGTGCAACCAGCTCGTGGTCGCGGCCACGATCGAGGCGGTCGCCGAGGCCCTGCTGCTCGCGGAACGGTCCGGGGTCGACGCCACCAAGGTGCGCGAGGCGTTGCTCGGCGGGTTCGCCGGCTCGAAGATCCTCGAGGTCCACGGCCAGCGGATGCTCGACCGGACCTTCGATCCTGGGTTCCGCATCAGGCTGCATCGCAAGGACGCCCGCATCATCGAGGGAGCCGCCGCCGAGACCGTGACGCCGATCCCATCGTTCGCGGTCGTCACCGAGCAGCTCCAGAAGGCCGTCGACGCCGGCGACGGCGACCGCGATCATTCGGCCCTGTACGCCGAGCTGGCCCGCGAGGCAGACTCACCGGCGTGACGACCGACCACGCCTCGACGTCGACCGACGGAGTGCCCGAGGAGCTGACGGGCGTGCTCACGGCCGATCCCCCGCGGTTCGACGATGCCGAAGTGCCCACGCTCGCCCGCGAGACCTTCGGGTTCGACGGCGAGGTCGAGCGGCGGTTCGAGAGCGAGCGCGACCAGAACTTCCTGCTGCGCGGCCATGACGGCGAGGCTCGCATCTTCAAGATCTCCAACGCCGGGGAACGGCCCGACGTGCTCGACATGGAGGTCGGGGCCGCGCGACACGCGCTGCGGGTCGACCCGTCGCTGCCGGTCGCGGCGCCCTTTCCGACGGAAGGCGACCCCGATGTCTACATCGCCGCCGTGCGTGACGAGGAACGTGGCACGAGTCACATGGTGCGCATGTCGGCGTTCATGCCGGGGCACGGCTCGACCGACGGCATCGACCTCGACCACCGAGCGTTGTGGGCCTACGGCGAGACGCTCGCGAGGCTCGGCCGGGCGCTGCGGGGGTTCTTTCACCCCGCCGCCGACCGGGTGCTGCTCTGGAACGTCGAGCACTGCCTGACGCTCCGACCCATGACCGCGTCGATCGAGGATGACGATCGACGGGCGCTCGTGCGCAGGGTGTTCGACCGATTCGAGGAACGAGTGCTGCCGCGTTGGCCTGGGCTGCGCGCGCAGGTGATGCACGGCGACCTCACGCTCGACAACGCGCTCCTCGACGACGGCGGGCGCATCACGGGCATCGTGGACTTCGGCGACATGTCGCACACGGCGCTGCTCGCCGACCCTGTCTCGGCCCTCGACTCGGTGTTGTCGATCCGCCAGGGCGACGAGCTGTTCCGTGCGGCCGCCGCCCTGCTCGACGGGTACACGTCGGTCACGCCACTCGAGTCGGTCGAGCGCGCGCTGCTCGCCGACACGCTCTGCGCGCGCATCGCCCTGACCGTCACGATCTCGGCGTGGCGCGTGGAGCGGTTCCCCGAGAACGCGCGATACATCCAGAGCTGGGATCGCAACGCCTGGAGCATGCTCGAGCAGTTCGCCGAGCTCGGCTTCGACGAGACGGCCCGGCGCTTCGGGGCGCCGCCCGATCTACCTCCGACCGCCGAGCTCGTCGCTCGTCGCGCGGAGGTGTTCGGCACAGCGCTGGCGCCGCTCACGTACTCGACCCCACTGCACCTGGTTCGTGGGCGCGGTGTCTGGCTCGAGGACGTCGACGGCCGTCGCTACCTGGATTCGTACAACAACGTGCCGGTCGTCGGGCACGCGCACCCTCGGGTCGCGAACGCGATCGCGGACCAGGCCCGGACCCTCAACACGAACCTGCGGTACCTGCATCCGACGGCGATCGAGCTGGCCGAGCGGCTCGTGGCATCGATGCCGGAAGGCTCGGGCCTCGACACCGTGATGTTCCTGAACGCCGGGAGCGAGGCGACCGACCTCGCGTGGCGTCTCGCGGCCGTGGCGACGGGCAACGACGGCGGGCTCGTGACCGACCACGCCTATCACGGCGTGACGACGGCATCGACGGCGCTCTCGCCCGAGGAGTGGCGTGGAGGGTGGCGTCCCGATCACGTCGAGACGTTCGCGCCTCCCGCGCACGGAGCAGCCGCGACCGCGGAACCGGTCCGCGACGCGATCGAGCGTCTCGCGATACGTGGACATCGCCCGGCGGCGCTCTTCCTGGACACGGCGTACACGAGCGACGGCGTGCTCGTGGCCGGGCGCGACTACCACGCCGAGGTCGCCCGCGCGGCGAACGCGGCCGGCGCGCTCGTCGTGGCGGACGAGGTGCAGGCCGGCTACGGCCGCACAGGTGAGCACCTCTGGTCGTTCGTGGCCTGCGGCCTCGAACCCGATCTCGTCACCCTCGGCAAGCCGATGGGCAACGGACATCCGGTCGCCGCCGTGATCGCTCGCCGTGCCGACGTCGACCGACTGGCCGGCCAAGCGGAGTTCTTCAGCACGTTCGGCGGCAATCCGGTCGCCGCCGCGGCGGGACTCGCGGTGCTCGACGTGATCCGCGACGAGGACCTTATCGCGCGTGCGGGCGAGGTCGGCGCCCACTTGCGGGCCGGTCTCGAAGCGCTGAGGGAGCATCACCAGCGGATCACCGCCGTGCGCGGGCGGGGCTTGCTGCTGGGCGTGGAGCTCGTGCGCGACGACGGTGAGCCGGACCCCGAGCTGGCTGCGCGGATGCTCGATGCCGTGCGCGACCGGGGCGTGCTGATCGGATCGACCGGACCCCACGACAACGTGCTGAAGGTGCGTCCGCCGCTCGTCGTCACCGCCGACGAGACGGACCTGATCGTCGCCGCGATCGACGAGGCGCTGCGCTCCTGCTCGTGAGCGCGCTTGCGGCTCTACGTGCCCGCGATGTGCACGAGTAACAGCTGACCCCGCTGACCCCGTCCGGAGTTGATCTCCAGGTCAGGGCCTTGCTGCGGCACGTACGCGTAGTGGGCCTGCACGTCGAGCAGCCAGTAGCCGTCACCGTAGAACTCGCTCACGTCGACCACGCCGCTCGACTCCCACACGCCCGGCCCTCCGCCCACATCGATCGCGTGCTGCGACGGGTCGAGCCGTGCGACGGCGGTGAGAGTGCCGGTGCCGAGGTCGTAGGTGTGAACGCGCGCGTAGCCCGACGAGGTCTTGTTCCGGTCCTCCTGGATCACGAGCGTCGTCTCGTTGATGCCGAGGTTGTCGGGGTTCACGAGGTCGTCGCCGGCGTCGCCGTCCAGGACCACCTCGAGTGTCGCGTTGCGGGGGTTCGCGGGGTCGGCCGTCAGCGAGTACAGACGCCCGCTCTTCGACTCGGCCCTGTTCGCGCCCGTGTCGGAGAGATAGATCACGCCCGGGTTGCCGGGGTCGTGGGCCGCATCCTCGATGCGGATGAAGTTGAAGGAGCCGAGCCCCTCGGCGACCTCGTTGAGCTCACGGCCCGAGTACCGCGCTGCGTGGGGGATCGAGACGAATCGCCCGTCGAGCGAGTCGCCGACGGCGATGTCGTCGGCCGAGGGGTTGCCGTCGCCCTGGTCATCGGGCACCCACACCGTGAAGCTGCCCTTGCCGCGGATCGCCTTGGCGAGCGAGTCGCTGTAGTAGGCGTAGGCCTGGGACTCCAATCGGAAGGAGTCCTCGGCGAGGTAGACCATCGACCGGTCGAGCCCCTTGATCGGCACCACGTTCTCGTGATTCAGGAACCCGAAATGCGGTGTTTCGACGAGGCGCCCGGTCACGGTGTTCACCGCGATCGAGATGCCGCCCTTCGGCGCGCCGATCCACTCCTCGCCGGTGAAGTACCACGGGGTACCGCGCACGTAGTCGAGCGTGCTGGAGCAGAAGTACTGGTAGCCCTCGGTCCCGTCGACCAGGTAGTCGGCTCCGACCACCCGCATGTTCGGGTTCAGCGTCACGTGCGATACGCGGGAGTCGCTCGCGTCGCCCCACTCGTATGCGGTCTCGTGGTTCACGTACACCTCGATGCGGTTCCCGGCGCTGATGTGCGCGCCGATTCCGTCGGGCACGCCGGAGAACTGGAACCCGCCGAGTCGCCCGCCGATCACCTCACCACTGGTGAGGATCGGCGTCACGGTTGTTCCGGGATCGGTGGAGATCAGGTACGGACGAGACGAAGTGATGAACGGCGCCTGGGCGCGTTCCGCCTGCGCCGATGGTTGCACGGCCAGCGCGAACGTCATCACGAGTGCCACGAACGATGCGAGGCGTCTCACGAAGCTCCCTCCCCCGGAACGGTTCACGCAGCGTAGAGCGCATGACCCACCGTCCGCCAGTGCTCTCGGACGCATCGTTCGCCGAAACAGTGGCGGGTCGTGTGCCAAGCTCAGTGGTGATGGCCGTCAGGGAGGATCGATCGTGATGACCGAGGACCGTGGAACGCTCGATGCCGAGCGCATCGTCGAGCTCTCGAAGCGCTACACGCTCTACGACTGGCAGGCCCAGTCCAAGGCAGCCCCCATGGCGGTGGCATCCGCGGAGGGCGTCCACTTCACGACGGTCGACGGCAGGCGCTTCCTCGACTTCAACTCGCAGCTCATGGGCGTGAACATCGGCCACCGCGACAAGCGCGTGCTCGACGCGATCGCGCGTCAGGCCGAGACGCTCCCCTACATCTCGCCGTTCATGGCGTACGAGACGCGCGCCCTGCTCGGCGAGAAGCTCGCGACGCTGTGGCCCGGAGACCTCGAGAAGTCCTTCTTCACCCTCGGCGGCGCCGAGTGCAACGAGAACGCGATCCGCATCGCCAAGGCGCACACGGGCCGGCAGAAGGTGCTCGCGCGCTACCGCAGCTACCACGGGGCGACGTACGCGACGATCAACCTCACCGGCGACCCGCGTCGATGGGCGAACGAGAACCCACCGATGCCCGGGGTCGTGCACGTGCTGGACCCCTACCACGGCACGCAGCGAGGCCTCGACGACGCCGAGACCTCGCTCGCGCTCCTTCGCGAGACGATCGAGCTCGAGGGTCCCGAGACGATCGCGGCGTTCATCCTGGAACCCGTCACGGGCACGAACGGCATCCTGATCCCGCCCGACGGATACATCCGGGGCGTGCGGGAGCTCTGCACCGAATTCGGGATCGTGATGATCGCCGACGAGGTGATGGCCGGATTCGGTCGCACGGGGGAGTGGTTCTCGGTGAACCACTGGAACGTCGTGCCCGACCTGATGTCGACGGCGAAGGGCCTCACGTCGTCGTACCTGCCGCTGGGCGCGCTCGCGATATCGCCCGACATCTCCGCCCACTTCGACGAGCACGTGTTCTGGGGCGGACTCACGTACAACTCGCATCCCCTCTCGTGCGCCGCCGCGCTCGCAGCGATCGAGGTGCTCGAGGAAGACGACCTCGTCGGGAACGCCAGGCGCATGGGTGAGGTGATGGCCCGCCACCACGAGGAGCTCACGGAGAAGCACCCGAGCGTCGGCCGCGTCCGCAACCTCGGCCTGTTCGGCATCGTCGAGCTCGTGAAGAGCCGCGAGACGATGGAACCGCTCAGCCCCTTCAACGTGCTGAACGAGACGATGGCATCGGTCAACCGGGCGTTGCTCGACCGCGGCCTCTTCACGATGGTGCGATTCAACGGCATCATGACGAACCCGCCGCTGTGCATCACCGAGGAACAGCTCGCGGAGGGCTTCGAGATCATCGACGACGTACTCTCGATCGCCGACGACGCGATGGGTGCATGACGTCGAGTCGGGCGCGAGCCTTCCCCGGGCGATCCTGGGCGCTGGGCGCCGCGGCGATCGTGGGCGGCACGACCGTCCTCTATGTCTGGCTGATCGCGAACGAGTCGGGCAACGACCGCGCCCGGGTGGGGGCGGTGCTCGCGTTGTTCGTGCTCGCCACCGCGTGCTCGATCGGGGCTGCGGTGTTGCGCACGCCGGAGCGACGCCACCTGGCGGCAGCCGGCGGTACGGGCATCCTGCTGTCGTTGGGCGTGCTCGCCCTCTTCTCGGTGGGGCTGCTGCTGCTCGTGGCGGCGGGGCTGCTGATCATGGCGGTCGCCGCAGGCAGGGACGAAAGCCGGCAGTCATCGAAGCCCCTCGTGATCGTGGCGTTCGCGATCGGGGCCGCGCTGCCGTGGGCCTTGGTACTGATCGCCTGAGGCGGAGCCGTTTCCTACGGCACGCCCGGGATATCGACGAACTCGAAGTGCATGCCGTCGGGAACGGTCCAGCGTCCACCCCAGGCGAAGCCACGCTCACGCATCACCCTCACGAGGACCGCGGGTTGACGCGGATCCGACCCGTAGGGGTTAGTGAGCGAGTTGATGTCGACCGCTGCACCCCATGAATGATGTGAGATCGCACCGTTCGGCCGTCGCATCACCATGCGCGCGCTGTAACAACCGGCGAAGTTCCGGATCGCCTCGCCTCGGCCCCGCTCGCGCAGTTCACGCATCGCGGCGATCAAGCGTGGGAACAGCCGCTCGTGGCACGAGAACCGGCCGAGCAGCGGCACCCGGCGCGTCGCCAGGTTGTCGCGGACGAAGGCCGGTTGCATGCGCAGGTATCCGGGGCGGCGAGGATCGGGGTAGGCGCGGAATTCGCCGAACCCACGCTTCATCAGCACGGGCGGCCACACGGAGTCTCCTTGCCGACGGAACCACGCGTGGCCCGGACGGCGCACCCGTGGAGGGTAGCCGGGCGCGAGCAGGTGAGCGATACGCCGGGCGAGCTCGCGTTCGGAGGGGGCGGTGCGCATGTCCATCAGGGCGAACCGGGCGTGTCGCACGCCGAGGGATCGGCCGACCTCGCCCGAGACCATCAGCTCGCTCCAGGCGACGACCTCGTCGGGCACGATCGCGCCGACGGTGATGCGGTTCCGTCCGAACACGAAGCGGTCGCCCACGCCGAGTCGGCGCAGGGCCGCGCTCGACTCGCCGAGCACGCCGCGGCCGTCGCGCCACGCGTCCACCACGGCGTCGCGCCACGCAGGCGGCAGGAACGGGGCCATGTCACGGGCCGACGTCGACATCACCTCGACCGGGATGCGGTACAGACCCTTGCGACGGTCGACCACGGTCCCGTCGGCGCGGACCGAGTGCGACATCCAGAGCGTGTCGCCCGAGACGACGACCACGTGCTCGGTGCCCCGGAGCCCGTCGAGTTCGGGCGTGAGACCTGTCGGGAGTCCTCCGGTTCGCCACATCAGGTAGGCGGGAGGCACCCAGGCGCGCTCGACCTCCTGGGCACTCGCTCCCGAGACCGGGGTGGTCACGACACACGTGACCAGGGCGAGAGCGCAACGCACGAGCATCGTCGCGACTCCGTGTCTCGAGGCCAGCACGCGGGCGATGCTACTCGGTGGTGACGTTGGGACGCATGGGTTCGAGGCTGCCGACGAAGAGGCCGCCCGGGATACTCCTGTCTTCTACCGGAGGAGGAGCGGGTAGATGAGCCAACGGATCGAGACCATGCGCGTCGAGCCACGCCCGAGCGTGGGCGTCGCGATCTTCGTCGGCTACGTGGTGCTCTTCACCTTGGCGTTCCTCGCGAGCGGCGTCGATTACGACGACGTCGCCGATTCGACGAGCAACGTGCTCCGGGCGATCGTGATCCCCGTCTGGGTCGGCGCGGCGGTGCTGCTGGGGCTCACCGCCTTCCTCGGGTGGTGGCGGCCGGTGTTCCGTGACGACGAGCGGTCGCCGCGATGGAACTTGCTGATCCCGGCCTTCTTGGCTCTCGGCATCGTCGCGGGTCTCGCGACGGCGGATCGGGGAGACCGCCACGCTTCGTTCATCGTCTGATTGCTGGTCGGGACGATCGCCGTCGGCATCGCCGAGGAGACGCTCACGCGCGGCCTCGTGCTCACGGCTCTGCGAGGCGGCATGGGCGAGGTGGGCGCCTGGTTCTGGTCGTCGCTCCTGTTCGGTCTGCTCCACGGCGCGAACATCGTGCTCGGCCAGGACGTCGGTCCCACGCTCCAGCAGATCGTCTTCGCGTTCGTGTTCGGCAGCGTGCTCTATGCGGCCCGGCGCTCGACGGGCACCCTGCTCGTCCCGATCGTGCTCCACGCCCCTTGTGGGACTTTACGTTCATGGGGAGCGATGGTGACGTCTCAGCCGCGCAGGGACTGCAGGGCTTCATCTCCTACGCGGCCGTGATCCTGTTCATCGTGGCCGCGGTGAAGCGTTCCATCTTCGCGACGCCGGGCACGGAGTCCGTCGGTGAGGTCGTCACGACATCGACGTGACCCACCGCCCTCCGGCTGGAGGGCGTGATCGGGCACCCTCAGCCGCGAGGACGAACCTCGACCGTGCCCTCGACGACCCGGGTCTCGTAGGCGTCGACGGGCTTCATCGCGGGCCCCCCGCATCACCTTCCCGTCCTCCAGCCTGAAGACGCTGCCGTGAGCCGGGCAGGTGACCGTGGCGAGGGAGCCCGAGATCTTCACCGGCCCCCGGTCGAGCGGGGCGCCCTGGTGGGTGCACCTGTTCCCGATCGCGAAGACGCGGTCGCCTGAGCGGACCAACAGCACCGTGGCATCGCCCACGGCGACCCGGGCGGCCTTGGCCTCGATGAGATCGTCGCGGCTCCCGGTCGGCAGCCAGGTGCCATCGCTCATCATCGACTCACACGGGCTCGGGCGTGTTCGACCACCGCTCGGCCCATGCAGCGAGCTCTTCCATGACCTTCGTGAGGTCGCGGCCGCGGTCCGTCAGGTGGTACTCGATCAGCACGGGGGTCGAAGGCGTGACGTCGCGCGTCACGATGCCTTCCGCCTCCAGCTCCTTCAGGCGCTCGCTGAGGACTGCATCCGAGATGTTCGGCACGGCGTGCTTGAGGTCGCCGAAGCGTGCGGAGCCCGTCTGCAAAGCGCGCACGACCTGCGGGTTCCACCGCTTGCCGATCAGCTCGGCGGCCCGCTGGAAGTGCTCGCAGAGCGGTGCTTCGTCGGTCATCGTGTCCCCACTCCTCCGGCCCGCGGGCATCGTATTCGCCCTCTGCGGGTATGTCTGCCATCGACGCATGGTTTCAGAACTTGAGGTACTCAGGAATAGATAGTACCTTAGGAACCGTTAGTCACGGTATGCATCGCCGTGAGGGACGGCGAGCGGAGTCAGAGGAGGAAGGCACCATGGCCCAGGTAGCGCAGGAGATCACAGGCGTGTCCTACCCGCCCGCCGGCACGTACGAGCTCGACGCCAGCCACACCGAGGTGGGTTTCGTCGCGCGCCACATGCTGACCAAGACCCGCGGCCGCTTCACGGAGTTCTCGGGCACGATCGAGGTCGGCGAGACGGCGGAGTCCTCGAGCGTGCAGGTCGACGTGCAGACGGGCAGCGTGCAGACGAACTTCGAGCAGCGCGACAGCCACCTCAAGAGCGCCGACTTCTTCGAGAGCGACGAGTACCCGGTGATGTCGTTCCGTTCGACGGCGATCCGTCACACCGGCGACACGAGCTTCGAGCTCGACGGCGACCTCACGGTCAAGGACGTGACGAAGCCGATCACGCTGAAGGGCGAGTTCAACGGATGGGGCAAGGACCCCTTCGACAACACGAAGATCTTCGCCGAGGCCTCCACGACCGTGGAGCGCGAGGACTGGGACCTGACCTGGAACGTCGCGGTCGAGACCGGCGGACTCCTCGTCGGCAAGAAGGTCGACATCGTGATCGACCTCGAGGCGATCAAGGTCGGCTGAGCCCGATCCGACGAGATGCCCGTGGAAGGCCGGCCCTCCGGGGCCGGCCTTCGTCACGTCAGGGGATGAGCGCCGCTCGCCCCGGCCTCGTACTCCGTGAGCTCGAACAGCCGGTCGTAGGCGACGACGACGTCGCCCGCGACCCACAGCTCGGCGGTCCAGCCGGAATCGAGCGCCGTGAACGTCCAGCGCGTCGCCGAGAACCGTCCGCTCGGCGTCTCGACCTCGTCCGGGCCGCCGAACTCGTACCGCTGACGCTCGCGCGAAGGTTCCATCGTCACGGGTGCGAGGAACACGACGTCGATCTCCGCCGTGTCGTCGAGCCGTTTCGTCGTTATGAGGTTCGTCGCGGGCGTGAAGTAGTCGAGGTGCACGTCGGGGCCGTATGGGATCTCGATCTCGAGACCGTCACGGAACCCCACCAGCGCGTCGCCCCGAGGCTCGAGCAGCACGTGGTGCTCGCCCGTGTCGATACGGACGCGGGCGATGCGCCAGTCGGCACCGACCGCCACGTCGACGATCTCGCGGTGCGGCGACGGATCGTCGGCCTGCACGTCGCTGAAGTAGCGCCAGCCCATCGGCCCCGGTGCGCAGCGGAAGGCCTCGGTGCCGACGGGGGCGCCGTCATCTCCAAGCACCGTGTAGCGGCCCTGAGG